>JAZODX010000054.1:0-10453 GCA_045597265.1 Eubacteriales bacterium | reverse complement strand
CTTTCCCGACGCTTACGTCCGGGGCAAGCATAGCGCGTGGCAGTCCGCGCATAATCGGGCAGAAGCCCGAACCCACTATCCGCAGAGGTATGACGTACAAAGGCTTCCTCCGGGAGGGCGCGACGCGTTAAGAAAATATGCCGGTGGCATATTTTTAGCCAAAGCGGGGAGCAAGCTGTGCTTGCGACCCGGGCCGAAGGCGACTGAGGGAGAGCGCGTTACAATAAAGTTTATCAAAACCCAAAAGTCACGCAGGCTCCTTCCACCGCCAACGCGAGAACCCCAAAAACTCATTTCATTCGTTTCGGGAAACCCCGCCGCGGGCCCCCTCCCTCTTGGAGGGAGGCTTTGGAAAGCTACCGCCAATAGAAAAACACCACCAAAGAAAAAATTCTTGGTGGTGTTCGTGCTTTCTCCGCTAAGAATGCAGAGCAGAGAGGGCGTCCTTCTTCTTTTTTTATTTATGCCTCGGGGTCGGCGAGCTTGATGCCGAGCTCCACCAATGCTTTCGGGTCGGCAGGGGCAGGGCAGGCAGACATCGGCTCGGAGGCGTTCTGAATCTTGGGGAAGGCGACGACGTCGCGGAGGCTGTCCGCGCCGCACATGATCATGGCAAGGCGGTCAAGGCCGAGCGCGGCACCGCCGTGCGGAGGCGCACCGTAGCGGTATGCGTCGACGAGGAAGCCGAACTTGCGGGAAATCTCTTCGTCGGTAAGGCCGAGGCGGCGGAACATCCGCTGCTGAAGCTCAACATCGGTGATACGGATCGAACCGGAGGAAATCTCAACGCCGTTGAGTACAAGGTCATAGGCTTTCGCGCGAACCTTGCCCGGGTCGGTATCGATATAGTCAAGGCACTCATCCAGCGGCATGGTGAAAGGATGGTGCATGGCCACCCAGCTCTGGGATTCCTCGTCCCACTCGAAGAAGGGGAACTCGGTGATCCAGAGGAAATTATAGCCCTCGGGAATCATGTCAAGCTGCTTTGCCACAATCAGGCGGAGTGCGCCGAGTACGGGGAGCGTAACCTTGTCCTTGTCGGCCACGATCAGTGCAACGTCACCGCGTTCGCATCCGATGCGGGCGAGGATCGCCTCAAGCTCACCCTCTGCCATGAACTTGGCAAAGGAGCAGTTCGGCGCTTCGTCTACCCAGCGGACATATGCCAGACCCTTGGCACCGATACCGCGGGCATGCTCGGTCAGCTTGTCGATCTCCTTGCGGCTGAGCTTGGCTGCCGCGCCCTTTGCAACGATCGCGCGAACAGATCCGCCGTCGGCAACCGCGCCCGAGAATACGGCAAAGCCGCTCGAAGCAACGAGGTCAGAGATATTCTGCAGCTCCATACCGAAGCGAGTGTCCGGCTTATCCGAGCCGTAACGCTCCATAGCGTCGCGGAAGGTCAGGCGGGGCAGCGGCAGGGGGATTTCCACACCGAGCACCTCACGGAAGAGACGGGCAACAAAGCCCTCGTTCATCTCCATGATGTCGTCCTCGGTCACAAAGGACATCTCAAGGTCAATCTGGGTAAATTCGGGCTGACGGTCAGCACGCAGGTCCTCGTCGCGGAAGCAGCGGGCAAGCTGAATGTAGCGGTCGAAGCCGGCAAGCATCAGCAGCTGCTTGTAAATCTGCGGCGACTGGGGAAGCGCGTAGAAGGAGCCGTTGTGGATACGGGAGGGAACCACATAGTCGCGCGCTCCCTCGGGGGTGGGCTTGACCAGCATGGGGGTCTCGATATCAATGAAGCCGTTTTCGTAGTAGTACTCGCGGGTCACGCGGGAGATCTCCTGGCGGATCATCATGTTGCGCTGGAGCGAGGGACGGCGCAGGTCGAGATAACGGTGCTTGAGGGCGGTCAACTCGCTGACCTTTGCACTGTCCGAAATTTCAAAGGGAGGGGTCTGTGCGGCCGAGAGAATTTTCAGCTCGGTCACGGCAACCTCGATCTCACCGGTGGGGATGTTGGGGTTGATCGCACCCTCGCCGCGGGCACGGACAACGCCGTGTGCACAAAGAACAAATTCGGCACGAACCGAGAAAGCCTTGTCAAAGACGGCACGGTCGGTCGCATCGTCAAAGGCAAGCTGCACAATACCGGTACGGTCGCGCAGGTCAATAAAGATCAGCTGACCGAGGTCACGCTGGCGCTGTGCCCAGCCCATGACGCATACGGTCTGCCCGAGGTTGGCTTTTGAGAGTTCAGCGCAATAGCAGGTGCGCTTGTCCTGTTTGGTAAGAAGTTCTGCCATGTTTGTTACTCCTGTTTTATATCTAAGTTTGAGGATATGCGACTCAATTCTCGATAAAGCGGATTATTTTCTATATATTGGCTTATCTCGAGGTATGATTTTTCGTTTCGAATAATACGCTCATAAAAGGATTTCTGCCAAATCAAAAAGCCAATCGACTTTGTGACCCTCCCTTTAAACTGCTGAACAATACGTCCAAGCGTAGGGGCGACCTGTGGTCGCCCGCCACTATCGGGCAAGATGCGCACAATCAGATGAAGATGATCAGACATAATACAATATCGGTCAAGCCGAACGTGTGGATAAACTGTATCGAGGTGCTGTATTTCCCGCTCCACAATTCTGCCGATGGAAGAAAGTGAATTTGTTTCGCGCGGGCGACCACAGGTCGCCCCTACGGAGGAAGTGCATTCATCGTTCGTCTCACTCCACATCGGCGGAGCATCTTTTCGCGTGCATATAGTCACAAAATATGCCCCGGGGGATGCATAGTCGTAGGTTTTCAGGCGAATTTCCTTTCGTTTGGGCAGTTTGTTTTTCTCCACATCCATTGTTAGAGAATCCTGTTTATGCCCCCAGTGCTTCGGCGAGGGAATCGAGCGAAATTTCTTCCTGCGTGCTGTCCTTCATCGAGCGGAGCATTGCACGGCCCGATTCGATCTCATTGTCCCCGAGGATCAGCGTGTAGTCGGCGCCGATCTTGTTGGCGTACTTCATCTGCGCCTTGAGGGATCGTCCAACCAGATCACACTCTACATAAAGCCCGCGGTTGCGCAGCTGCTCTGCCAGGCAGAGAGACTTGAGCGATGCCACCTCGCCGAGCGCGGCGATATAAAGCTTGGGCGGGTTCTTGCCGGGCACGGTAATGCCGGCGGCCTCCATGGCCATGATCAGGCGGGTAATGCCCATTGCAAAGCCGATACCGGGCAGGCGGGGCCCGCCGATCTGCTCGGTAAGTCCGTCGTAACGGCCGCCGCCGCAGACGGTGCTCTGCGCACCAATGCCCTCGGCGATGAACTCAAAGACGGTACGGGTATAATAGTCAAGTCCGCGCACAATGGCGGTGTCCACCTCGTACTTGATGCCAAGCGCATCAAGCGCCTCGGTCAGACCCTTGTGGTGAGACGCGCAGTCGGGGCAAAGGTGATCGAGCGTGCGGGGTGCACCCTCGGCAATCTTGTGGCAGATAGGCGACTTGCAGTCGAGAATGCGGAGCGGATTGGTCTTCAGTCTGCCGCGGCAGGTCTCACAGAGCTCCTCCTCGTGTGCCGAGAAGTACTCCACCAGCGCCGCGCGATAGTTGGGGCGGCAGGTGGGACAGCCGATCGAATTGATGTGCAGCTTGATGTTGGAAAGTCCCAGCTCGCGCAGAAGCGCGTCGGCTACCGCAATACTGGTCGCATCGGCGGCAGGGGTCTCGGTGCCGTAAAGCTCGGTGCCGAACTGATAAAACTCGCGCGAACGGCCGGCCTGCGGCGCCTCACAGCGGAAGCAGCTGATGATGTAGAACAGCTTGAGGGGCATCGCATCCGAACAGCGGCCGTGCTCGATGATGGCACGTGCGATCGATGCCGTTCCCTCGGGACGGAGGGTAATGCTGCGCCCCTCGTCACCGCGGTCAAGGAAGGTGTACATTTCCTTCTGCACCACGTCGGTCGTATCACCGACACCGCGGCGGAAGAGCTCGGTCGCCTCAAAGGTCGGCGTGCGGATTTCATCGAAGCCGTAGCGCGTCGCAACCGCACGGGCAGTCTCCTCAATAAACCGCCAGGTCGGGATCTCCTCGGGCATAATATCAAACGTACCTTTAATCTTCTGAATCATGGTCTATCCTTTCCTTCGGCCATCCGCCGAAGCGTGACATTTATCCTATTCTACTATTATAACACATTTCGCCCGCATGTCAAGAAAAATTCACGATTCCGCCGAAATTGTCGGAGAAAAAGCCTTGACAAAGGCAGGGCGCGGGGTGTATAATAATCAAGCAAACGGAGGCGTAGCTCAGTTGGTCAGAGCGTTCGGTTCACATCCGAGAGGTCATGGGTTCGAGCCCCCTCGTCTCCACCAAAAAGAAGAGGCACCCCTTTGGGGTGCCTCTTCTTTTTGACGGAGACGAATTTTAAGGGGGCTCGAAAGCCCGTGCCTATGTCGGTACGACAGGCAAAAACACTCCGGGGGAGTGTTTTTAGGGCGTCGCGCTGCAGGAAGTGAACGGCACGCAGGGAGGATACGCCCGAGGGCGCCAAAATGCATTTTGGCGATACCGAAAATCCAAGCCATACCCCCTCGTCTCCACCCCAAGTACACACTTTAGTACACACCCTGCAATTCTATGTTTCATGGCACACATCATCAATGATATTCACAGCCCGTACAAATTTGAAGTGAACCCGTGCCTCCTTCGGTATGATCCTCAATGCCGATACGGCGAATTGGGGATCATTCCTGCAGCATACGGCGACGGTAAGCGATTGTATCACAAGAAATAATCTCAACAATTTCATTCGCCCCATGCGCGATAAATTGCGTATCGGTCGGTACGGGAATCTGCTCGCCGCTATCTTCAATATCACATAAACGTAATGAAAGAACATCCTCTGCCATCTTCACTGCATCGGAGAAGGTTTTCCCACAGGTATAGCAGCTTTCAATATCGGGGAAGGTTACGGAATAATTGTCTTTCTCAAAAGCGAAAATTGCCGGGAACAAATACTTTGCCATTGTTTTTCCTTTCCAAGTTTTATAGGAGAAGTTGGAGTTTGTTTTCGCCTACGTCTCATGGCGACCGCCTTTAAAGAGCACGCATCGTCCGCGCCTCCAGTTCATATTCTCGTTGTTCTCCAAAAATATTTTTCTTCTGCACCCATATTATAACACATTTCCGTACATCTTTCAAGGAGAGCAAGAAAATTCCCCATTCGCACGAAAAGGCACTTCGGCAGAGATGGGGAAAACAAATATTGATGCCGATCAAAATGTTCGATATCATCGTTTTGCAAACAACTCGGAGGTACAAGCATGAACACACGCAACCATCTTAAATCACTTTTTGCTGAAATCCCCCCCGACATGAAAAAAATCCGCGCAATCCTCTCTTCCCGCGCGTTTTCCCGTAACGAGCTGACCGAGCTCGCACTTGACTGCATTTGGAACTGCGCATATGAATACAATGATGCACGAATTCAGGGGCAGACCGTGCCGAACCCCGAACAAATGCACAGTGGCTATATCGTCGACGAAATCAGCTTGCTGCTCGAATTCGGCCTTGATCCCAACGATATTGCAGAAGATGAAAATATCATGCAAAACGCCGTCTGGATCGACACGCCAAACGTCGCCGCCGCGGTGCTGAAGCTGCTCCTTGCGCACGGCGGAAACCCCTCTCTGAACATCCCGGGGGATCCGCTGTTTGAATACATCGACTTTATGGTTTTTTATGATGATGAGCCGCACCAAAGACCCCATGTCATTCAATGCTGGCTTCTTCTGATGGCTTACGGTGGCCATTACCCAGACGGAAAAATCTATCTCTCCATGCTCGGCGAAAATTCAATCGAAATTTTCAAAGACTTCACGCGTTTTTCATACGAGATAGAAGAAACGCCCGAAACAACCGGCACGGGCAATGACCGAAAAATCCATATTTACAACAAGGAAACCGGAGAAAAGGTCGCAGTGACGCGATCATGATCATACATAGCTCCGCAACCAAAAAGGATGCCGCACAGCGTGCGGCATCCTTTTCTGTTTCCTTTCGGTCAATTCGATCAAAGCGACTTCAGCAGCTCGATCATGCCGTCCACGACGATGTCGTCGCCGCCGGGCTTGAGGGAGGAGCTTTTTGCTTCGTAGCCGCCTTCGCTGTATGCTTGGGTCGTCGGCACATAGCCGCCCTCGCTGTTGGTGAGGCAGCAGAGGATTGTGGTATCAAAGGGAGAGTCGGCGCAGATGCGGTTGCCGATTTCGGTGAAGGCCTCGCCGCCGATGCCGGCAAATACCATATCGCCGATGCGGATGGCCGACAGGAAGAAGGGGAAGGAGGCAGGGCCGTGCTCAAGCTTGATGATGCGCTCGGCCTCGGCCACGGCAGTGGTCAGCTCCATCTCCTTATAGGGAAGCTCGCTCGCTCTTCCCGATACGTAATATTCATGGATATGCCGTGCTTCCTCGAGTCGGTCATTCTCCTGATGGGAGGGCAGATCGACCTGCTTCGACGAATAGGTAATGCGGTCTGCCTTGACCTCCTCGGTGATGGAGACAACCGAGAGCACAGCGCCCGCAATGATGCGGCCCATGTGCTCAGCATGCTTGATGCTTCTCGGCACGCCGTCGAAGTCGATGGTCGAAATCGCGCTCTCGCCCTTGGTCGGGTGAACATTGACATGATTGACGTCACCCTGCGGGCCGAGCAGGAAGATGCATTTGCTGTTCGGAACGGCGCTCTCCAGAATGGAGCAGACGTAGCCCATATAGTCGGCGCTGATGTACTCGCCGCCGACCGAGTCGGGATGGGTGCCGAAATTGACCATGAGAATATCATCCGCACCCTCGCGGACCAGCTTGACCAGCTTGACCGTTTCATTGGGGGTACCGAGGGCGTGGTCAATGTTCGGGTTGTTGACACCGGGATTGGTGGCAACACTGCCGTCCTTCATGCGGAAGCGGCGGATGAAGGAAATGTTTTTCGCTTCGGCAGACGCGGTTTCTATGCGGGTTTCGGCGAGGTCGGCAACGGCGTAGACCACGGCGTCGCGGACACAGGCGATCAGGAACTGATCGTACGCCTCGGTGCTGCGCTTGTCGGAGGCAAAGTCCTTGCCGACCAGCGGACCGGTGTGCGTGTGCGAGCAGTTGATGAAAATCGCGTCGTGTGCAATGCCGGTCGCCTCGGCAATGGCCGATTTGAAGGCGTCGTAGTATCTCTGCTCGAAAATTTCGCAGATCTCAATCGAAATGACTGCCGCACGGGTCTCTCCGTCATCGAATGCTACTGCACGAACGAAAATATCGTCGAGAATACCGCGCGTAAAGCGCTCCTCGTAATACCCGGTAATGGGTGAGCCATACGGCGGGTTAATACAAATTCTGGCGAAGCCTGTTTTCATGTTGTATACTTCCTTTGTTTGGAATTTGGATGTATGACAAGTTTATCACATTCCGCGCCAAAAGTAAACAGTCTGCAGAAAATATTCTTGATGAAATATCAACGGAAAACGTGCTGCAGAGTGAATTTTGGCGTAACGCAAAATCAAAAGCGACGAAAATAGCAAAAAACCATCCGAACCTTGTTCGGATGTTTTTTTATGGTGAAGCGGACGATTGAATGTCCGAACTATTTGCCATATATTCAATTTCATCGGTTGTTGGAATGGTAATCGGCGAATCGTCAAAGGTAAGAAGAACTTTTATGTAATTATCGTAAATAAATATTGCCTTGACAAGTCCATCGATGAGCCGCTCCTTGTTTTTCTCCACTTTCAAGTTAAGAGTGCGGAATTTGTTAAGTGTAAAGAGGATAAAATCTTTTGTAATCGTTGGAATCTTGGATTCTTCCTCTCTGATACTCTGTACGATTTTCTCTTCCTCAGCCTCTAATTCTTCGAGTCTTGATTTTGTCGTGCGAGTGACAACGCCTTTTTCAATAGCCTTCATGATGTTGTCGATAGAAGACCGCACATCCTTCAATTGAGTCTCAAGTGCCGGCAGCATCTCGTTGCCTTCATTTAGGAGAGCCAGTACATCATCCGCCATATCGCTGATCATTTTATCATCCTGCAGCCATGAGGTGATCTTCTGGATTACAAGATCTTCGATCCATTCCTTGCGGATTGCCTTGCGGTCACATTCATGGCGTTTGGCACTGGCACATTTATAATAGCGATAAATCACGCCGTTAGGTTTATTCGCACTATCGCCTACAAACATCGAATGACATGTTCCGCAGAACAGTTTAGTTGTCAGCAAATAGCGCTCGGGAGCTTTCGCTTTGCCTGTAGCATGTTTGTTCTGCGCCATTCTCACGGCAACTCTGTCGAATATATCTTTAGAAACAATAGCCGGAATCGCATCGGGGAATACCACATCTTTATAACTGTATTCGCCGATATATTTGCGGTTGGAGAATATTCGCGCGAGGGAGTTTTTGTTGAAACGATTTCCTTTGGACGTGCGGACACCGCGAGCGTTCAGGTCTTCGATAATCTCGGTGATCGATTCTCCGCCTGCGTATCTGCGAAACATTTCAATTACAAGCGGTGCCTGCGCCGGATTGATCTGATAGTTCTGATCCTCGTCAATCATATAACCGAAAGGAATTGTACCGCCGTTGAATCGACATTTGAGCGCATTTTCTGTCATACCTCGCGATACTTTCTCTGCAAGATCAGCAGAATAGTATTCCGCCATGCCTTCAAGTAACGATTCAAGAAGGATGCCTGCCGTACCTTCCGCGATGACTTCTGTTGCAGATACTACGCGAACGCCGTTCTTTTTCAGCATCATTTTATATTTTGCTGAATCGTAACGATTACGGGAGAATCGGTCGAGCTTCCATACGATGACAACATCGAAATTCTTCTTCGCGCTGTCCTTGATCATCCGCTGAAACTCAGGGCGATTGTCGGTCTTGGCAGAAAGCGCCCTGTCTATGTATGTGCCCACAATCTCGATGCCGTTTTTGTCGGCAAACGCTGTGTTTTCTCGGATCTGTCCCTCGATGGACTCCTCACGCTGATTGTCCGAGGAATACCGCGCGTAAATAACGCCTCGCATCGATTCATCTCCCTTCTGTTAAGCGTTTAATCCTCGAATATCCCAAGGATACAAAACCCAAGTTCCATTATTTTTCCATGGATATGCAAACTTGTCTGTTTCATCTTGATACATACTACCGAATTCTAAAGCCTCAGAATGCAGTTGCTCTCCAACTTTCCAATTAACTTGAACGGATATTCTTGTTAAGCAACACGAACGTTCCTCTATTTCTTTTAATTCAAAGGATTGAAATTCTTTGCTGTGAAATGCCTTTCTACATTCTCCTGCTCGTTTTTTCTCAGAACTTTCATATGAGAACATATTTTTCAAGTAAACCGACAATTCACCGTAATTCTTTCTGCCCCAAGAACTAAATGCATTTAACAGAGGAATTACGTATGGATACATGGCACAATCTTCTATGGTGGGAACAGAAGGTATATCTGTACCGATCATGACAATTCGCTTTTGCCATTTCTGAATTTCTTCACGGTCAATTTGATTTTGTCGCAGTTTTTTCAATGATTCAGATAATGGAGGAGGATTTGTTTCCTTCTCAAATTTTGCTTTTCTACTTTCTTCGCTTTCTTTCATGTTCATCCAATCTGCTAAAGCAAAGATAAGAGATACGCATTTACAGGAAACATATTCATTTGCATAATTGAGATCTCTTCCATGAAGAATACCATTTCGATACGGGAGACGGATTTCTTCATGATTGGTGACATTACGTCCTTTGTTGAATATGCCCTTTAATTTTGTTAAGCCTTCACTACATCCAACCAAACAATCCCAAGCCGTGACGTCTGTTCCTTCGGCAAAAAAGCCTTTACTTTTTGTAAAATCATTAACTGCGCCATCAATAATAATCAGAAAAAGCGGAACACTTGCATGATACCTGCCGGCAAAATGGTCATCGAAAGCTTTACTCAAAAGATCAAATCGTTCCGCAAAAGACTTTGTTTTATGTCTGAAGTATCGAACATTTTCGTTGACATCATTTTTGTAATAGTCTAACAATATACGTTCACCGGCATCAAGCCCCTCATTTTTTGCTGCAAGATTAGCTTTTTCCATCAGCGAAAAATTCATAGATTCATACGCACACCATCCGAGATCAGAAAAATTATCATTGAATGTTTGCGGTTGAACTTTGAAATTGTTGACTTGGGCTTCAAGTTCTTGTAATTGTTTTCGTTTATCACGGGAGAGGAAAAACGAAAGTAGTTTCATACTTTGAATGTTTTTCTCAAGTTCATTTAAACTGTGCAAATTTTCATCCATAACAGTCTTCCTCTAAAGCTGAATGCACTTTATTATTCCACAACACCAATCACTCTACCGCAACAATACACGCTATCGTTCTCGCTAAGATGGATTGGCTTATATTTCTCATTATGTGAAATCAAGCACTTGTCGCCAAGCTCCTTGATATAGGCATCACCGTT
>JAZODX010000053.1:0-8789 GCA_045597265.1 Eubacteriales bacterium | reverse complement strand
TATTTGACGTTTACGCCGGAAAGAAGATTTTCTCCCGCAATGAGGCAAGACCGCCCCAGTTTGTCGGTGCGTCGGCAGAGGTGTGCGATTCGCTGATTACCGAGGGCTGTGAGATTTACGGCCGTGTTGAGCATTCGGTTCTCTTCGGTGACGTGCACGTAGAGCCGGGAGCCGTCGTCCGCGATTCGATTCTGATGGGCAATATCTCGGTTGAAGCGGGCGCGGTGGTCGAGTATGCGATCATTGACAGTGACTGTACCATCGGTGCAAACGCCGTGGTCGGCCGTTCGAGAGCCGATGGCGGTAAGCTGACGGTGATTGGCACCGAAACCGAAATTTCCGCAAAAATGACCGTTCCCGACGGCATCATGGTTGCCGCAGGCTCGACCGAATATAAAAAAGAGGTGTAATTATGAACGCATCCGGTATTATCTTTTCCAATCTTCATGAAGGTCACGTCCCCGAGCTTACCCGTATGCGCACCATGGCATCGGTGCCCTTTGCCTGCCGATACCGTCTGATTGACTTCGCACTTTCCAATATGGTAAACTCCGGGATCACCAACGTTTCGGTGATTACCCACAACAATTACGCATCGCTGATGGAGCATCTCGGTTCGGGCAAGGACTGGGATCTGGCCCGTCGCTCGGGCGGTATCAAGCTGCTCCCGCCCTATATCATGGCATATGCGAATGGAGCCCAAAGTGAGTTTTATTCCTCCCGTCTTGAGGCGCTCAAGAGCGTAGCCTATGCGATTTCCGAGATGAACGAGGATTACGTCGTCCTCTCCGACTGCGACGTGCTCTGCAATATCGATATTGCTGACGTCGTGCGCGACCATATTGAGCACGAGGCCGATCTGACCATGGTGGTCAAGCGTCTGCCGATGATCACGGCCGACGAAAAGCGCCGCGTTGTTTTTGAGACCGATGAGACGGGGAAGATCACAGACTGCATTATCCGTCCCGCCGCCGGTTTGCGCGATAAGGATGTCGGACTCAACATCTGGGTGGTTAACCGTACCTATCTCATGAACGCTCTGCAGGACGCGATCGCACACGGCTATACCTCCTTCACGCACGATATTATCGCCAAAAATGCCGATCGACGCAATTTCCGCATTTACCGCTATGACGGAAGCTATGCGGATATTTCCTCGCTTGCTTCCTATTTCCGCGAGAGCATGTCTCTGCTGTCGGATCACGAGCGCTGGGATTCCCTTTTCAACGTGGAAGACCGGCCCGTTCTCACCCGAGTGCGCAATTCCGCACCGACGAAATATTTCTCGGGCGCGAAGGTCAGCAATTCGATGATTGCCGACGGATGCCGCATTGAGGGAACGGTTGAAAACTCCATTATCTTTCGCGGCGTACACGTTGCGCCCGGTGCTGTGGTCAGGAATTCGATTCTTTTCGGCGGCGTGTATATCGGTGAGGGAGCCGATCTCAACTGTGTGATTGCCGATAAGAGCGTAATCATCCGCAACAGCGTACGTCTCTCGGGACATCCCGAGCTGCCCTTCTACATTGACAAGAGCACCGTGCTCTGATGGATAAGGAGATCTCATGAATAAGAAAACCGTATCCGAAAACGCTCCGCTGCGTATTCTGATGGCAGGCGGAGAAGCACTCCCCTTTGCCTCCAGCGGAGGACTCGGGGACGTGCTGGGGTCGCTTCCCGCCGCACTCAAAGCGAGATTGGGGGAGGGCACCGACGTACGCGTAGTCATTCCGCTGTACGGGCAGATTAAGGACGAGTGGCGTGAAAAGATGACCTTCATTCGCGCGATCACGGTTCCGCTCGCCTGGCGAAACCAATATTGCGGAATTTTCACCCTGGAGAAGGACGGCGTCACCTGGTATTTCCTCGATAACGAGTATTATTTCAAGCGTCCCACGCTTTACGGCAATTTTGACGACGGCGAGCGCTATGCCTTCTTTAGCATGGCCGTGCTTGAGTTGATGCGTGAGGTCGATTTCTTCCCCGACGTTCTGCACGCCCATGACTGGCAGAGCGCGCTCTCGGTGATTTATCTCAAGCGCCGCTATGCGAACGATCCCCGTTATGCGGGAATCCGCGCCGTTTATACCATCCATAATATTGAGTATCAGGGATATTACGATTTCTCCATTCTCGGCGACGTGTTCGCGCTTGGCGAGGAGGACCGCGCGCTCGTTGAGCATAACGGCTGCATTAACCTCACCAAGGGCGCGATCGTCTGCTGTGACCGTCTCAGTACGGTTAGCCGCCGCTATGCGGAGGAGCTCAGAGACGCCTTCTTTGCGCACGGGCTGGAGCCGATTACCAACCGATATGCGTACAAATCGACCGGCATTGTTAACGGGATTGATATCAACTACTATAATCCCGAGTCCGATCCCGATCTTCCTGCGCTCTTCTCGGCAAAGAAACCGAAGGGCAAGGCTGTCTGCAAGGCCGAGCTTCAGGCTCGCCTGTCACTCGAGGTATCTCCCGATACGCCGATCGTTGCCATGATTACCCGACTCGTGGCGCATAAGGGGCTTGATCTCGTCCGCCACGTCATCGATGAGCTGCTTTCCGAGCGGAAGATGCAGTTTGTTCTCCTGGGGACCGGAGAGCGGGAATACGAGGATTTCTTCCGTGGCCTTGCCGAGCGCTATCCCGGAAGAGTTGCCTCAGTGATTGATTTCAATAAGCCGCTTTCCAAATGGATTTATGCGGGTGCGGACCTCTTCCTGATGCCCTCGAAGAGTGAGCCCTGCGGCCTGGCGCAGATGATTGCCTGCCGCTACGGCACGCTGCCCATCGTTCGCGAAACGGGCGGTCTCTTTGACACCATTACTCCTGCCAATCCCACGACAGCCGAGGGGAACGGCGTGACCTTTGTGACCTACAACGCACACGATATGAAGGATGCGGTTGAACGTGCACTTGGCTACTATGCAGACCGCACGCTGTGGGCAAAGCTGATGAACAACGCCATGACGTCTGATTTCTCATGGAATGCATCGGCCGGACATTACGAAGCCCTTTACCGCGATCTTCTCTGAAAATCATTTGTTAGATAAGGAGATGCGCTCGACTACGTACGAGCGCATCTCCCCAACCCACCTGAAAGGATTACACGAACATGAGCAAAAAACCGGATACCGCCGCCCTGCGCGCACTTGTGACCAATAAGCTTTCCCGTTATTTCGGCGTAACAGCCGCCGATGCCACCCAATCGCAGATCTACAAGTCGGTCGTTCTGGCCGTCAAGGATATGCTTGGAAGCCGTTCGGCGGAATTTAAGGCAGCGGTAAAAAAACAGCGAGCAAAACGTGTGTACTATCTCTGCATGGAATTTCTCGTTGGAAGACAGTTAAAGAATAATCTTGAAAATCTTGGATTGGCTGAGGAATTCCGCACGATTCTCGATGAAATGGGCTGTTCGCTCGATTCGCTCTACGAGTACGATCCCGACCCCGCACTCGGCAACGGCGGACTCGGCCGTCTCGCCGCCTGCTATATGGACGCACTCTCGGCCTGCGACTATCCCGCAACCGGATTTTCTCTTTGCTATGAGTACGGACTTTTCCGACAGCGCATTCTCGACGGCGAGCAGATCGAGCTTCCCGACGAGTGGATGGAGCGCGGCGAGACCTGGCTTGTTCCCCGTACCGATAAGATCTTTACCGTTCGCCTCGGCGGCCACGTACACGAAAACTGGCACGACGGCAAGTGCGATATTATTCACGAAAATTACGAGGAGGTTCAGGCCGTTCCTTACGATCTTCTGATTTCGGGCACAGGCAATACGGTAAATCAGCTTCGTTTGTGGCGTGCGCGTGATCTCTCCAATTTCAATATGAAGCTTTTCTCGCAGGGCGAGTATGTCAAGGCTATGGAGGAAAGCACCAATGCGGAAATTATCTCAAAGGTGCTTTATCCCGCCGACAACCATACCGAGGGCAAGCTGCTTCGCCTGACCCAGCAGTATTTCCTCGTCAGTGCCTCCCTGCAGAATATCATTGACGATCATTTGCGCCGCTACGGTACGCTCTCGAATTTTGCTGAAAAGGTCGCGATCCACACCAACGATACCCATCCTGCGCTTGCCGTTCCCGAGTTGATGCGTCTGCTGATGGATACCTATTCCTATTCCTGGGAGGATGCGTGGGATACCGTTGTCCGAACCATCACCTATACCAACCACACCGTTATGCCCGAAGCGCTTGAATGTTGGAACGAGGATCTCTTCCGCCTCAAGCTTCCGCGCATTCATATGATCGTCTGCGAGATTAACCGCCGCTTCTGCGAGGAGCTCTGGCAGGCGTATCCCGGAGACTGGGACCGCATCTCGCGCATGGCAATCATTGCACACAACCAGGTTCGCATGGCCAATCTCTCGGTCGTCGGCTCGAATACCGTCAACGGCGTTTCTGCCCTGCACAGCAACATTCTCTGTGATACCATCTTCCACGATTTCTATAAGCATACTCCCGATAAGTTTACCAACGTCACCAACGGTATGGCGCATCGCCGCTGGCTCTGCTATGCCAATCCCGGACTTTCCCGCCTGCTGGACGAGACCATTGGCGGGGAATACCGCGCCGATCCCTCCCGTCTGATCGACTTTGCGCGCTACGCAGATGACAAAGCCGTGCTTGAGCAGCTTGGTCAGATCAAGCTGGAGAACAAGCAGCGCTTCGCGCATTACGCCTTCCGCCAGTTCGGTATCCGGATCGGTGCAGATACCCTCTTTGACGTGCAGATCAAGCGTATGCACGAGTATAAGCGCCAGCTTCTCAACGCGCTTCGCATTATTTCGCTCTACCTCGAGCTCAAGGATAATCCGAATCTGGACATCCGTCCGCAGACCTTTATCTTCGGTGCCAAGGCCGCTCCGGGCTACTATATGGCCAAGCAGATTATCAAGCTCATCTGCTGTCTGGGTGAGGAAATCCGCTCTCAGCCGCGGATTGCCGAACGCCTCAACGTTGTATTCATTGAGGACTATAATGTCAGCAAGGCCGAGCTGATGATTCCCGCCGCCGAGATCAGCGAGCAGATTTCGCTTGCCGGTAAAGAGGCAAGCGGTACGTCGAATATGAAGCTGATGCAGAACGGTGCTCTCACGCTCGGTACGCTCGACGGTGCCAACGTTGAGATCCGCGACGCCGTCGGCGATGAAAACTGCTATATCTTCGGTCTGACCACGCCGGAGGTTGAATCGATCTGGCGCTCGGGCTATCAGTCCTCTTTCTATTATCGCGCCAATCCCGTGCTTCGCCGCGTGATTGACAGTCTCAACGAGGGCTTCGCCGGGCAGTCCTTCTCGAATCTCTACGATTATTTCATCAGTGCTCCCGGCGTACCCGACCCGTACCTCTGCATGGCCGATTTTGACGCCTATTGCCGAGCACATGACCGCCTTGAGCGAGACTATACCGATCCCATGACCTGGAACCGTAAGTCATTGCAGAATATTGCTCACGCAGGCATCTTCTCTGCTGACCGTTCCGTGACCGAATATGCCGAGCGTATCTGGCATATCAACCCGGTCAAGATTGAGGAATGAGTGTACGATGCGAATATACGCTGATCCGACAACCATCCCGCTTCCCCTCCGCCTTGACCGTCAGTCAAGCCTGCGCGGGGAAGCGGGGCACCTCGGTGCTTTTTCGCTTGCGGATACGCTGACGCTGACGCTTGAGGTCAATCGCGCATTGCTCTGCCACGCCGTTTCCTTGGCGGTGCTCGACGATGACAGCGGCATGACGCGGGACCTTCCGCTCGTGCCGACGGAGAGCGATCACCTGTGGGACCGCTTTTCGATCGTTCTTCCGCTGAGAGAGCTTACGGCAAGGGAGGGGTTGTTCTGGTGCAAATATACGCTGGAGACGGCCTACGGCAGACTGTACAGCGATCACGGTGATCTCACGGCTCTGCGTGTTACCGCTTCTCCCCACGCACCGACCGAACAGATGACCGTCTATACGGCAGACTACCGCACGCCCGACTGGGTTCGCCGCGGGATCATGTATCACGTTTTCGTTGACCGCTTCGCCCGTGGCGGTGACGTTCCCTGCCGTTCCGATGCAACGGTTGATTCCGATTGGGACAACGGCATCCCCGAATTTGCCGACGTTCCGGGTGGCCGCATGGAGAACACCACCTTTTTCGGCGGCACGCTCTACGGCGTTGCCGACCGAATGCCTTACATCGCATCGCTCGGTGTGCGCTGTATCTACCTCAGCCCCATCTTTGAGGCGCGTTCCAATCATAAATACGATACGGGCGACTATCTCCGCGTGGATGAAATGTTCGGCGGAGACGAGGGCCTGCACGCCGTGGTTGCGCGTGCCGCTGATTACGGGATCCGCGTGATTCTCGACGGCGTTTTCAACCATACGGGAGATGACAGCCGCTATTTTAACCGATACGGCAAATATCCGCCCGAGGGAGCATGCGACAGCAAAGACTCCCCATATTATCCGTGGTATACCTTCCACGACTATCCGAACCGTTACCGCTGCTGGTGGGATATTGATATCCTGCCCACCGTCCGCTCGGACAGCCCCGAGTACCGCCGCTTTATCTGCGGTGAGGTCGTACCGCGCTGGGCGAAGATGGGCATCGGTGGCTGGCGGCTTGACGTTGTAGACGAGCTGGCGCCGTGTCTGGTTGAGGAATTCCGCGCCGCAGTCAAGACGGCCGATCCCGAGGCGGTGATTTACGGTGAGGTTTGGGAGGATGCATCCAATAAGATTGCCTACGATTCCCGCCGCCGTTATTTCCGCGGCCATCAGATTGATGCAGTCATGAATTACCCACTCCGCGAGGCCATCGTGGCCTTTGCCCGTGACGGAGATGCGGAAGGCTTGCGTGAGACGGTCAGGCGCCTCATCCATAACTACCCCACGCAGGTACTGCAGATTCAAATGAATCACCTCGGTACCCACGATACCGAGCGAATTCTCAACGTGCTCGCCGGGGAGCGCAGTGCCGACCACACGAATGCCGAGCTGTCCACCCTCCGGCTCTCGCCCGAGGCGCGTGCCAAGGGAATTGCGCGTCTCCGCTGCGCCTATGTGACGGTGGCTTGCCTGCCCGGCGTGCCTTGTGTCTATTACGGCGATGAAGTGGGAATGGAGGGCTGGAGAGATCCATTCAACCGCCTGCCCTTTCCGTGGGGAAGAGAAAATCAGACGCTTCTGTCTCATTATCGGCGCATCGGCGGCCTGCGCGCGTCGTCAAGAACGCTTGCAGAGGGAGATACCGTTTTTCTTGCAGCAGAGAAGGGAAGCATACTCTTCGCTCGCGTCCTCCCCGAGGAGACTCTCCTTATCGCCGTCAACGTTGGCGAAAAAACGCAAGAGTACACCTTTGATCATCCCTGCCGCGACGTGTTCACCGAGGAAATTTTTCTCGTCGGCGAGAAGATTACCATTCCCCCGTTCGATTTCAAAATCCTCCGCGCAGACGGAGAAGAATAAACGCATACAAGCCGGCCTGCTGCATCATCCGATGCGGCAGGCCGGCTTGTATGCGTTGAATGCGCGTTCAAGCATGCAAGCATTACGCGGTTGCCAGCAACCTTGGCGTTTTCGCCGCAGGCGACTGAGAGGCTTTTATAAGCGCACCCGCTTTCGCGCGATGCCGTACGCCGGACGGCAGGCAATGTTGCACTCTACATATCATTGCACCGTATCAGTGGATGAGCGCCCCGTGGTCCTCCGTTTCGGTGTGATGAGAAGCGTAACTCCCGTCGATCCCTATCCGTCGCGTTCTGTCGGTTGGCTTGCGGTAGAAAATCAAAAAGGGAACTGCGCGATTACGCAGTCCCCTTTTGCTTATCATAGAACTTATGCCAGCTCTGCGAAGTACTTGATGGTGCGAACCATCTGGCTGGTGTAGGAGTTCTCGTTGTCGTACCACGAAACAACCTGAACCTGGTAGGTGTCGTCGTCGATCTTAGCAACCATGGTCTGGGTTGCATCGAACAGAGAACCGTAGCGGATACCGATGATATCGGAGGATACGATCTGGTCGGTGTTGTAACCGAAGGACTCGGAAGCAGCAGCCTTCATGGCAGCATTGATGCCTTCCTTGGTGATGTCCTTGCCCTTAACGACTGCAACGAGGATGGTGGTGGAACCGGTGCAGGTGGGAACGCGCTGAGCGGAACCGATCAGCTTGCCGTTGAGCTCCGGAATAACCAGACCGATTGCCTTTGCAGCACCGGTGGAGTTGGGAACGATGTTCTGTGCGCCTGCACGAGCACGGCGGAGGTCACCCTTTCTGTGGGGGCCGTCCAGGATCATCTGGTCGCCGGTGTAAGCGTGAACGGTGGTCATGATACCGCTCTGGATGGGTGCGTAGTCGTTGAGTGCCTTAGCCATGGGAGCGAGGCAGTTGGTGGTGCAGGAAGCAGCAGAGATGATCTTGTCATCGGTGGTAAGGGTGTTCTCGTTAACAGAGAATACGATGGTCTTCAGATCGTTGCCTGCGGGAGCGGAGATAACAACCTTCTTTGCGCCTGCATCGATGTGAGCCTGAGACTTCTCAAGCGAGCAGTAGAAACCGGTGCACTCGAGAACGACATCAACGTCGAGCTCGCCCCAGGGGCATTCCTTAGCGTCCTTGATTGCATAGATCTTGATGGTCTTGCCGTCAACGGTGATGGTGTCCTCACCGAACTCAACGGTGTGACCCTCGTAGCGACCCTGAGCGGTGTCGTACTTGAGAAGGTGAGCGAGCATTTCGGGCTTGGTCAGGTCGTTGATTGCAACAACCTCGTAACCCTCAGCGCCGAACATCTGACG
>JAZODX010000052.1:0-23551 GCA_045597265.1 Eubacteriales bacterium | reverse complement strand
CAAAAAACCAAGGTCAAATCGTAATGATTGATCTTGGTTTTTGTTGCTTTTGTATAGGACTAAAGTCAATTTTTTTAATTTGACTCAGCCCCTTTTTGGTTTTTTCGAATTAAATCAGTATGCGACACCCTGCCACTTCATGGCGTTTGCAACCTTGATGAAGCCGGCAATGTTGGCACCTGCAACCAGGTCGCCCTCCATGCCGTATTCCTTCGCTGCCTCGTAGGAAGCGCGGTAGATGCTCGACATGATCTGATGCAGCTTTGCGTCAACCTCTTCTTCGGTCCAGGCGTAGCGCATGGAGTTCTGGGACATCTCAAGACCGGAAACTGCAACGCCGCCTGCGTTAACTGCCTTGGAGGGAGCAACGACAACACCGTTCTGCTTTAAGTAGGCGACCGCCTCATTGGTGGTCGGCATATTGGAAACCTCAACATAATACTTGACGCCGTTTGCAACGATCTTCTTTGCTTCGTCAAGGTTAACCTCGTTCTGGGTAGCGCAGGGCATAATAACGTCAGCCTTAACGCCCCAAGGCTTCTGGCCTGCGAAGAAGGGAACACCGAACTTGTCGGCATAGTCCTGAACCTTGTCGCGGCAGGAAGCACGCATTTCAAGCATGAAGTTGATCTTTTCTTCGGTGTTGATACCGTCTTCGTCGTAAACGTAGCCGTCGGGACCGGAGATGGTGACAACCTTACCGCCGAGCTCGGTGATCTTCTTAACGGTACCCCATGCAACATTGCCGAAGCCGGAGATTGCAAAGGTCTTGCCCTTGATGCTCTCACCGAAGGTGTTGAGCATTTCAACGGTGTAGTAAACAGCGCCGAAGCCGGTCGCCTCGGGACGGATCAGCGAGCCGCCGCAGCCTCTGTCCTTACCGGTCAGAACGCCGCCCGAGAACTCGTCACGCAGTCTCTTGTACTGACCGAAGAGATAGCCGATCTCTCTTGCACCGACACCGATATCGCCTGCGGGAACGTCGGTGTTGGGGCCAATGTGCTTCTGAAGCTCGGTCATAAAGCTCTGGCAGAAGCGCATAACCTCTGCATCGCTCTTGCCCTTGGGGTCAAAGTCGGAGCCACCCTTACCCCCGCCCATGGGGAGGGTAGTCAGCGAGTTCTTGAAGGTCTGCTCAAAGCCGAGGAACTTCATGATGGAAAGGTTAACGGTAGGATGGAAGCGGAGACCGCCCTTGTACGGACCGATGGCAGAGTTGAACTGAACGCGGAAGCCGCGGTTAACCTGAACCTTGCCTGCGTCGTCTACCCAGGAAACGCGGAACTGGATCACGCGCTCGGGCTCAACGATGCGCTCGAGAATACCGGCTTCGACCAGGTCGGGACGGCGCTCAATGACAGGTTCGATCGATTCGAAAACTTCGGCAACCGTCTGAAGGAATTCAGGCTCGTTTGCGTTGCGGCGGCATACGTCTTCATATACCGATGCAACATAGGCGTTTTTGAAAGACATAGTATTTTTCTCCTTGAGACCCCGAAAACGGGAAAATTTTTACGAATACATTATACTATATTAACGTGTTAAATGCAAGGGGTTTGGAGAAAATTTTCACATTTTTTTTCATTTTTCGGCAAAATCAGGGGATTGTGGGGCAAAAAATGATTTTTTTGACACCGCTTCCGTCATCCTCGAGCGTGGCAACCACATGATCCCCCGCAGAAATTTTGGACTCCAGAATTGCACCGGACAGACTGTCCTCAAGCAGCTTAACGACGGCACGTCGCAGAGGTCTCGCACCGTATGCGGAGGAATAACCGACCTCTGCCAGATAATCTGCGATATCCTCGGAAAAGGAGAGAAAAATTCCGCTGTTTTCCGCTCTGGAAGCAAGATCGTCCAGCATCAGGCGTGCAATTCGCTGCAGCTCTCCTTTTCCCAGCGGAGAAAAGCGGATGACTTCGTCGATGCGATTCAAAAACTCCGGGCGAAAGGCTTGCTTCAGTGCTTTTTCTTCTCTTGAATCGACAGCTTTCGTTTCGTTCATGCCGATAAAGCCGACCGTTCTTCCTTCTTCCCCCGGTGTACTGCCGAGATTGGAGGTAAGAATAATGACGGTGTTGCGGAAGTCAACCCGCCGCCCCTGCGCATCAGTCAGATGACCGTCCTCAAGAACCTGGAGGAGAAGATTAAAAATATCAGGATGAGCCTTTTCAATCTCGTCAAAGAGGAGGACGGAATAGGGGCGCCGCCTGATTTGCTCGGTGAGCCGTCCGCCTTCTTCATAGCCAACGTATCCCGGGGGAGAGCCAATCAGCTTTGAGACGCTGTGTTTTTCCATATATTCGGACATATCCAGCCGAATCATGGCCGAGGTGCACCCAAACAGAACTTCAGCAAGTGCACGTGTCAGCTCGGTTTTGCCCACGCCGGTTGGCCCGAGAAATAAAAATGAGCCGATGGGACGCCGCGGGTCTTTGATGCCGGTTCTCCCGCGCCGAATCGCACGCGCAACGGCGCCTGCCGCTTCATCCTGTCCGATAACCCGTGCACAGAGCTCGCTCTCCAGAGAAAGCAGCCGTACGCTTTCCTCTTCAAGCAAACGGTTTACCGGAATTGACGTCCACTGCGTGACGATCTCTGCAATGTGCTCGGCTGTTACCGTCAGATTTTGTTCATTCTCGCGTTCACTCCATTTTTGCTTGGCGTCGCTGTATTCCGCGCGGCAGGCCGCCTCCTCGTCCCGCAAATTGGCTGCCCTCTCAAAGTCTTGTGCGGTTACCGCCTCTTCTTTTTCGATGGCCAGCCTGCGGAGACGCTCTTCAAGCCGCTTAAGGGTTGGCGGGGTGGTAAAGGCTACCATTCGTTGGTGCGCCGCCGCTTCATCGATCAGATCAATTGCCTTATCGGGAAGATATCGATCAGCAATATAGCGTACCGAAAGACGGACGGCTGCATCTATGGCACCGTCGCTGATATTCAGACGGTGGTGTGTCTCGAATTTTTCCCGTAAGCCCCTGAGAATCCGAAGGGCTTCCTCTTCACCGGGCTCACCGACGAGAATCGATTGGAACCGCCGTTCAAGTGCGGCATCTTTTTCAATGTGTCGGCGATATTCGGAAATCGTTGTAGCGCCAATCAGCTGCATTTCTCCGCGTGCAAGCGCCGGCTTGATGATATTTGCCGCATCAATAGCCCCCTCAGCACCGCCTGCGCCGATAATGGTGTGAATTTCATCTACGAACAGAATAATGCGTGGATTTCGGCTGACCTCCTCCATCACGCCCTTCAGCCGTTCCTCAAACTCTCCCCGATATTTCGCACCTGCAACCATAGCGGGAATGTCCAGGGTAATCAGAATCCGATCAAGAAGCTGCTCCGGGACCGAGCCCATGGCAATTCGCTGTGCAAGCCCCTCGATTACCGCCGTCTTTCCGACACCGGGCTCACCGATCAGACAGGGGTTGTTTTTCGTCCGTCGGCTGAGCGTTTGGATCACGCGTTCGGTTTCCTTTTCCCGCCCGATGATTGGATCGAGCTTACTCTCTCTTGCAAGGGTAGTCAGATCTCTTCCGTAGATTTGGAGAACGGATGTCCCTGTCGGGCTTTCGCGGCGAGCGGGCTTTTTTTCGGTATCCGTGCTTTTCTGCTCTTCACTTCCGCGGAGAGAGCCGCCGAAATAACTGCGGATGTCGGCTCGGAGATCAACGGTATTGACGTGAAGCGATGCCAGAATGCGGAGCGCCGCCGAATCCTTTTCGGCGAGAATTGCCGAGAGAAGATGCTCGGTTCCGATGTAACTGTAGCCTAATCGAACGGCCTCTTCTGCGGCAGACTCAATGATTTTTTGGGTTCTGGGTGTCATATCTCCGGGGCCGACCTGCGATTGTGTGCCAAGACCGAGGGTCTCTCCGATTGCCGTGCGCAAAAGTTCTCCCGTCACGCCGCGCGCCAGAAGCAATTTCGAGGAGACCGAATCCTGCTCAAGACAGAGGGAGAGCAGGAGGTGCTCAGAGCCGATATAGGTGTGTCCCAGCTCACGTGCGGCGGAAAGTGCCCCCTCAAGTGCACGCTCGGCCTTTTGTGTGAATCGGTTTTTCATACAGTGTTTTGACCATCCTTTCGCAGCATATGTTTATCTTTTTCTTATTTTATCGCAAATACCGAAAAAAATGTGTCAAAACGCGGAGACGGGAATTTTGTTTTTGCGCTATTGACCGTCAGAGACGACACGGTTATAGGCTTCGGCCAGTGCGTTCCAGGTCAGAACGTCAACTGCTCCCGTAACGGGAAGGCCGTGAGCAGATTGAAAAAAACGGATAGCCCGTTCGGTTTCCGTTGAGAAGCGGTTTCCTGTGGGAGGGGTTCTGAGACCGTCATAGATCTGCGCGAGGGTATGCAGCATATGATGAAGGATATCGACAAGATCACTTTCTTCCCCCTGCCTTATCGTATAGGCATAGGGCTCGCGCGGAAAAGGGAAAAGCCCCGACGGGGTGTTATGCCGCTCAAGCGAGCGCAGATATTCGGTGTAAAGCAAATCCCAGGTCGGTGGATCCACCGTTCCGCTGACGGGCAGGCGGTGAATGAGCTGAAAGGCTTCCACAGCCTTTCGCGTTTGCTCTGCGTAAATTCCGTCGATCGGAACGAGCGGGATGCGTGGGTCAAAATAGGCAAGCTGACGCAGGTAGGTTTGCAGGTTACGAATGGCTGTGGTATAGTTTGTGTTTTGCGTGGATTTTTTTGCGTGACGGTTCATATGTTCACCTGCCTTTATTCTCCGACCGCAAATCCGGGATATTGTCCCGGATTGAGACGGTTGCCGAAATACAGATCCTCGTATACGCTTGCGATGGCGTTCCAGGTGGTTGCGATCACCACACCGGTAACCGGAATATCGAAGAGTCGCTGGAACACCTCAACCGCTGTCTGCGTCTGTGTCCCGTAGATCCCCGTTACGGGGATAACCGGAATTTCCGGATAGGCGGAGGCGATATAATTGAGATATTCCTGCAACAGACGTACCTCCTCCGACTGCGCCCCCAGTACGAGCGGAACGCCGGAGAAGGGGAGAGCCGTTCCCTCGGTGTATTGCGGAGGGATTGCTTCAATTGCACCGAGATAGGAGCGGTAAATGGCATTCCAGGTGTCTTCACCGACGATTCCGTCAATCGCAAGTCCGTAGAGACGTTGAAAGGCACGAACGGCTGACTCCGTGGTTGGACCGTAAATGCCGTCGAGTTCAAGCGGCGGAATTTCATCGGTAAATTGTGCCAGATAGCGCAGATAGTATTGCAGCTCCCTGACGCCGGCTCCGGTACTGCCGGGGCGAAGGACCTCGGGGAATTGTTGTGTTACCTCGTCAAAGGTAATTCCCTCGGCATTCAGGGCGTTAAGCCGCTTAACGGCAGCGTAAATAGCTTGTATTCGGTACCAGGTGGCCTTTCCCACGATTCCGTCGGGGGAGAGATTGAAGATCTCCTGGAAGCGGCGAACCGCGCTCTCGGTGTCGTAGCTGTACAGCCCGGTGATTCGGCTGATCTTGGGGATAGAGGGATAATTTTGCGAAATTCGGTTGAGACGGATTTGAACCGTTCGCACGTCATCGCCGCTGCTGCCGAGACGAAGCGGATTTTGCGGTACGCTCGCCGTCAGTCCCATCACGGGGGCGTCGCGGACGATATCAATGTCATCCCCGTAATAATAGGTGAGAATCTGATACGGTGTATATCCGCGGTTGGCCAGATCGACGGTCCCCCATTGGGAAAGCCCCGCGCAGGTGACCGTCGTTCCGTTGCAGTACTGCGCAAAGAGGGGCTCAACGCTTCCCCGGTTCCGAAGATAGTCATTGAAAATTTCGTCGACGATTCGGCTGATATTTTCGAAAATATCCCGTCCATGTACAAAGGACTGGTCGATTGCCGTGGAGTTGGTAATATCAAAGTCGTAGCCGCGGGAACGGTAGTACTCGGTATAAATGCGGTTCAGCGCAAAGGAGATCTGGGCATAGATGTTGGCACGAAGTGCGTTCTCGGGCCAGGTTGGGTAAATTTCACTGGATGCAACATTTTTGATATAGTCGGCAAAGGGAAGGGTGACGTTGGTGGCACTTGCGTCGGGGGCACCGAGATGAACGGTAACCGTTTCGGGAATATAGGGAAGCGTTGGCATCGGGGCTCCTTTCGTTTACAGCTCGGGATTTTCACTTTCATAGAAGCGCGTGTCGTTTGGCGTGTAGTTGCCGCCGCCGCTTGCGGCGAGCGGGATGAGCTCAGCCGGTTGAATTGCAGTAATGCGGTCAAACATAGGTACGTTCTGATAAGTATTGGTGTAATATCCCATGCGTGAGACGTCAATATTGTAGGTCGCGTAGGGCGTGCTGCCACCGGGGGTGGCGGAAGAACTTGCGGGGGGCGTCGGCAAAGGGATTTTTTTCGTTTTCCCGTCTCGGTCGGTGCGCTCGGTGTAGATTACGCCGGACGTGTCGGGGGTATTGCCGCGAATTACGACGATTGCCCCCTCCAGCGGGATAGCACCGTTTGCGGCGGAAACGCGCACGACGAGATAACCCATACCGGTAGGAACAGGAATGTTCATCGTTTTTTCCTCCTTATTTATTTCTGTTGGCAGTTTATGCGCGGGAAGAAAGAATGTGCGGGAAAAGAGGGAAGTTGCCTTGAATTTGAAGAAGAAATATGATATAATATCTATGTATGTCAAGCCAAAGCACGCATACTGACCGCCATGCGGCGGAATATGATGAAAGTTCGGAGGAGGAAACATGGAGTCCTTATCTCTTCGATATATGAAAGCCAAGCAGGCGCTTTTTGACCGCGCTTACGGGGAATTGAATCCCGAACAGCGGCGAGCGGTTTTTACCGTTAACGGTCCTCTTCTGGTTTTGGCCGGCGCGGGAAGCGGAAAAACCACCGTTTTGGTCAAGCGCATTGCCCATCTGATTCGATATGGAAACGCATATTTTGACGGACAAGTTCCGCCCGATACCAATGAGGCCGATCTTGAGCGGCTTGAGCGGGCACTTACACTGGATGCAGACGCGCTGGCAGACGTTCTCCCCGAGTTTATCTCTGATCCCTGTCCGCCGTGGCGTGTCTTGGCGATCACCTTTACCAATAAGGCGGCAGACGAGATTAAATCGCGGCTGGCGTCGGCATTGGGGGATGAGAGTATTTCGCGTGAGATCTGGGCGGGAACCTTCCACGCAATTTGTATGCGGATTCTCCGTAAGCACGGAGAAAAGCTGGGATATCCGTCAAACTGTACGATTTATGATGCCGATGACCAGAAAAAGCTTTTGCAGAGCTGTATGAAGCAGCTTCGTATCGATGAAAAGCTTATGCCGGTCAAGGGGGTCATGGCGAAGATCAGCCGAGCCAAGGATAAGCTGATGTCCCCCGAGGACTTTGAGGCTGATGCGGGAAGTGATTTTTCCCTGCGGCAGACTGCACGGATTTATACCCTTTATCAAAAGCAGCTGCGCGATGCCGGTGCACTTGATTTTGACGACATTATTATGCAAACGGTCTTTCTCCTGCGCCAATTTCCCGAGGTGCGTGATGAATATGCACGCCGATTCCGCTATATCTGTGTCGATGAATATCAGGATACCAATCACGCCCAGTTCGTTTTGACCGCACTTCTTGCTTCCCATCACCGCAATCTGATGGTTGTGGGTGACGATGACCAAAGTATCTATAAATTCCGCGGTGCAACCATTTCGAATATTCTGGATTTTGATAAGAATTTTGACGAAGCGGCCGTGATTCGGCTTGAGCAGAATTATCGTTCCACCGGGAATATCCTCAACGCCGCCAACCGGGTGATTGCGCGCAATCTCGGTCGAAAGGGAAAAACGCTTTGGACGGCGGCCGATGCGGGAGATAAGCTTCGCGTCAAAAAGTGTGACAATCAAAATGCCGAGGCAAGATATATCATCGAAACGATTACCAATCAGGTTGCCGACGGCCGACGCAGTTACCGGGATTTTGCCATTCTTTACCGCATGAATGCGCAGTCGAGCAACATCGAGCGTGCTTTTGCCAAAAGCGGAATTCCTTACCGTATGCTGGGCGGACTTCGGTTTACCGACCGCAAGGAAATTCGGGACGTCGTTGCCTATCTGCAGTTGATCAATAACCACAGTGACAAGGAACGCCTCAAGCGGATCATTAACGAGCCTAAGCGAAAGATCGGCCCCAAGGCAGTTGAAACGGTGGAAATGCTCTCCGTGGCAGAGGGCGTGAGTATGTACGAGGTGATGAAGCAGGCAAACGTATATCCCGAGCTCGCCAATTACGCATCCCGGCTCGGCGAGTTCGTTATGATGATTGATGAGCTGACCGAGCTGTCGGCATCTGTCTCGCTCGCAGAGCTGGTTGAGCAGACGCTTGACCGCACGGGTTACCGCCAGATGCTCATTGACGGCGGGGAGGAGGAGAGTGAGCGCCTGGAGAATATCGATGAATTTCGCTCGGGTGTTCTCGAATATGAAAGCTCCGCGGAGGAGCCGACTCTGTTCGGCTTCTTAGAGGAGACCGCTCTCGTCGCTGACGTTGACCGTTATGATGAGACTGCCGACGCCGTGGTGATGATGACCATTCATTCGGCAAAGGGACTTGAATTTCCCGTGGTATTTTTGCCGGGTATGGAGGAAGGGCTTTTCCCGACCACCCAGTCCGCGATGGATCCGGAGGAGCTTGAGGAAGAGCGCCGCCTGGCCTACGTTGCCATTACGCGCGCTAAGGAAAAGCTGTATATTCTGCATACGCGGGAGCGCCTTTTGTTTGGCTCGACGCGATATAATCCCATTTCCCGCTTCGTCAGTGAGATCCCCGAGGAAATCGTGGATTCGGAGACCTTTGGTCAGCGGGGAAGCGTCCCCCGTCCCGCACAGCCGCGGAAGGCAGGCCGTGGGGATACGCTCACGATCGGTGCTTCTCCGCGCCGAACGGCAGACCGAGCGCCGGCTTTTGCTCCGGGGGATGCCGTTATGCATTTGACCTTTGGACGCGGGACGGTTCTCTCGGTAACACCGATGGGGGCAGATACCCTGTATGAGGTTATGTTCGAGCAGGTGGGAACCAAGCGTCTGATGGCAACCTATGCGCGGCTCAGACGGGCAGAGGGAGAAAACGAATGAAAAATACAACGCTTTGCTACATAGAGGACGGAAGCCGATACCTGATGCTTCACCGTGTCAAAAAAGAGCGGGATGAGAACAAGGATAAATGGATCGGGATCGGCGGAAAATTTGAAGAAGGGGAGAGTCCCGAGGATTGTGTTTTGCGTGAGGTGAGGGAGGAAACCGGTCTTGCACTGACCGCATATCGCTATCGCGGCATTGTTACCTTCGTCTCCAACGTATGGGGAACCGAATATATGCACCTGTTTACCGCCGATGCATGGACGGGTGAGGTGCGGGAATGCGACGAGGGTGAGCTTGCATGGGTCGAAAAGCAGGCCGTTCAAGCCCTTCCGATTTGGCCGGGGGACAAAATTTTTCTGCGTCTTCTGGCAGAGGACGCCCCCTTCTTTTCTCTCAAACTCGTCTATGCTGATGAAACGCTGACCGAAGTCGTGCTCAACGGTGAGCCGATGCGGAATTTTCAATAAATTTTCAAAAAAAAGAGGATACGCGTCTCAAACGTATCCCGTGGGTATAAAATTTACAGAACAGACCGAACGAATCCGCTCTTGATTCAAATACCGTTCATTTTCTTCATGTATACTTTCACTATGCAGAACAGAACAGAACAGAAAGGATTTTCCTATGTATTTAGCCGATTCGCCGAATGACGCACACGACTATGATCTTGCCCGCCTGCTGGAGAATACCAGCAAGCGGG
Source organism: Eubacteriales bacterium (assembly GCA_045597265.1). Classification (GTDB taxonomy): domain Bacteria; phylum Bacillota; class Clostridia; order Oscillospirales; family CAG-272; genus SIG693. The sequence continues at coordinate 13,727 of JAZODX010000052.1, read as the reverse complement.
ACAGTATGAAGGAATACGCCGCACAGATGCAGCGCTACAGTGCAGGAATCAGAGAAATCAAGACGAAGCTTGAAATTCTTGACACCGAGTTCAGCACGCACTATGAATATAACCCGATTCACCATATTGAGTCCCGCCTGAAGTCGCCGCGCAGTATTCTCGAAAAGCTGCAGCGCAGAAATCTGCCCGTATCGCTTGAAACCATCCGAACACAGCTCTCCGACGTTGCCGGCGTGCGGGTGATCTGCAATTATATTGACGACGTCTACCGCGTGGCCGAGCTGCTTACGGGGCAGAGTGACCTTCGGGTCATTTCCCTGCGCGATTATATCAAGACCCCGAAGGAAAACGGATATCGCAGTCTGCATCTGGTTATCGAGGTTCCTGTGTTTCTGGCTGAGGGACCGGTTAACGTGGTCGTCGAGGTTCAACTTCGTACCATTGCCATGGACTTTTGGGCCAGCCTTGAGCATAAGCTGCGCTATAAAACCGATATTGACGTATCGGAGGAGCTGCGCTATCGCCTCAAGATTTGTGCAGAAGCAATTTCCGAGGTCGACGTCGAGATGCAGGACATTCATCAGGCACTCAAGCAGTCGACAGCCGCAGAGGATCAGTCGGGAATGGCGTAAAGATTGATATCCCATGCGGGAATCCCCGGCATACGGCGAAGATAAAACCGATAGTTGGGGCAGAGCTCTCGGAGCAGTGCGGGCAGACGGATGAGGTCTTCCGCACGGTGGTAGAGCGAAACGAGCAGCTCGGGACGGCAGCGCAAAATCGTGTTGGCGGATCCGCAGAGTGCTTCGTATTCGGCGCCCTCAACGTCGTATTTGATATAGTCTATCGTTGCATTGTCGAACAGATGATCGGGCGCATCGACCTCGACGGTCTTTCCCTTTGATGAGAGGGAGGAGCCGCGCCCGCTCGCATCCGAAAAGCCAAGCTCGCCCCGCTCATTCCACGCGCCCTTCTGTTCGGCGATGAGTTTGATGCGGGGCTCGCTTTCTGCCCATGCAAGAAGCTTGGCAAAGCTCCGCCGATCGGGCTCCATGGCATAAACCTTCCGCAGATTGGGGGCGTAGCCGATCAGTTCCCGCAGCGTATCTCCCGTATAGGCGCCGAGATCGGCTGTGCTGCGATAGCGATCGGGATGGAGAATTTGGGTAAAGGCCTCTTGCGGGGAGGATATTCCTCGCTTGAGTGCGTCAAGTGAACCGGTCAGCTTTGCTTCAATAATGGCGTCAAAGCAGGAAATGGATTGGCTGTCATCGAGCATTGCCTTGGTTTGGGCGAGCTCTTCGGTATGGGTCGCGGCAAAGCGTGCATCAAAAAGCGTGTTCCCGTAGGCGGGGAGATCGGGGACGTAAAGCTCCTGCTCGGAGGCGACCGTGTCAATCAGGGAGAGCACGTCGGGGCGGCCGGTTGCAAAGGAGACAAGGACAATAAAATCGCCGTAGACTGCTTTTGCCTCGGAATAGCTGAGTACGCGTTGACTGTGAAAAAACTGACCGCGCACGAATCCGTCACTTGCAAAGCAGCCCGCAATGGGAATACCTCGCTCGGCGCAAACGGCGTGTACCTTGTCACCGCCGTTCCCCATGCCGTAGAGTAAAATCGGTTTTTGGCGACCTTCGGCAGAGGAAAGATATTGCCAGAGATCAGGATAATTGAGCATAACGTTCTCCTTGTTTAAAGCCAGAGGGTGGTATCGCGAGATTTACGCGATACCACCCTTTGCGCTGTTATTTCAACGCGCCTTCGATTGCGGCCGTAACCGTTTCTTTCTCGGTCTCGGATAGAATCAGATAGACGACGTACTGTCCGATTACCTTGACCTCGGCGTCGCGAAGCTTGGGATATTCTTCAACCATATAGGTGTGCATCCAGGCGTCGTTTCTCTGCTTGAGATAGGCTGTGCACGCCTCGGCGAGTGCGGCAGTATCCTCTGGTTCTGCGGCAAGAAAAATGCCGTATTCGTCAAGTGAGGTGCCACTGACCGAGAGACGAACGATGCGTTCTGCGGCAATCTCGGTGCCGGCTAAGTTAAAGCGCAGATAATCGTCATCTGCAGTGTCCAGATGATCGCGGTTGGGAATAAGAGGCTCGATTTCCGCAGAAATGACGGCAACCGGCAGGTCATTGCGCAGGGCTTTTCCTCCGCAGGAGACGAGAAGAACGGTAAGCAGGAGAAGGGCGGTTAAAGCAAGAACTGAGCGTTTCATCGATTGCCTCCGTTATTCTGCATATCCGTGGGTACGGATATAATTGAGTACGGCGCGGTAGCCGACTTCGTTGAAATGCATTCCGTCACCGTTTTGATAGGAGGCGATGAGCCAGCCGTTCTCGTCATGCAGAACCGATGCGGTGTCCAGATATCTGACGCTGCAGGTTTCCGCAACCTTGAGCACCCAGGTGTTTGCGCGGGTGATTTTTTCGTTATTGATGCTTTCCTGCTTTTCCCAGTTCGTACCGACGGGGAAAATCGACTGCAGAATAATCTTCGTCTCAGGGCTTGCCTGCTGGATAGACTGAACGAGTTTCTTGTATTCGGTGATGAACTGCTCCTCGTTCATAAAGGATACGCCGTTTACGCCAAGGGTAATCACCATATATTGCGGGCGCTTCTGAGCCGCTGCCTCAGCCGGGGTGATTTCCTCTCCGGTGTCGGGATATTTGATCTTTTTCTTTACCGCCTGGTCGAGGGTAAGGGTACCGTTGACGGGAGTCCAGACCTGCTTGGTGTTTCTGCCGTCCTTGAGTACGGCGTAGGGACCCATGCCGTAGGTCGTGGAGTCACCGAGGAAGATAATGCTGTCAATGTATTCCTGGCCCATATCTGCCGACTCGGCAAGAATTGCCGCGCTCTCGGGCAGAGGCGTCAGGGGAGATTCTGCCGCCGTTGTATCGGGAGCCGTCGTTTCGGCGGGAGCGGTCGTTGTATCTGCCGTCGGTGCGGCGGTGGTGTCGGGCGCGCTTGTCGTGTCGGGGGAGGCAGTTGTGTCTGCAGGCACCTCGGTCGTCACGGGTGCGGCTGTCGTCACGGGAGCGAAGGTGAAGGATTCGTATTCGCCCTCGGTGTCCGTATCGGGACGCTCATTTCCGCCGACTGCACCGACGATGACGAAGATGATTACGCAAAGGAGCGCAATCGCCGTCAGGATGCAAATCAGTTTCATAAAAAGTGTATTGTCAAAAGATTCGTTTTCTTTCATTTGTGTTACCTCTGTGATATTTTTGAACGTCTTTTCCGTACATTATATCAGTATATCATGTTTTGGGAGAAAATTCAAGCCGAAAACAAATTTAATCCCTTATTTTTCGGTTTCTGTGCGCCGGAAGTTGCTCAGGCCGAGGTATGACGGCGAACGGCGTGCCGAATGAGCGCTGCGGCAAGCATGAAGAGAAAATAAAGCAGCAGATAAACGAAGATCAGGGTAAGTGCGGATTTTCCCGAAGCAAAAATACCGGCCGGCCAAAAGACGAAGATCAAGGTTCCGGCCGTCAGCAGAGAGAAGTGGGCAAGAAAACGCATACCGGCGGAAACCGTTTTGGTTCGGAAAATCATGTTTGCGCCGCCGAGGCAAACCGCAAAAGGGAAGAGCATAAGAAAGCTCAGGGGATTAATATAGGGCTCCTCTGCCGCAATCATCAGTTCAAGCGTGCATAGCAGCAGAGAACAGATGGAATAAATTCGGCAGGCAGAGTTGAGAAGCGATCGGAAATGAGAAGAATTCATGGACGGCCAACCTTTCTGTATACGATAATTCAAATCTTACACAATACCATTACCATACCATATTTTCGTCGAAAAAGCAAGAAGAATATGTAACTTTTCCGCAAACCGAAATCAATCGGGTGTTTCGGGATATTCGTACCACCGTGTGGCGAAGCGTTCGCCGCCGGCGGAATAGGTGGGCGAGCGGTTCTGACCGAGGAAGTCGGTCAGGGCGTACAGATCGATCCAAATCTGATTTGTGCCGTCCTTTTGGGAAGGATCAAAAATGATCTGCAGTCCGTAGTGCAGATGAGGGGAGTCGATATTATTAACGTTTTCTTTGGTACTGTATCCCGTCATACCGAGATACCCGATCACCTCTCCGGCGTGGACGATTTTTCCCTCGTATATATCGTTGTACGGGTGGTTTCTTCGCAGATGTGCGTAGTAATAATAGCGCTTTCCGTCAAAGGAGCGGATGCCGATCCGCCATCCGCCGTATTGATTCCAGCCTGCCGCCTCCACGTATCCGCTCTCAACGGCAATAATCGGTACGCCGACACTGCCCATCAGGTCGTGCCCGAGATGGGTACGGCGGTAGCCGTAGGAGCGGGAGGCACCGAAATCGTCGTAATGCGCAAAGCCAAAGCCTTCTGCGATGGGGGAAAATGCACGAAGACCGTATCGGGGCACCGAGGCAAGCGTGCCGTCTGCGGCACGTATCCATTCGGTATATTCACCCACCATTCCGCCGAGAACAGCACCGTATGCCTCAAGATAGTAGCGGTAAAGCTTTTGATTTTTCACCTGTTCGGCGATGGCAGTTCCGCTTTGGGCAAGTGAAACGATTCGCTCGAGCTCTGCTTTGCGGTAGTACGAAAAATCCCCGCCGTTGCGGGAGGCAAGACAGGCCAGAATCTCAACCCAATCCAGCGGACGGTTACTGCCGTGGCTTTGCAGATCCGCAGAAAGCGCATCGTTGAGCGCCGCCTCGGTCACACCGAAATCAATCCACTTGATATAAGTTTTCTCGGCAGACGCTTCTGCGGTTTCGCTTTTATATGTTCCGTGCAGAAAAAGTATACAGAACAGTAGGGAAAGTGCCGAAATTGTCCGCCATTGGCGCGGCATAGCATCACCGTCCTTCATCAGAAATAACCTCCCTTAAATTTATGCACGGCAAAAGATGTCTATGTTTGCGCAGACAGCGGAAAAATATCTGCATATTCCTTGACTTTTTCGCATAAAAGCGATATAATACATATATTATGGATAATTATGCATATCTGCCAAATCATTATTGCCAATCTCTGCATTGGAGAAAGGATTATTATGACAAGAAGAGAAGCACGTGACGCTGTATTTGCTCTGCTTTATGAATACGAATTCCAACGCGATCTGACGCCCGATGACGTTTTTGCCGTTTCGGTGGAAAACCGTGAAATTGCGGTAGAGGAGGATGCGTATATCAGTACGGCCTATAACGGCGTTTGTGCAAACCGCGAGGCCCTTGACGAAAAGATAGCTGCACATTCCGGAAAATGGAAGCCCGAGCGTATGTCCCGCGTTTCGCGCACCATCCTTCGTCTGGCTGCATACGAGCTTTTGTATATGCAGGATATTCCGCAGAACGTCGTACTCAACGAAGCTATCGAGCTGGCGAAGCGGTATGAAGGTGACCGTGCCCCATCCTTTGTTAACGGTATTCTGAACGCAATTGCCAAGGAAATCGACGGAGCAAAGGCATGACGGAGCTTTGTCTCGGCATTGATTCGAGCAATTATACCACCTCGGTCGCGGTTTGCTCCGATGGGGAAATTATTGCCAATCTCAAACGTCCTCTCCCCGTACGGGAAGGAGAGCGCGGACTTCGCCAAAGTGACGCGGTGTTTGCACACGTCAAAAATTTTCCTTCTCTGATGGACGAGCTTCGTCCGTACCTGCGGGGAAAACGTGTCGGTGCGGTTGCCTGCTCAGTTAAGCCTCGGGACGAGGAGGGCTCGTATATGCCATGCTTCCTCTCGGGGCAGGCGGAAGCCTCTGCGCTTGCGGCCGCATTCGATCTTGATGTTATTCCCGTGTCGCATCAGAACGGACATATCATGGCGGCGGTTTATTCTGCCGGCGCGGAGGAGCTGCTTTCCTCCCCGTTTGCCGCATTTCACGTCTCCGGCGGAACGACGGAGGTGCTCTACGTTGAGCCGAGCCGAAACGGGTTTTCGGTAACGCTGATCGGTGAGACTTCTGATCTTAACGCAGGACAGCTGATCGACCGTGTCGGTGTGAAATTGGGGCTTCGTTTTCCGTGCGGTCCGGCACTTGAGGACCTGGCAGCATCGGCCGACCAGGCAATGGTCTCCCGCCCCCGGATCAGCGTCAGGGATTGCCGCTGTAATCTCTCGGGTGCGGAAAATCAGGCGGTCGCAATCTTTGAAAAAACGAAGGATCCGGCGCTGACTGCGGCTTACGTGATGGAATTCATTGCGCGGACGCTTGAAGCGATGCGGGATGACGTTCGCGTACGGTATCCGAATATTCCCATCGTATTTGCCGGAGGCGTTATGAGCAATCGGATGCTTCAGTCCCGTTTGGCCGTACCCGGACCTGCATATTTTGCCAAGCCTGCCTTTTCGGCCGATAACGCCGCAGGGGTTGCACTGCTCGGCTATCGCAAAATGAAGGAGGAAAGTGCACTTTGACCCAAGAACTCCTCCAAGCGGAACAGAGGGATAACCGCAACGTAATGACGGTTACGCAGCTGAATAACTGTATCAAAACCCTCATTGAAGGCACCGAGTTTCTCGGCAGTGTCTATATCAAAGGTGAAATTTCCAATTTTACCAATCACTATAAAACCGGACATTTTTATTTTACTCTCAAGGATGAAGGCAGTCTGCTCAAGGCGGTCATGTTCCGCGGGAGTGCGGTGAAGCTGCCCTTTATTCCCGAGAACGGAATGAAGGTGGTCGTTCACGGACGCATTTCGGCGTTCGTCAGGGACGGCCAATACCAGTTGTATGCCGATGCAATGGAGCCGGACGGTATCGGCTCTTTGTATTTCGCATTTGAGCAGCTCAAGAAAAAACTCGAGTCAGAGGGATTGTTTTCCGAAGCGCGAAAGAAGCCTCTTCCGAAGATTCCCACCAGAATCGGAATTATTACCTCTCCCACCGGTGCGGCAATTCGGGATATGATCAATATCATCAGCCGCCGTTTCCCCTATGCGACGATTATTCTCTATCCTGCGCTCGTGCAGGGAAATGATGCTCCGCCGCAGTTGATTGCGGGGATTCAGTATTTCAACGCCGTTCGTTCGGTAGATGTGATTATCATCGGCCGTGGCGGCGGATCAATCGAGGACCTGTGGGCTTTCAACGACGAGGGGCTTGCCCGCACGGTTGCCGCCTCGGCACTTCCCGTGATTTCCGCTGTCGGTCACGAGACCGACTTTACCATATGTGATTTTGTTGCTGACCGACGGGCACCGACGCCCTCGGCCGCAGCCGAGCTTGCCGTCCCCGAAACGAACGAGCTTAAGCGCAAGATCGGCAATATCGTCGGACGCATGGAGCTTTTACTCTCCCGCCAGCTTGAGCAAAAGCGGCAGACGCTTGATTATCTGGCCAAAGCCAAGCCGATGACGAACCCGATCGCCATGTTTGATGACCGTCGGATGACGCTCGTTTATCTCGGTGAGAAGCTCGACCGTGCCGTGGATACCCGTCTTTCTGCCGACCGCCATCTGCTGGTGCAGGCGGCAGGGAAGCTTGAAGCACTCAATCCCTTAGCCATCCTGACCCGTGGCTATTCTGCCGTTTTTGATACCGAAGGAAAAACGGTTAACCGTACCGAGCAGCTGTCTGTCGGAGAGGAAATAACGCTTCGTCTCGTTGACGGCTCCGCTTCGGCAACGGTCAGCAAAATTATGGAGATGCAAACGCAAACTAACGAATAAATGGAGACGAATCATGTCTGATAAGAACCAAACACAAGCCAACCTGAGCTTTGAGCAGGCACTTGCCCGCCTTGAGGAGATCGTTCGCGCACTCGAGGTTGGCCAGACGCCCCTGGACGGCTCTCTTTCTCTGTTCGAAGAGGGCATTATGCTGGTTAAGCTTTGTAACCGTCAGCTGGATGAAGCAGAGAGAAAAATTAAGATCCTCCAGTCCGCACCCGATGGCAGTATGACCGAGGCAGATTTCGGAGGAAACGGGGTATGAGGGAAAATTTGAAGGCCGCTATGCAGCATTGCAGTGAGGTTGTCGAAGAGGCGCTTCGCGAGGCGCTTGCGGGAGATGACGCGGATTACGGGCGGATTTTCGAGGCTGAGCGCTACAGCGTACTTGGCGGCGGAAAGCGAATCCGTCCCCTTCTCGTGCTCGAGTTCTGCCGTCTGTTCGGCGGAGACGAAAAGGCTGCCCTTCCGTTTGCGGCCGCAATCGAGCTGATGCACTGCTTTTCACTGATCCATGACGATCTTCCCTGTATGGATGACGATAACCTTCGCCGCGGCAAACCGACCAATCACGTCGTGTTTGGTGAAGCGATGGCGCTCCTGGCAGGGGATGCTTTGGCAATTCGCGCGCTCGGCACGGCTGCCGAGAATCCTCACGTTTCCCCCGCATCCGCACTTGCCGCCGTCCGTGCGCTCAGTCGCGCGGCGGGAGAGAACGGAATGATCGGCGGGCAGGTGATGGATCTATGGGGCGAGGAAAATCCGCTGTCTATCGATCAGCTGAACAAACTGCACGCCTGCAAGACGGGCGCCCTGATCCGTGTTGCCGCGCTTCTCGGTTGTCTTGCGGCAGGTCTTGACGAATCGGATGCGCGGGTTGCCGCCGCCGACGCTTATGCGGGACAGATCGGGCTGGCCTTCCAGATTGTAGACGATATGCTCGATTGCATCGGCAGTGAAGCGCTGCTCGGCAAGCCGATCGGCAGCGATTCGGAGCAGGGTAAGACAACCTTCCTTTCCTTTATGTCGCTTGATGCCGCCGCCGAACGTGCCGCCATTCTGACGGCACACGCGAAGGCAGCGATTGCTCTCTATTCGGGAAGCGAGACGCTGATTTCCCTGGCAGACTATCTCCTTGAACGACAGAGCTGATCGGAGGACTGTTTTTTGTATACGTTTGACGCGTTTATTTCCAATTACCCTCTTCTGGTTGCGGGGGCTGCCTGGGGCATCGCTCAGGTGCTCAAAATTTTTACGAATTTCGTGCACACCCGTCGGTTTGATTTCCAGATGCTTTTTGCCTCAGGCGGAATGCCGAGCTCGCATTCTGCGACCGTCTGCGCACTGACGACGGCATGTGCCGTCAAATACGGTTTTGCCTCCCCCGCATTTGCGATCTCCTTGATTTTCTCCGCAATCGTGATGCGTGATGCGTCGGGCGTTCGCTGGGAAACAGGAGAGCAGGCGAAGCTGATCAACAAAATGATGAAGGAGATTTTCTCGGGAAAGCCGGAGGAAATCGATACCGGCCTCAAGGAGTTGGTCGGCCACACCCCCTTCCAGGTTCTGATCGGCGCGCTGCTCGGCGTGCTGATTGCATTGGCCATGTGGCCTCTCTTCTCCGCATGAGAGCAGATCTTTATTTGAGTACGGCAGGGTATTTCCCGTCGCGCAGTATGGCACAAGCGGCAATTCTGGCCGGAAAGGTTTATCTCGACGGCAAACCGCTTCGCCGCGCTTCCGAGCAAATTGCGGAAGGGGAGCATGCGGTTGAGGTTCGTGATCCCATGCCCTACGTCAGCCGCGGCGGGTTGAAGCTTGCGGGCGCGCTGGATGCCTTCGGTATAACGGTTGTCGGCGTCCGTGCAATTGATATCGGCGCATCGACCGGCGGCTTTACCGACGTTTTGCTCCGCCGCGGTGCGGTACACGTTACCGCACTTGATGCGGGGGAAGGGCAGCTGCATCCCTCTCTCCGTGCGGATGCGCGCGTATGCTGCCTTGAGCATTGCAACGCAAGAGCGCTTGAAAATGCTCCGCTTCTTCCGCCGTATGACGCTGCGGTGATGGACGTTTCGTTTATTTCGCAAACCTATATTCTTCCCGGAATCGCATCGGTTCTGACTGCCGACGGGATTGCCGTAACCCTGATTAAGCCGCAGTTCGAGGCGGGGCGGGAGGCGATCGGTCGGGGGGGAATCGTTCGGCGTGAGGCTGATCGGATGAATGCCATTCTGCGCGTCCTTGCCTGTGCGGCCGAGCATAGACTCATGTGCGCCGGGCTGATCCGCTCTCCCATAGACGGCGGTGACGGAAATCACGAATATCTTGCCTATTTCCGAAAAACGAAAGAATACTGTGCCGCTCCCTCTGCCGCCGATGTCCGTCGCTGGCTTGGCAGTACCGCACTTTGATAGAAAGGAATTCTGCAATTTGATGAAAAAAATCGCACTGCAGACAAATTTTAATATTACCGAAAAGGCAAACTGTGCCGTTTCTGTGATTGAGCATCTGCAAAGGATGGGCTGTGAGATTTCGATCGCGGCACACGCGCGGGAGCGCGTGCTCCGTCTTGTTCGGAACAGGCGCGGTATTCGTTTCGTCCCGTACAATATTCTTTGCCGGGGAAACGAGCTTTTGATCGTTCTTGGCGGAGACGGTTCTATTCTGGAGGCCTCCCGTGCCGCATCGCCCGAAGGGGTACCGATTGTCGGCGTTAATCTCGGTCGCCTTGGATATATGGCCGAAATTGAAATGGATGAGCTGCATCTGCTTGATGAAATTGTGCGCGGAAACTATTACGTTGATGAGAGAAGCATGCTCAAGGTTGATTTGCTCCGCGGTGGGGGCGAGTGTGCCGCAAGTGTTCTTGCGCTCAACGATGCGGTGATCACCAACGGCTCTGTGGCACGTCTCGTTGATCTGGAGGTAAGTGAGGGGGGAACCCTGCTTACAACCTGCCGCGCGGATGGCTTGATTTTTGCCACTCCAACAGGCTCAACCGCATACTCGATGTCGGCCGGCGGGCCGATCGTCGATCCCCGTCAGCAATGTATTTGTATGACACCGATCTGCTCACACAGCCTCAGCGCCAGACCGCTGATTTTTCCCGACGATGCAGTTCTCGAGGCAAAGAATATTTCCGAGCGGGAAAAATCGCTTTATCTGACGGTTGACGGCAGAATAAACCACGAATTGCGTCGGGGAGACGTCGTTCGGGTAGCGCGTGCAGACCTGACGACCAAGCTGCTCCGCGTCAAGGAACGCAGTTTTTATCTGACGCTCAGACAGAAATTGAGCAGCGGGAAATGATTTCCCATCTGACGAAGAAAGGATATAGGGATTACGATGAAAAATCGGCGACAGGACAAAATTCTGGAACTGATCGATAAATACGATATCGAAACCCAGGACAATCTGATCGAACGTCTGCAGGCGGCCGGCTTTGCGGCAACCCAGGCGACGATTTCGCGGGATATCCGTGAGCTGAAGCTGTCCAAGGTGATGACCGGGCAGGGAACGTATAAATATATTCGTCCGCCTGTGAAGGAGGGAACGGTCAATACGCGCTTCAACAGTGCTTTGATTGAGTCGATCACACACGTTGACTGTGCGGGAAATATCGTGGTCATCAAAACTGCGTCGGGCATGGCCAATGCCGTGGCGACGGGAATTGATGCTATCCATTCCAACGAAATTCTCGGAAGCGTTGCGGGAGACGATACAATTATCATTGTGATTCGCGATGCGGCCGCCGCTGAGCGGACCTGCGAAAAAATCAAAATTATGATCCAACTGATGTAAGGAGGAGAAACCGTGCTTGCATCACTGCATATCGAGAACGTTGCCGTAATCCGGTCGCTTGACCTGGATTTTTCATCCGGCTTCACCGTGCTCACCGGTGAGACGGGCGCGGGTAAATCGATAATTCTCGACAGTATTAATCTGCTGCTCGGCAATCGCTTCTCCCGTGAGCTGATTCGCTCGGGAGAGACGCGGGCAACCGTCTCCGGCCTCTTCTGCGCGCTCTCTCCCGAAACGATTGAAGCGCTCGCACAACTGGGCGTTTCTCCGGACGAGGAGGGCGGACTTCTTCTGCAAAAGACGGTCACAGCCGACGGAAGGAGTCAGACGCGCCTTAACGGGCAGAGCATTACCCTCGCACTTCAGCGTGAGATCGGACGGCTTTTGCTTTGTATCAACGGACAGCACGAGGGACAGTCTCTGCTTCAGCGATCCGCCCATTTGCCTCTGCTTGATGCCTATGCGGGAAGCGCGGCGCCACTTGCCGAATATCGGCGTGTTTACGACGAGCTGGTTGCGGCGCAAAAGGAGCTTGATGCAATTTCACTTGACGAGGCGGAAAAAGCCCGACGTGCCGAAATGCTGACCTATCAGATCAACGATATTGATGCGGTTAAGCCGAAGGTTGGCGAGGAAGAAAAATTAGAGAAGGAAGCGGCGCGTCTTGGCAATATCGAAAAGATTTCCCGAAGCGTAAGTGTGGCCGCAAGGCTGCTCAGCCAAGCGGAAAAGGGCTCTGCCGTCATGCTGCTCGAGCGCGCATCTGCCGTACTGCGGCAGATTACAGACGTCGTTCCGGAAGCGGTTGAGCTGAGCGAACGGCTTGACAGCTGCCGATATGAGGTGGCGGACGTTGCCGAGACCGTAATGGATATCGCGGTAGACACAGACGGAGACCCGACCGAGCGCCTTAACCGCATTGAGGGGCGTCTGGATGCCATAGCCAGACTAAAACGGAAATACGGTGCGGACGAGCGGGAAATTCTTGCTTTTCGCGCACGGGCCGCAGCCGAGCTTGAGGCACTGTCAAATGCGGACGAGCAGACTGATTTACTGCGCCGAAAAATCAGCGTGCTGGAAAAGGAAACCGCACAAGCTGCGGATATCCTCCACGATTTCCGTACGGACGCGGCTGAGCGTCTGCACGGGGAGGTGCTTCGTACCCTTACTTTCCTCGATATGCCCAAGGTGCGTTTTGCTGTATCGGTCCGGCCGACATGGGAAGCGAACGGAAAGCGCCGTTTTACAGCAGACGGGGGAGATGACGTGGAATTCATGCTTGCCGCAAATCCCGGTGAACCTCTGCTGTCTATGACGAAGAGTGCATCCGGCGGCGAGCTGTCCCGCATTTTGCTTGCGCTCAAGCGTGTTCTTGCCGACCGTGACGGCGTAGGAACGATCGTGTTCGATGAAATTGACACCGGGATATCGGGCAAGACTGCGCGAAAGATCGGTGTTCTTCTCGCGGACGTTGCGTGCGGGACGCAGGTGCTTTGCGTGACCCATTCCGCACAGGTTGCGTCAATGGCCGATGAACATTATCTGATTGCCAAGCACGAACGGGACGGACGGGCCGAGACCGTGGTCAATCCGCTTGATGAAACCGGACGGATCGACGAGCTTGCCCGGATTATGGGTGGAATTCATATTACCGAGCGTCAGCGCCAGGCCGCCGCGGAGTTGCTGCATGAACGCCCGACAATGGAATCGCTGAGTGAGGGAAACGATGAGTAAACAGAATAAAACCAATGCCATGCGTCAGCTTGACGCGGCCAAGATAAGTTATGAACCGCTGACCTATCCGGTCGACGAAAACGATCTTTCCGGCGTGCATATCGCCGAGCAGCTTTCTCTGCCGACCGAGATCGTGTTTAAAACCCTTGTGGCAAAGGGAGACAAGACGGGACATCTGGTCTTTTGCATTCCGTGCGCGGAGGAAATTGATCTCAAGCGTGCGGCGGCGGTCACGGGAAACAAAAAAAATGAAATGGCCGCAGTCAAGGAGCTGCTCGGTCTGACGGGATATATTCGGGGCGGATGCTCACCTGTCGGGATGAAGAAGCACTTTCCGACCTGGTTTGATGAGTCGGTTCTTCAACATGAAAAAATTACGGTCAGCGCAGGCGTGCGGGGCTGTCAGCTTTTGCTTTCTGCCGCCGATATTCTGCGTTTTACCGGTGCGAATACCGCAGATATTACCGTGAAATAAGAAAGGAACAGAGAAATGGAACAGATGGAAACCATGATGTA
>JAZODX010000051.1:0-10054 GCA_045597265.1 Eubacteriales bacterium | reverse complement strand
CCCACGAAGCCCAGCTCCTCGTTGACGGGAGTCGCCTCGATCATGTGGCCGTCAATTCCGCACAGACCCATCGCGCGGCCGCCGTTGTTCTCGATGAGGTTAACCAGATCCTTGTTGACCTTACCTGCCAGCACCATCTGCACGACCTCGACCGTTTCCTTGGTGGTCTTGCGCAGGCCGCCGATAAATTCGGATTCGATCTGCATCCGCTTCAGCGTGTCGCTGATCTCGGGACCGCCGCCGTGCACCAGCACGACCTTGACCCCGATCTGATGGAGCAGAACCAGGTCGCGCATGACGCCGAGCTTCAGCTCCTCGTTGATCATGGCGTTTCCGCCGTATTTGACCACGATAATCTCGCCGTGGTATTTCTGTATGTAGGGCAGGGCCTGCGTCAGCACCTCTGCCTTGATTGCATTGGTAATCTGCATCGTTTCTCGCTCCCTTTAGGTTCTGTAATCGCCGTTGATCCGGACGTAATCGTAGGTCAGGTCGCAGCCGTAGGCCGTGGCAGAGGCATCGCCGTCCCCAAGCGTAATGCGGATGGTGATTTCCTTCTCGGAGAGAATTTCCTTTGCCTTCTCCTCCGAGAACGGAACGCCCGAACCGTCGCGGCAGACCTCGATCTCCCCTGCGGCCGAGCAGAAGGAAACGCCTACCCGATCCACGTTCACCTGCGCACCGCTGTAGCCGATCGCGCAAAGCACGCGGCCCCAGTTGGCGTCGGCGCCGAACATGGCCGCCTTGGTCAGCGAGGAGGTGATGACGCTCTTGGCCGCGCGGCGTGCGTTGTCTGTATCGAGCGCACCCGTTACCGATGCGATCAGCAGCTTGGTTGCGCCCTCGCCGTCAGCGGCGATCTCACGGCAGAGCTTGCTCGTGAGCGCACGGAGCGCCGCACGAAAGGCGTCGTAATCCTTGCCCTCGCAGGTAATTTCCGCATTGCCCGCCATGCCGTTGGCCAGCACGGCCAGCGTATCGTTGGTCGAGGTGTCTCCGTCGACACTGACCATATTGAAGGTGTCGGCTACATCGGCGCGGAGCGCCTTCTCCAGCATTTCGGCCGAAATGGCGGCGTCGGTGGTGACGAAAACCAGCATGGTTGCCATGTTCGGATGAATCATGCCCGAGCCCTTCGCAATACCGCCCATGGCACAGCGACGGCCGCCGAGCATAAATTCCACGGCAACCTCCTTGCGCGCCACGTCGGTCGTCATAATCGCTTCGTTTGCCGCCGTGGAATATTCTGCACCGTAGCCCAGCGCCGAAACGAGCTCACCCATGTGCTCAGCCATTGGCGTAATGTCAAGCGGCTGTCCGATGACGCCGGTGGAGGCAACCACGACGTCCTCGGCCGGAATACCCGTGTGCTGCTCAACCAGCGCACACATTGCCTCGGCAACCTCAATGCCGTCCGCGTTGCAGG
Organism: Eubacteriales bacterium; assembly: GCA_045597265.1. Lineage (GTDB taxonomy): Bacteria > Bacillota > Clostridia > Oscillospirales > CAG-272 > SIG693. The sequence goes on along the minus strand of JAZODX010000051.1, from coordinate 8,628 downwards.
TGTTCGCGTTGCCGCTGTTGCAGATTACCGCACGTGCCGTGCCGTTGGCCAGATTCTTCTTCGTGACGGCAATCGGCGCACCCTTGACCAGATTGGTCGTGTATACCGCCGCCGCCGAGCAGGTGCAGTCGCTCACAATCAGCGCAAAGTCCCGCTTGTCTTTGTTCTTTCTGATGCCGCAGTGAATGCCCGCCGCACGGAAGCCCTGTGCCGCACACACACCGCCGTTGATGTAGTTCATGTGATTATCCTTTCTTTGCAGGGGGAAACCCCTTTTTGCAAAAAGGGGTTTCCCCCTGCACCCCCTTTACCAAAAACCTTTGTATAAGGGGAAATGCTTATTATTTGAAAGTTTTCGCGGGGTCCGGGGAGCCTTTTACAAAAGGCTCCCCGGCGGGGTTTGGGGCAGCGCCCCAAGCCTTAAAGCCCCAGCGCCTCGTCGAGTCCGAGCATGATGTTCATGCACTGGACGGCGGCGCCGGATGCGCCTTTGCCGAGGTTATCGAAGAGGGCGGAGAGGAGGATACGGTCGTCGTTTCCGCCCACGAAGATCTGCATGGTGCATTTTCCCGCCAGGGGATTGGCGGGGAGGAAGCCGGTGCCGTCGCCGCCGAAGGGGAGAACCGAGACCATTTTGGCGTCGGCGTAGTGTGCGGTGAGGGCGGCGTGGATTTCTTTTGCCGAGGGCGAGCCGTTCAGCAGCTTGGCGTAGAGGGGAATCGAGACCTCCATGCCCTGGGGGAAATCGGCCACGATGGGGGCGAAGATGGGGGGCTCGGCCAGCGAGGCGACCGCCTGCATCTCGCGCAGGTGCTTGTGTTGCTGGGTCAGGCCGTACTGACGGGGGGAATCGAGTGCCGGATTGCGGTCGGGATTCTCGTAGTCGGCGATCATCTTTTTGCCGCCGCCCGTATAGCCGGTCAGTGAATAGCAGACGACGGGGTAATCGGCGGGGAGAATGCCTGCCGCGCGCAGGGGATAGGCCAGTGCGAGAAAGCCGCTGGCATGACAGCCGGGAACGGCAACCCGCTTTCCTTCGGTGATCGCCGCGCGGTGTGCGGGGGAGAGCTCGGGGAAGCCGTATGCCCATCCGTCCAGCGTGCGGTGTGCAGTGGAGGCGTCGATGATCCGCGTGTCGGGATTGGTTACCATCGCCACCGCCTCGCGTGCCGCGTCGTCGGGCAGGCAGAGAAAGGCGATGTCGGCGGCGTTGAGCCGCTCGGCGCGGGCGGCGGGATCCTTGCGCAGCTCGTCGGGGATATCGATCAGCTCCAGATCGTCCCGTCCGGCAAAGCGCTCGAGAATTTTCAGTCCAGTCGTACCTTCGCGGCCGTCGATGAAAATCTTCGTTTTCTTTATGCTCATCGTAATAACCGTCACTTTCTGATAAAATGCGAATAGATTCGGGCACGCCCCGGACGCATTTCGGGGGCGCGCAGGCGGTACTTTTCCGCAAAATTCGGACAAAATACCGAGTATACATTATATTATACCGCATTTCCGATATTTGTCAAGCGGCATGTTGCATAATTATTCAACCTTTTCTCGCCTCTAATGTATGATATTCATCATAATTCACTGTTTTTGTGAATATATTCATTTTTGCTCGGCGGAGCTTTGCCCATTTTGCGCGGATCCTGCCGCTTCGTGGGAAAACAGGCTTGCGCAAGCGTGCCGATTATGGTATACTGTTGATGAAAAGAACAAACGAAAGGATGATGTTTCCGTGAAACGAAGATTTCTTTGCCTCTGTCTGAGCATCCTCGTGCTCTTTCTTTCGGTGAGCTGCTCTGCGCCCGCCGCGGACGGTCTCCCCGAAACGACGGCGGCGCCCGAAACGACGGCAGCCCCCGAAACGGCGCCCCCTCCCGTACTGAAGACCGTCGTCGCAGACGGAACGACCGAGTACTGCGTCGTCCGCGCCGACCAAACCTCGCAGACTGCACTGGCCCAGGCGCTTCAGCTTCGCAAGGGCATCATCGAGGCAACCGGAGCCTCCATCTCCATCACCACCGACTGGGTGCGAAAGGGCACCGAAATCCCGGAGACGGCGAAGGAAATCGTCGTCGGCGTGAGCAACCGTCCGCAAACAGCCGCGGCGCTTGAGGTGCTTCGCGAGCAGGACTGGGGCATTTTCTTCTCGGGTGACCGCGTGGTAATCGTGGGCGGCTCGGAGGAGAAAACGGGAGAAGCGGTTGAATATTTTATTGCCAACTGCATTGATGCGAGCAACAAAAAGATAGAATTTCCCGAGGACTTTTCCTACGTTCATCGCCACAGCTATCCGATCGGTGACGTTACCCTCGACGGCGTTCCGCTGACCGATTATACCATCGTTATCCCGAAAAAAGCGAGCCGCTTTGAGCGCAGTGCGGCAGACGCCCTCTTCGATTTTCTGCTTACCCAAACGGGATACGCACTGACCGTTACCGACGACAGTGCCGCCCCCGCCGCGCACGAGCTGCTCATCGGTGCAACCTCGCGTGTCGAATCAAAAAAGTACGACGCACTCATCTACGGCGAGCTGGAATATCTGCTCACCGCCGAGGGGGGGCACGCCGTTTTGCGGGGTGAGGGCTACGGCATCGGCGGCGCCATCGGTGCGCTGGCCAAGCTGATTACCCCCGCAGAGCCCGGCAAAGCCGTGAGCGCCGTGCTGCCCGCCGAGGGCAAGACGGCGGTCTTCACCTTCCCCGAGCAGGCCAAAAATGCAATTCTCATGATCGGCGACGGCATGGGCAAAAATCAGATTGAGCTGGCGCTGGCCAACGGGCTCGACGCCTTCACGGCACGCGCCTTCCCGCATCAGGGCTATGCCCGCACCTACTCGGCGTCAAGCTCGGTCACCGATTCTGCCGCGTCCGGCACCGCGCTCTCCTCCGGATATAAAACGGTCAACCGCTATCTCGGCGTTGACCCGCGCGGAGAGCGGCGCGTCAATATCCGCGAGCTTGCGGCATCCCGCGGTGCGCGCACGGCGGTCGTTACCTCCGACGTGCTCACGGGTGCAACCCCCGCCGCCTTCACGGTGCACGTCAAGGATCGCGGATCGACCGATGAGATTGCCGCACAGCAGAAGGATATTTCGATTGAATATCTGGTCGGCAAGGTGGGAGACAGCATCGTCGACGAAAGCCGCACCGCTCTGCGCATCATCGCAAACGGCGAGAGCGAAAGTTTTTTCATCATGATCGAGGAGGCCTATATCGACAAGCATTCCCACTCCAATTCGGGCAACGACGTGGTGCACTGCGTCAATCTGCTCAATGATACCACGACCTATCTCTCGCAGTTCGTCTTCCTGCATCCCGACACCGCGCTGATCGTCACCGCCGACCACGAATGCGGCGGTATCAAGCAGCGTCCGGACGGTACCTTTTACTTTACCTCAACCGATCACACCGGGGTAGACGTTCCCGTTTCGGCCATCGGACCCGGCACCGAATTTTTCCACGGCAAGACGATCAACAACATCGAAATTGCCAAATTTATGGGCAAAATCTGGGGTGAGGAGAATCTCGGCGGCTAATCTTCCCGAGGAGAATTCGAGGGGATACGGAAATCCGGGTTTCCGCAAATCGGATTTTCGTATACGCCCCATTCAATAAAGTATTCCCGCCGTCCGGGAATATGAAAATTTACCGTAGGGCGGGGGCTTGCCCCCGCCGGTTCGAACAATTTCGACGCTTTCGGGCGGCGGGACCAAGGCCCCGCCCTACGTAACACAGATCGCTTCCGTGTGGGAACGCAAAAGGAATTGGGTGTTTATATAAAGCACGAGCCGACGCAAAACATTTGCGTCGGCTCGATTGCTTCAGTTTTCATATTGGATTTCCGCGCCCTCGGGCAGGCAGAGCGGAAGGGTGGTCATGGCAAAGCGCAAAACACAGGCGGAGAGCACCTCGTCGGTGTACCACGGCACCGTGGCAACGACGCCGTCCGCCACGAAGAGCAGAAGACCCTCGGCCGTCGGCTGATAGGGGGTGTCGGGCGAGAGGTCGATTCCCGTAACGCGGCTGAGCACGCTCAGCGCGTCGGGAGAACCGAGGAAGGCCTGCAGATTCAGCGCCTCACCCGTGGTCATATCAAAGACGAGCCGTTCGGTTGTCTCTCCGACGGGAATTTCCACCGTGCAAAGCGTGCCGATCTGCATCTCGGCCAGGCGTGCACCTTCGGCTTCGCACACGGCGTTGAGTGCGCGGTTGGCATCATGGGCGTCTTCGGCCTTTTTGGGGGAAGTCACGGAAAAATCGCGTGCGGATGCTGGGAGCTTGGCACAAACGATGGCAGGTGCCTCGGCTTCGGCCGGAGCACAGTCGGTTCCCGTTCCGCTGTAGACCACCGAGGGAGAGTGCGCACTTGAGCGGCCGGTTGCCACGACGGTAAGCCCGCCGTCGACGGTGGTATCCATCACGGCGCCGGTCACGTCGCCCATCGCCTTTTCGGCGGCCTGAAGCACAACGTATTGCTCGGGGGCGTCGTCGTCTGCAAAGTAAAGAAACTGATCGGCTTCCATATTGTTGCCGCCGACACCGCTCCGTATCGCGCCGCCGATCACGACGAAGCAGAACATCGCGGCGATTCCGGCAGAGGCGGCCGCCGTGATGCGGCGAAGACGGCGCGCGCGATTCGCCCGCCGCACGCCGAGCATGATCTGCCCGTGCAGATTATCCGGCGGATTTAGCTCGGCCGCGGCAATATCGCGGCGTATCGCCCGGAGGGCATCGCAGAGCGCACGGCAGTCGGGACATTCCCGAAGGTGCGCCTCAGCCGCCTGCCGCTCCGCCTCGGACAGTTCGCCGTCAAGATACGCGGACAGCTGCTCTCCCAGTGCCGTACAGCCCGCGGCACAATCGGGACTCAGGTTATCGAGTGACATATATACAGTAAAATCTCCTTATTATTCTGTCTATCCGTTTGACGCGGAAAATCAGAAAATGTTCCGCTTTTCCAAAAATTCCTTGACCTGCATTCTTGCGCGGTTGATGCGGCTCTTCACCGTACCGAGCTCAAGACCGAGCATTTCGGCGATTTCGGTATAGCTGAAGCCCCGCATTTCGCGCAGAACCAGAATTTCGCGATGGTCTGCCCGCAGGGCGGCAATGGCCGCACGGACGGCAGCTCTGCGCTCCTTGGCCTCGAGTGCGGCGGCAGGATCGTGCTCGGTACCGGTATCCACCAGCTCGCGCTCCCGCTCCTCGCCGTCCTCATCCTCAACCGTCAGCGAAAGGGAGGGATTGCCCGAGCGCTTGCGCAGAAGATCGAGGGCGCTGTTCTGCGTGATGCGGAAAACCCAGGTGGAAAAGCTGCTGTCTCCGCGGAAGGAGGGGAGGGTTTTCCATAGCTTGAGGAAAACCTCCTGTGAGATATCCGCGGCATCCTCCCGGTTCTGTGCATACTGGTAGGCAAGGTTGAAGACCATCTTTTCGTACTGTGTGACCAGCGCGGAAAAAGCCGCCTCGTCGCCCTTTGCCGCACGCGCAATAAGCGCGAGCAACTCGGGGTTGTCGCGCTTCTCTTCAGCGGGCGGGATACGCCCGATGACGGCTTTATCATGCGGCTTGAGCGTCATAGCGGCTCCTTTTCTTCTGCGGCTTCCCGCAGGGTCGTTCTCTGTACGGTTATCCCAGCAGCAGGGACAGAATCTGCATCATTTCCGCAGTCGTTTCGGCGCGCATGATGGCGGCGCGAGCGGCGGCGGAGCCGGGGAGCGTGTGGGTATACCAGGCCATATGCTTGCGTGCCTCGCGGACCCCGACCGATTCTCCCTTGTCCTCCACGAGGAGAGAAAGATGCTCGGCGGCCACGGCCAGGCGCTCGGCGGGAGAGGGGGGCGAATAGGGTCTGCCGTCGAGGGCGGCGGCCAGCTCGGCAAAGAGCCAGGGATTTCCCTGCGCGCCCCGTCCGATCATGTAGCCGTCGCATCCGCTGACCTCGGCCATGCGGCGAAGGTCGTCGGCTGAGGCAATGTCGCCGTTGCCGATTACGGGAATATCCACCGCACGCTTGACGGCGGCGATGACGGCGTAGTCGGCAGAGGGGGCATACATCTGCTTGCGCGTCCGCGCGTGTATGCAGACGGCGGCCGCGCCCGCATCGGCCATGCGGCGGGCAAACTCGGGGGCGTTGATCGAGGTCTCGTCCCAGCCCGAGCGAATTTTGACGGTAACGGGCAGGCGAATGGCGTCGGTGACCGCACGCACGATGGCGGCGGCGCGCTCGGGATCGCGCATCAGGGCGCTTCCCTCGCCGTTTCCCGCAACCTTCGGAACGGGACAACCCATGTTGATATCAATAGCGGCCGGCGGCTCGCCCGCAACCGCCCCGGAATATTCGCCCGATGCGAGAAGCGCTGCCGCTTCGGCCATAAAAGCGGGCTCACTGCCGAAGAGCTGAAGGGCGTGATGGGTCTCACCCGGCCGAATGGCGGCGAGGGGGGCCGAGCCCGCCGCACGCGGACGGCGGCTGCGCTGTTCATAGACGAGCGCTTTGGCCGAGATCATCTCGGATACGGTATATTCCGCGCCCTGCGCACGGCAGACGCGGCGGAAGGCGTAATCGGTCACGCCCGCCATGGGAGCAAGCATGAGCTTGTAGCGAAGATCAGCAAAAGGCATAGAGGTTCCGTTTCCTTTCCGGTTTGGACAAAAACAGTTTACAGGGAAAACTTCCCTCTGTCAAGCAAAAATCTTGACCGATTTATAAACAAATTATGACAGTGCGGCATCAGCAAGGCAATCGGGCAGAGGTGCGTTGCAGACGATGGTGTCGTAACCCTCCCGTCCGCAGAGGCGGAAGAGGAATCGGCGCCCGATTTTGGTGTCGTCGCAGAGGAAGACGCGCCGCGCGGAACGGCGAAGCATGGCGGCACGAAGCACGGTCTCCTCCTCGGAGGAATCGGTGATTTCCCCGTCGGGTGACAGGCCTCTTGCCGAGAAAAAGGTCAGATCTGCCCGCATTTCCTCAATCATGCGGACGGCAGACGCACCGCCGAAGGCCTGATTGGCGGGAAGATACAAGCCTCCCGTGCAGTACACGCGGATCTGCTCACCGCCTGATTCCTTCAGCTTTCCGGTCAAAAGAAGCGAGTTTGTGACAACCGTCAGGTTTTTGTGCCGAACGAGATAGGGGAGCAGATGGGACACGGTGGTTGACGCATCCAGAAACAGGGACATGCCGTCCTCGATGCAGACCGCCGCACGGGCGGCAATCTCTTCTTTACGGTTAACGTTTTCCTGCTCCCGATGAAAGGAGGGCATATCCACGCCGGTCTGTCGAACCGGAACCGCGCCGCCGTATACCCGTTTGACCAGTCCCTGCCGTTCAAGGGCCGCCAAATCGCGGCGAACGGTGGATTCACTGGTGTAAAGCTCCTTGGCCAATCGCCCGATGCGCATGGCGGGAAAACGCTCAAGGCGTTCGAGAATCTCTTTGTGACGCTGGTATTGTATCATTGCGGTGCCTCCTTTTACGGATATGCCTATTGTATCATAAAAGTCGGTCATTTGCAAGCAAATCCCGGCAAAGTCACGCAATTGTAAGATTTGGCCGACGTGAACGCAAAAAAGGAACCACCGTTGCCGATGGTTCCAAAATTTTTTTCAGGCTACGCAGTGAGCACCGAGACACCCGCCTGCACGTTCTGCTTGACCTTTTTGTAGGTGATAAGAAGGCAGATGGCTTGTGCCAGGGCGGTGATAATCCACGAAATCGGGTAGGAAATGTACAGCGTATGGGTCGTGGGGGATACGACAAATACGGTATAAATCCAAACGATACGGAAGCCGCACGCTCCGCAGAGCGAGATGATCATCGGCAAAATCGACCGCCCCATCCCGCGCAGTAGCCCGACTAAGACGTCCATAATGCCGCAGAGGAAATAGAAGGAGGAGACGAACATCATGCGGTCAAGACCTGCGGCGATGACCTCGGTTTCTCCCGGACGGTAAAGGCCGAGCAGGGTTTCCCCGAACAGAAAGGCCAGGTTACCGATCGCAAATCCGACGGCGGCGACCATGCCGACCGTCATGAAACAGATCTTTTTCACACGGTCCAGTCTGCCGGCGCCGAGGTTCTGCGCCGTAAAGGTGATGGCTGCCTGATAGAAGGCGTTCATTGCTACGTAAACGAAGCCCTCGATATTGGCTGCGGCGGCGTTTCCCGCCATGATGATTTCGTCAAAGCCGTTGATGGAGGACTGAATCAGGACGTTGGAGATGGCGAAAAGCGAGCCCTGGATGCCGGCGGGAAGACCCACGCGGAGAATACGGATGAATTCGGCGCGGTGAACGTGCAGACGGCGCAGTTCCAGTCTGACCGAGCCGCCGTCTACGATGAGACAGCGCAGAACGAGAAAGCAGGAGAGCAGCTGAGAGAGGACGGATGCCAGCGCAACGCCGGCCACGTCCATATGAAAGACGATGACGAAGATCAGATTGAGCACGACGTTGAGGACGCCGGCGATCGACAGATAGATCAGCGGGCGGCGGGTATCGCCAACGGCGCGAAGAATCGAGGCGCCGAAATTGTAGAGCATCATGGCGGGCAGACCGGTGAAATAAATCTGCATATACAGTGTCGCCTTGGGGAGGACGTTCTCGGGGGAGTCCATCATGCGCAGAAAGGTGC
>JAZODX010000050.1:0-2639 GCA_045597265.1 Eubacteriales bacterium | reverse complement strand
TCGCTCATCGTTCTCTCGCTTAATCTGCTGGGTGACGGTTTGCGCGACGCATTCGACCCCAAACTCAACGGTTAAGAAAAAAGGAAAGGAAGGCCCCCCGGGGCATGGTCAATTTACATGGCATTACTTGAAGTTAAAGACCTGCGCACCTCCTTTTTCACCGATGCAGGTGAGGTCAAGGCGGTAAACGGGATTTCATTCCAACTGGATCACGGCAAGGTTCTCGGCATCGTGGGTGAGTCGGGATCCGGTAAATCGGTTACGGCGTATTCGATTATGCAGATTCTTGCGTCTACGGGTAAAATCGTAGGCGGTTCGATCAAGCTGGACGGTGAAGAGCTGGTTGGCGCCGGCGAGAAGGTGATGCGGCGCGTCAGAGGCAATAAGGTTTCGATTATCTTCCAGGACCCGATGACCTCGCTCAATCCGACCCACACCATCGGTCACCAGATTATGGAATCGATTCTGCTCCATACCGGCAGAACCAAAAAAGAAGCGTATGCAAGAGCCGTCGAGATGCTTCGACTGGTCAATATCAACGAGCCCGAGAAGCGTATGAAGCAGTAACCGCACGAGCTGTCGGGCGGTATGCGTCAGCGTGTGGTTATCGCTATGGCACTCGCCTGCGAGCCGGATATCCTGATCGCCGACGAGCCGACCACCGCACTCGACGTGACCATTCAGGCGCAGATTCTTGATCTGATGTCCTCGCTTCAGCGTGAGCTTGGCATGGCCATCATCATGATTACGCATGACCTCGGCGTCGTGGCGCAGATGTGCGATGAAGTCATCGTTATGTATGCCGGCTCGATCTGTGAGCAGGGAACGGCGGATGAGATTTTCTACAATCCCCGTCACGAATACACCAAGGGCCTGATCCGCTCGATTCCGACGGCGGATACCTTCGGACAACGGCTTGAGCCCATCACGGGTACGCCGATTGACCTCTTGAATATGCCGAAGGGCTGTCCCTTCGCCCCGCGCTGTGAAGCGGCAATGAAGATCTGTCTGACCGAACGGGCAGATCGTGTGGTCATCAATTCGGATCATCATGCGGCTTGCTGGATGAACGTCAAGCTGGCAGCCGAAAAGGGAGAACCCCTTGAGATCGTAGATCAGTCGGAGGAGGCAGACGGCGATGAGTGAAAAGCAGAACAATGCTCCTTTGGTTGAGGTAAAGGACTTAAAGAAGTATTTTGATATCAGCACGGGGATGTTTTCCTCCCGTCCGCTGAAGGCGGTTGACGGTGTTTCCTTCACCATCAATCGCGGTGAAACGCTGGGACTCGTCGGTGAGTCGGGCTGCGGCAAGACGACGGTCGGTCGTACCCTTCTGCATTTGTATAAGCCGACGGCAGGCGAGATTATCTATGACGGAAAGCAGATTGTAACCCGCGCCGATATTCTCGAATACCGCAAGAAAGCAACGATGGTTTTCCAAGACCCCTATTCCTCACTTAATCCCCGTATGACGGTTCAGGATATCATTGCCGAGCCGCTCGATATTCATAAAATGTACGCCGATTCCAATGAGCGCCGTCAGAAGGTGCTTGAGCTGATGGAGCACGTGGGATTGAACAGTGAGCACGCGTCGCGTTATGCGCACGAGTTCTCGGGCGGTCAGCGCCAGCGGATCGGTATTGCCCGCTCTCTTGCCGTCAATCCCGAGGTCATCGTCTGTGATGAGCCGGTTTCCGCGCTTGACGTTTCCATTCAGGCTCAGATCATCAATATGTTCGGTGAGTTGCAGGAAAAGCTTGGCTTGACCTATCTCTTCGTTGCGCACGACCTTCTGGTCGTCCGCCATATCAGTACGCGGATTGCAGTTATGTATCTCGGCAAAATGGTAGAGCTTGCCGATTCCGCCGATATGTACGAGCGTCCGCTTCACCCTTATTCCAAGGCATTGATGTCGGCCGTTCCCATGCCCGACCCCAAGGTGGCGCGGGCAAATCAGCGCATTCCCCTCTCGGGCGATATCCCGTCCCCCCTCAACGCTCCCTCCGGCTGTCCCTTCCGCACGCGCTGTGCGCACGCCTGTGCACGCTGTGCCGAGGAGACCCCTGCCTTCCGCGAGATTGAAAAGGGCCGCTTCGTCGCCTGCCACCGCGTGGAAGAGCTGAACTGATTTTCGTATATTTATGCCTTTGGGGCGTGCATCCCCGGAGACGAAATATAAATAAAAAATTATTTTCAGAAAGGACAAAATCATGAAGAGAATTCTTTCCCTGGCCCTGGTCGTTGTTATGATGCTCAGCCTGGTCGCTTGCGGCGGCGGTTCGACAAAGACCGTGACCACTCCGACCCTGACCTATCTCTATAACACCAGTGAAGGCCACAAGGCAATCGGTGAATATCTGCAGAGCGCACTTCAGGTTGCAGGCATCACCATGAACCTTGAAAATCAGGAATGGGCAACCTTCCTTGAGACCCGTAAGAACGGTGAATATTCTATCGCAAGAAACGGCTGGCTGGCCGACTACAACGATCCGATCTGCTTCCTCGATATGTGGACCTCCGGTTCGGGCAACAATGACGTACAGTTCGGTAAGGGCGCACACGCCGACCTGAAGATGTACAGCATCGACCTGACCCCCTACGGCTACGAGGATAAGGTTGAGAACGGCACCTGGGCTGAG
>JAZODX010000049.1:0-18947 GCA_045597265.1 Eubacteriales bacterium | reverse complement strand
ATTCTTCTTGCCATTCTCTCGAAAAAGGACAATGCCGGGGGGAAAATTGCGGGTGTCGCAATGGGGGGACTGATCTGCGGAATTATCGGAACGTCCCTCGGTGTAATTTCGCTGATACTCAGCCTGGTGATGAGCCTTACCGGAGACGTCGACTACTACGCAGAAATAATCGAAGAAATTATCAACGAATTTTCCTATTAATGCCCTCGCTTGGAGGGAATAAGGGTGCCGCGCAGGCTTGCGCGGCATCCTTTTTATTCGATCGACGCAATGAAGCGGCCGAATGCCTCGCGGCCGTTCGAATCACAGCGGTAAACGCCGGCGTGCTCAAGAACGCGGACGAAGGTTTTGCCGATTTCCTCGCGGAGAATGGCATCGATATTATCCGCCGTGAAGGAATAATGATCGGCAAAGGCGGAGAACCAGGCGGCGTGATGGCAGATGCGTCCATTCTCTGCAGGATCCTTTCCGTCGAGGATACAGGCGGAGAGAATTTCCATCTCGGATGCCAGGCGTGCCGGCAGGACGGCAAGCCCCATGACCTCAATCAGGCCGATATTTTCCTTTTTGATATTGTGCAGCTCGGCGTGCGGATGATAGAGACCGAGCGGATGCTCTTTTGTGGTCAGATTGTTGCGCAGAACCAGATCAAGCTCATATTTTCCGTCTCGGAACCGTGCGATCGGTGTGACGGTGTTATGCGGTTCTCCGTCGGTTTCGGCAAAGATCATGGCGTCGGGATCACTGTAGCCCTGCCATGCAAGGAAAATTTTCTCGGCCAATGCGACCAGCGCTGTTTTGTCGTGTGAGGTAAGGCGGATGACAGACATCGGCCAGCGGACGATTCCCGCTTCAATGTTGGAAAAGGCGGGAAATACGATTTTTTTCTCTATCGGTGCGCGCTCCATTGCAAAGGTGTAGTGACCGCCCTGCATATGGTCGTGCGAGAGAATCGAGCCGCCGACAATCGGCAGATCGGCGTTTGAACCGATGAAATAGTGGGGGAAGAGCGAGACGAAATCAAGCAGGTGCGCAAAGGTGGAACGTGTGATGCGCATGGGGGTGTGCTGTCCCGAGAAAACGATACAGTGCTCGGGATAATAGACGTAGGGAGAATATTGGAAATACCATGCCTCATCCGTCAGCGTGATCGGGATAATGCGGTGATTTGCACGCGGAGCGCTCGAGAGGGTGCCGGCATAGCCTTCGTTTTCCCGGCAGAGTGCACAGAGCGGATAGCCGGAGGGCTTGGCCAGCTTTGCCGCGGCAATCGCGCGAGGATCCTTCTCGGGCTTGGAGAGATTGATGGTAATATCCAATCTGCCGTAGGGAGAGTCGACCGTCCATTTGCGGTCGCGGGCAACGCGGTCGGTACGGATATAGTTTGTCGCTTGGCTGAAGCGGTAATAGGCGTCGGTGGCATCGGCGGGAGAGAGGGCGTAACGTGCGCGGAAGTCAGCGATGACCTTGCTCGGACGGGGGGTGAGAATGCCCATGATTTCGGTGTCGAAAAGATCGCGGTATTCCACAGTGTCAAGGGGAAGCAGGCCGGCTTCTGCGGCGTAGTCGCAGATTGCGCGGAGAATGTCGGCAACGGGCTCGGCGGGCAGTGCTTCGGTGGGGGTATAAGCGTCCAGCCTGAGCAGAGCAAGCAGGCGGTTGATGACGTAGGAATAATCGGCCGCTTCAATGAGACCTTCGGCCAATGCGTAATCTGCCAACTGGTGGATGCGGTTGTTAATCATCGTAACGTTTTCCTTCACAAAAAACTATTTTAAAAAAGTATAGCACAAATTCTATCCTTTGTCAAAAAAATTTGAGATTTTTTCATCTTATGGGAGAATATGTTCATTCGGTAAATTTTTTTCGTCAGCGGTTGAATTGTCGGAGGGTTTGTGTTATACTATAAGATGAACAATTATGGAAACGGAGCGAAGCGAATGGCCATTAACCGTTTGACCACCGCCGCCCTGCGCGCGCTGTCATATCCCGATCTTGATCTGAAGAAAAACTATCGGCTTGACCGTGCCGCAAAGCGTCTGCTCCGCCCTCGCGTTTCCTTTCTCTATCAAAGCTGGAATAAACGGGTCACCGTTGACGGCCGTCAGATTCCCGTTCGGCTTTTCGTTCCCGAGCAGCGCCGCACGCAGGAGTTTTTTCTCTTTTTTCACGGCGGCGGATGGGTATCCGGCGATATGGATACCTATACGTCGGTCTGCGGAACGCTTGCCGCAGAGACGGGACGGAGGGTTCTGTCGGTCGATTACCGCCTGGCGCCCGAGCATCGTTTTCCCTGTGGGCTTGAGGATTGCTATGCCGTTGCGCGGACGCTTTTTTGTGAAACGGATGGCGTCTGCGCAGACGACGTGATTCTCATCGGAGACAGCGCAGGCGGAAATCTGGCGGCGGCACTCTCGCTGATGGCGGCCGATCGGGGCGAGTTTATGCCGCGTCGGCAGGTGCTGATCTATCCTGCCGTACAGAGCGATTTCGGAGAAATGTCTCCGTTTCGGTCGGTCAGAGAAAACGGGCAGGGCTATCTTTTGACGGCGAAGAAAATTGCAGACTATCTTTCTCTTTATATGCGCAGTGAAGCGGATCTGCGTAATCCCTATTTTTCTCCTCTTCTGGCAGGATCACTGGCAGGACAGCCGAAAACCCTGGTGATTACCGCCGAATTTGATCCCCTGCGTGACGAGGGGGAGGCATATGCCGCGCGTCTGGCGGAGGCCGGCGTTGCGGTTGAGGTGCATCGTGTTCCCGACGCACTGCACGGCTTTTTCTCTCTGCCGCCCGTCTTTGATGTGACGCGGCAGGCTTACGGTCATCTGGCCGCATTTCTGGGGGATTCCCAAACTGATGACGAAAAGGAAAAAAACAGACATGAGTCACAGCAAAAATAAATGGAATAGGCTGGACAACGCGGCAAAATTGTTTGCCGCCGCGACCTCGCGTACCGAGACTCACGTCTTTCGTTTTTCGTGCGAGCTGGCCGAGCCGATTGATCATGAATTGCTCCAGGAGGCACTGGATGAAACGGCAAAATGCTTTCCCATCTTTGGGTTTGTGCTTCGCCGCGGCGTTTTCTGGTACTATCTCGAATCCTCACGCCTGCGTGCAATTGTCAGGCCCGAGCGAAAACCGCTCTGTGCTCCTCTCTATCATCCCCGCGCCAAAAATTTGCTCTATGCAGTCAGTTTTTTCGGATGCACCATCAATCTTGAGGTTTATCACGTGCTGACCGACGGAACGGGCGCAATGCATTTTCTCCGCACTCTCGTGATGAAATATCTCGCACGGGCAAAGGGCATACCCGAGGAAAATCTCGGCTATGAAACGGCACATACGAGCATGGCGGACGACAGCTTTAATCGCTATTCCCGCCGCTCCCCCATGAAAAGCATCAAGCGGCCGATTGCCTACGAGCTGCGCGGATCGAGATTGTCTGAGGCGCGCATTGGTTTGATTCGGGGGACGATGGATGCGGGTGCTCTGCTTGACGCCGCACACCGTGAGGGGGCCACGCTGACCGCCTACCTTGTGGCCGCGCTGATTCACGCTGTCGGAGAGGATATTCCTTTGCGTGCGAGGCGGCGCCCGGTCGTCATCAACGTGCCTGTGAATCTTCGGAATTATTTTGCCTCCGATTCGGTGCGTAACTTCTTTACCCCGATGTACGTCGGGTACGATTTTTCGCAGAGAGACGGCAGCTTCTCGGATATTCTTGCCGCAGTTTCCGAGGGTTTTGCCCGCGGGCTGGATCGGGACAAGCTTGCTGAAAATTTTGGCAGCTTTCTTGCCTTTGAAGAAAATTTCATTGCCCGTATTACCCCGCGTGCGCTCAAGGATATCGTAATGCGTGTCGTTTATCGCCGTTCAATCCGAGGCTATACGGGAACGGTTTCCAACGTTGGTATCGTCAGAATGCCCGAGGTTTTCTCGCCGTATATCCGCGGTTTTCACGTTTGCAACGCCACGAATAAGATTCAGGCCTGTATCTGCTCCTTTGGGGATCGCCTGAGCATCTCGATCACTTCGTCTCTTACCGATACCGCGCCCCAACGCCGTTTCTTCCGCCATCTGCGCGGACTTGACGATACGCTCGTGATTGAAACCAATCTGCTTGATGACGATGCGTAAATCGCACCGTGACCTCCGGAGTATTAAAGAAAGGAAGGATTTGCCATGAAATATTGCGATCATTGCCAACTCTCGGTTCGCACGACGCGGCAAACCTGTCCGCTCTGTCAGGCCGAGCTTACGGGCACGGGAGATACCGCGCTGCCCGAAATTAAATCGGTATATAACCAATTTATTTTGTTTTTCAAGCTTCTTCTCTGGGGCAGTGCCGTGGGGACAATTGCCGCCGTTGCGGTTAACCTGATGCTCCCGCAAAGCGGACGCTGGTGGCACTACGTTCTGCTCGGCGTGCTTTGCTTCTGGGTGTTACTTGTGACGGGGATTCGCCGCCGCGCCAACATCCCGCGCGGAATCGTCGAACAGGTTTTCTGGATTTGTATTTTCTCAGTGATCTGGGATTGGCTTACCGCCTGGCACGGCTGGTCGATCGATTTCGTGATTCCCTGTGCCTGCATGGTTGCGATCGTTGCGCTCGGCACGGTTGGTCTCGTCCTTCGTCTGCCGCCCGCCGATTACGTCGGCTGTATCCTGGCTGATGCCGTCTTCGGGATCGTCCCGCTGATCTTTTATCTGACCGATCTTTCCGATTTCGTCTATCTCAGTCTTTCCAGTGTTGCCGTGAGTGCGATTGCCATCGTATCGATTTTCATTTTCTACGGTAAGCAGATGCGCACCGAGCTGGCGCGCCGCTTTCACGTGTAACACGGCGCGATTTTATCATAGAAAGGACGCTTCCCCGCGGAAGCGAGTATCTATATGACCCACGTTCAGATTTATACCGACGGTGCCTGTCGGGGAAATCCCGGTCCGGGCGGATGGGGGGCGGTTCTCGTTTACGGTGAACACGAGCGGGAGTTGTCGGGCGGCGAGCCATCAACCACCAATAACCGTATGGAGCTGACGGCCGCGATCCGAGCGCTGGAGTTGCTCAACCGTCCTTGCACGGTGACCCTGACCTCCGATTCAAAATATCTTACCGACGCCATCAATCTCGGCTGGGCACGCGGATGGCGCGAACGCGGCTGGCGCAAGGCGGACAAATCGCCTGCCCTGAACGTCGATTTGTGGGAGACCCTGCTTGATCTGCTTGACCGGCACGAGGTGACCTTCGTTTGGGTAAAGGGGCATGCGGGACACCCGTATAACGAGCGCTGCGATCAGCTTGCCACAGCCTGCGCAGATCAATTCAAATGAGTGAAGGAGTAGTTCCAACGACGATGGCGATTGATTCTGTCCGTCCTGATTTCCGTCCGCTCACACCGGCGCTTGCCGAGGAGATCAAGGCATATTCCCGCGCGGCGGGAAGTCGATTTTGTGATAAAACAACCGGAATCCTGTTTATGTGGGCAAAGCAATCGGATACCCGTTATGCCCGTTTTGCCGATATGCATCTGCTTCGTTCCGATTGGAACGGGCGACGTGTGTACGGCTGCCCGGTCGGGGAAGGGGACTTTTCGGCCGCCCTCGGCGCAATTGCCGCCGATGCGGATGCCGATCACGTACCGCTTGTTTTTGCTTCGCTTTCCGCCGAGGAGGCCGATCGCATTGCCGCGTATTTCGGCGGCGGTGCGCGGACGACCGATGCAGACTGGAGCGATTATCTTTACTCGGCCGAGGCGCTGGCTTCTCTTGCCGGCCGTGCCTACCATGGGCCACGCAATCACGTCAACCGTTTTCTCGCAACCTATCCCGACTATACCTACGGACCCCTTACCCCCGAATCGATCGAAGATGTCTCCGCATTTTTTGCTCTCCAGCGCGTGGCGGAGGATGACGGAACCGAATCTGCCGCGGCAGAGGCGAATGCCGCTGCCGATATGCTCTCGCTCTACGCTGCTCTTTTGGATGCCGGGCTTCCGCTCTGCGGCGGTGTTCTGCGCGTCGGCGGAGAGATCGTTGGCTTTTCCATCGGGGAATTTGCAGACGATACGCTTTTTGTCCATATTGAAAAAGGAAATACCGCTTATTCCGGCGTATATCCCATGCTCGTGCGCGAATTTGCCCGCTGCGGCGTGGAGGCCGGTGTCAGCTTCATTAACCGCGAGGAGGATGACGGCAATCCCGGACTCCGCCGCTCCAAGCTCGCCTATCGCCCGACCGTTCTCCTGGAGAAGACCATGCTCGTCATTCCCCGCACGTGAACGGTACACAGAAAGGAAAAACGAAATGAAACGAACGTTTGCCGCCCGTCTGCGGCGCTTGTGCGCACTGCTGCTTGCTCTGCTTGCGCTGAGTGCGTGTACACCGGGGAAGGTGTCGGAGCAGGGCTCCGATACGGGAACGGGAGATGCGCTGACCACCGAGCCCATCCCCGTCGATCCCGCTACGACACCCGCGGAGACGGCAGTTCCGCCCGCTCCGGCGACGACTGCCGCACCAGAGACCACCCGTCCCACACCCGAGACGACAGCCCCAAAGCCCGTGATTGCCTCGGGAACGATTTCCTCGAATACCGGAAGTAACCTGGAGATTCATATTGACTGGTCGGTGATCGGGCAGACGGATAAGGCCGTTACGCTGCGCGCCGAGGCTTACATTACCTGTTATACCATCTGGGTAAGCGCCAGAAACGGCGGCAAGCTCAAGATCGGCAATTCGAGCCAGAGCTTTTCCACCGAGGCAATCGTGTACGAGGGGAAAGGGAAGCAGACCTATTCGCTGGCTTCCTCCACGGTAGATATTCCGCTCGGTGCGAACGGGACGGCAGAGGTGGAAATCTCGGCCTCCTGGCCCTTTATCGGCAGTTATTCGGGCATTAAGATTGATTATCTGACCTGCTCGGATACCGTTACCGTAGGTCGTTCTGCGGCCCCTGAGACGACGGCCCCCGTGACGGCAGCACCGGTCACGACCGAAGCACCGGCCGAGACGACGGCGCCCGTGACCGAGCCTCCCTCGGTACGCGATGAAGGGGATGCGATTCTCTATCAATCCCGTGTTTTCGTGGACCGTGATCTTCGCCATTGGGGCAGCGTGGCCCTGGTGACGGGCGCTGAATCGCTTGCCCGTCTGATCGAGACACACCCGAAGGATTGTCCCAATTCGGCCTGTGCCGAAATTATGCGGGCGCTCAGTGCTTACGACGCCGCATTCTTCTCAGGGCACGTTCTGCTTCTGATTCCGCAGGGGAATCTCTATCCGACTGCATCTCCCGTGGAAATTTTCGATATGCGAAGTGATACCCTTGGCGTGCACGTGCATATTCGGGATATTGCCGCATCCCGCAAAACCGAGGTGCTCTCCTCCACCCGCTTCTATCTCCAGATTGCCGAAATTCCGGCCGAGGCGATTGGCGGGAAAATGATCAACGTTGTCCAGCACGGTACCTTCTATACCGATTCCGGAAAATACGAAAACGATTATCTCCGTGAGGAAGGGAAGAGCTCCTCCCCCACGATCCGTACCTATCAGCCCGCGGCAATCATGCCGTAAAAAATATCCCAATTACCTTTGGCGTTCCCGGACAAAAGTAAGCTCTGTTTTGTAGGGCGGGGCCTTGGTCCCGCCGCCTGAAACAGCGTAAAATGCACGAAACGGCGGGAGTAAACCCCGCCCTACGGGGAAACTGCATGTGCATAGTCAGCGGGAACGCATTACCGAATTGGAAAAAAAGATAACCCAAGACTGCGCGTCACGGGTTATCTTTTTCGTTATCTTTTGCTATGCGAGGCGAGCATTTCCTGCT
Source organism: Eubacteriales bacterium (assembly GCA_045597265.1). Taxonomy (GTDB): domain Bacteria; phylum Bacillota; class Clostridia; order Oscillospirales; family CAG-272; genus SIG693. The sequence goes on along the minus strand of JAZODX010000049.1, from coordinate 11,122 downwards.
TGATGCTCCAGAGCCGCTCGGAGAGGTCAACGTAATAGTTATGCGGGTTGTCCATGCGCAGAACCTCGTCCCACATACTCTCCTGCTCGGCCTTGCAGTGTGCGCGAATCTCAGCAATGGCGGGCGGAGCGTAAACCTGCTCGCCGCCAAGGAAGATCGGCACGAGAAGCGGCTTTGCGGTAAAGTCGGTGAGCGTTTTCCGTTTCCAGGTATAGTCGGGGTCGAAAATGGTCAGCGGAGCGCTGTCGTCAAGCGTCTCGTCCCGCAGACAGAGCAGGTCGGCCTCTGCCTTACCTGAGGCACGGTCGTAGAGGCGGTATATCTGCTTGAAGTGTGGCGTCGTGATCTTGGCGGTGTTCTCGCTGATTTTGATACGCGGCGCGATGGTCCCGTCGTCCTCCTCAACGGCGCAGAGCTTGTAGACGCCGCCGAACACGGGATCGCTGCTGGCCGTAATTAGGCGCTCACCCACACCGAAGGCGTCAATGCAGGCGCCCTGATGGAGCAGATCGATGATGCGGTATTCGTCAAGGGCATTGGTGGCAACGATGCGGCATTCGGGGAAGCCCGCATCGTCGAGCATTTTGCGCGCCTTGCGGGAGAGATAGGCCAGGTCACCCGAATCGAGACGGACGGCACAGCGGGTGATTCCCTTCGGAAGAAGCACGTCGCGGAAGGCGCGAATCGCATTGGGAATGCCGCTTTCCAGCACGTGGTAGGTATCAACGAGCAGGGTCGCATTCTCGGGATAGCATTCGCAGTAGTTGCGGAAGGCCTCGTATTCGTCGTCAAAAAGCTGAATCCAGGAGTGTGCCATGGTGCCGGTTGCCGGAACACCGTAGTCGGTATCGGTCAGGGTCGTGGCGGTGGCGGAACAGCCGCCGATATACGCCGCCCGCGCACCGAGAATGGCCGCGTCCGCCCCCTGCGCCCGTCGTGCGCCGAATTCACTGACCGCACGCCCCTGGGCCGCACGGACGATGCGGCTTGCCTTGGTGGCGATCAGAGACTGATGGTTGATGGCAAGCAAAAGGAAGGTTTCAATAAACTGTGCCTCGATGGCAGGCGCACGCACCGTCAGAAGCGGTTCATTTGCGAATACCACCGTACCCTCGGGGACGGCCCAGATATCTCCCGTGAAGCGGAAATCCCGCAGATAGGCGAGAAAATCCTCCGGGAAGCAGTTCTTTTCACGCAGATACGCAATATCCTCATCGGTGAAATGCAGATTCTTGATATAGTCAATAACCTGCTCAAGGCCTGCCGCAATCGCATAGCCGCCGCCGTCGGGAACACGGCGGAAGAAGAGATCGAAGTAACAGATTTTATCGGCCATGCCGGTGCGGAAATATCCGCCCGCCATGGTCAACTCGTAAAAATCGCAAAGCATGGTCAGATTACGCATGACAAACACCTTTCTGCGGGGATAATTACCCGCTTCCGTCCGCGTGGGGCGGGCAGAGTGGATTTTTGGGGATTACCTTACGGTGATCTGGATTCCGCGCAGTGCGGTCATCGCTGCTTCGTGCGCGGCAGGATCGGGAGCAGCGGTGAGTGCACCGTCGACCGTAACCTCTGCCTCGGGAAGCGCCGCCTTGGCAATTACTGCATTTGAGAGCACGCAAATGCTCGAAACCAGGCCGCAGAGTTCAACCTGCGCGTAGCCGCGGTCGCGCAGGAAGGAGCCAAGGGTGAGCGAACCGAAGCCGGGCTTCTCCAGCACGAGTACCGCACGGTCAAGATAGACGGAAAGCCCGTCGGTTACACCGTGTCCCTTCGTTCCGCGAATGCAGTGGGGAACGGGAAGCTTCTGCCCCTCGGCGGTGTCAAGATAGTTTTCTCCGTGCGTGTCCAGCGTAAAGATAATCTCACCGCCCTCGGCCAGCTGGCGTTCAATTCGGGCAGCAATCGGTGCCTCAAGCAGCTCAGCCCCCGGAAAGCCGAGTGCACCGTTCACGAAATCCCGCTGATAATCGACGATGATCAGAACCGATTTGGCTTTCGACATAATTCATTCCTCCAAAATGGATTTTTTTGCAAATTCCTGTTGTAATTTCGGCACTTTGGGGCTATAATAATAAGTAGATATGCTCGTAATTTACCGAGCGCCCCATCCTGTTTATAGTATACCCCAAACCGAAAGGAACTGTCAAGATGAAAGACGGATTTATTCGCGTCGCCGCCGCAACGCCCACACTGCGTGTCGCCGATTGCCCGTACAACGTCACCGAGCTGATCCGCATCACCCGTGCGGCGGCCGAGGACGGTGTTCATGTTCTTGTTTTTCCCGAGCTTTGTATCACCGCCTATACCTGCGGAGATCTCTTTTTTCAGCAAACGCTTCTGACTGCCGCCCGGACGGCGCTTGCACGCTATCTCTGCGAGACGGCCGACTGTCCACTCCTCTCGGTGATCGGACTGCCGCTTGCCGTTGAGGATAAGCTCTATAACTGTGCCGCCGTCTGTGCTGAGGGCAAGCTGCTTGGTATCGTGCCGAAGACGCACCTGCCGAATTACGGTGAGTTTGCCGAGGCGCGCACCTTTGCGCCGGCACCCGAGGAGGTACGCCGCATCACGGTCTGCGGCGCCGAGGTTCCCTTCGGTGCGGCCCAGCTTTTCTGTTGTACGCATATGCCCGAGCTCCGCATCGCGGTAGAAATCTGTGAGGATCTTTGGGCGCCCGTCCCGCCTTCCTCCGCCCATGCGGCGGCCGGTGCGACGCTGATTGCCAATCTCTCGGCCAGCCCCGCCTCGGTCGGAAAGGACGTTTACCGCACCGCGCTGATTACCGGACAGTCTGCACGGCAGATGGCCGGCTACGTGTATGCAAACGCAGGCAGGGGAGAATCGACCACGGACCTCGTTTTCTCGGGACACAGCGTGATTGCCGAGAACGGGGAGGTGCTTGCCGAGCGCAAGCCCTTCGCCTACGCAGGGGATTACGTGGCAAGTGAGATCGACCTCTTCCGTCTCGTTCGCGAGCGGATGCGCAACAATACCCGGCAGAGCAGCAGTGCGTACGTCCGCACGGGCTTCAGCCTGCCCGTCTCCGAAACGGCACTGACCCGTTTCATCGATCCGCATCCCTTTATTCCCGACGATCCTGCCGCGCTTGCCGAGCGCTGTGCGCGAATTCTTACCATTCAGGCCTACGGCCTGCGTCAGCGCATCGAGCGTGCTTTTGCCGCCAAATGCGTGATCGCCATCTCGGGCGGGCTTGACTCCTGCCTTGCTCTTCTGGTTACCGTTCGTGCCATGGATCTGCTCGGCCGTCCGCACAGCGATATTCTGGCGGTGACCATGCCCTGCTTCGGAACTACGGTGCGAACCCGCACGAATGCCGAGCTGCTTTGTGCCGAGCTTGGTGTGACGCTGAGAACGGTCGATATCATGGAGGCGGTCAATCTGCATTTCCGCGATATCGGGCACGATCCCGCGCGGCATGACGTTGTTTACGAGAACTGTCAGGCCCGCGAACGCACGCAGATCATCATGGATATTGCCAATGCCGAGAACGGACTGGTGATCGGCACGGGAGACCTCTCTGAGCTCGCACTCGGCTGGGCAACCTACAACGGCGACCATATGTCGATGTACGGCGTCAACGCAGACGTACCGAAAACCCTTGTCCGACACATCGTCGGCTGGTATGCGGACGAGGCAGAAGCGAGCGGCGCTTCCGCCCTTGCGTCCTGCCTGCGCGATATTCTTGCCACACCCGTCAGTCCCGAGCTGCTCCCGCCGAAGGACGGGGAGATTGCACAGAAGACCGAGGATCTCGTCGGTCCGTATGAATTGCACGATTTCTACCTCTATCTCATGCTTCGCTTCGGTTTCCCGCCCCGCAAGCTCTTCCGCCTGGCGCGGATTGCATTTGCCGGAACCTACGATGATGCGGTGATTCTGCATTGGCTTGAGACCTTTACCCGCCGTTTCCTCAGTCAGCAGTTCAAGCGCTCCTGCCTGCCGGACGGCCCGAAGGTCGGATCGGTCGGTATCTCTCCGCGCGGCGACTGGCGGATGCCGAGTGATGCGTCGAACGCCGTATGGATGGAAGAAATCCGTATGCTGAAGGAAGGTCTTGCGGATAACGGAACGGGGGATCTTGCATGAACGAATTGAAGCTGCTGGGGAAATCGGTGAAGCTTGCGGAATGTCCGCTTCTCCTGCAGAGCGCACCGGGACCCGATTGGGAGAAGGACTGGTCGGTGATGCTCGGCGAATGGTCGTACGAAGACGGCTGGCTGATTGGTGCGGAGCGGGGAAACCGCGGCGGCATCCTCTTCAGCCGGGAGAGCTTTGCGGGGGATATCGTTTTTTCCTTTACCGCCAAAACCGTTTTTCCCGCAACACGGGACGTCAATGCGCTCTTCTGTGCCCATTGGGACAGCGAGATCGATTATCTCGGCAATGCCTATATTATCGGGCTCAACGGCTGGTATGCGCATAAGAGCGGTATCGAGCGCAGTCCAGAGACCGGGCTTCGCGCACTGACCGGAGCCTATACCTATATTCCGGGCAATGAGGTTCGTATTACGACGGGGATTATCGGTAATCATACCTTCCTGTACGCCGATGAAATCTTAGTCAGCGAGCTGATCGATCCACACGCCGTCATCGACGGGCACGTCGGCTTCTCGCCCTACTGTACCAAATTGGCCATCCGGGATATTGAGGTTCGCCGTGCGGTGTACACGCCGCTTTGCGAATCGTATGAACCGGAGTTTTGAAAAAAGGTGTCGCGCACGGCGCGACACCTTTTTTCGTCAGAGAATTTTGGCCTCCGTAATGATTTCCTTCAGCTTTGCGGCAGACGCCAGAAGCCGGCGGTGCTCCTCCTCGTTGAGCGGGATCTGGAGCACTTCGCGCACACCGTTCCGTCCAACGATTGCGGGCAGACCGAGACAGACGTCCTCAAGACCGTAATGGCCGTCCACCGCCGTGGAGACGGGGAGAATCGAATTTTCGTCCCGCACGATAGAGGCGACGATGCGATTGACGGCAAGGGCAATGGCGTAATAGGTTGCTCCTTTTGCCTCAATGATGTGATAAGCGCTGTCCCTGACGTCGGTAAAAAGGGCGTGAAGTCCTTCCATTTCTCCCGGACAGGTTTCACAGATGCGGTAGAAATGAGAGAGATCAACGCCCGAGACGTTTGCGCTGCTCCACACCGCAAGCTCGCTGTCGCCGTGCTCGCCGATGATGAAGGTGTGCACGTTTCTGCTGTCAACCCCCAGCTCCGCACCGACAAGGTGCTTGAGTCTTGCCGTGTCGAGAACGGTGCCCGAGCCGATGACACGGTTCGGGGGATAGCCCGACAGCTTAAGCGTGACGTAGGTCAGCACGTCCACGGGGTTGCTCACCACGAGCAGGATCGCATCCTGCGTATGGCGGACGATCTGGGTGATGATCGCGCGGAAAATCTCGCCGTTGCGATGGAGCAGGTCAATCCGCGTCTCGCCGGGGCGTTGATTTGCTCCTGCGGCAATGATGATGAGGGAAGCGTCATCAAGATCACAGTAATCGCCGGCGTATATTTGCATGGGCGAAAGAAAGGGAAGTCCGTGCATCAGATCCATCGCTTCTCCCTCCGCCTTTCTGCGGTTGACGTCGAGCAATACCATCTCGGAAAAAAGTCCGCTTTGCATCAGGGAAAAGGCGCAGGTTGCCCCAACCTGACCACAGCCGATAATTGCGCATTTCTGAATATTGAACATGATAATTCCTCCGAAAAACACCTCCCGATAAGGGAGGTGTATTTACGGATAGTATGGTGCGACAGACGAAATTTATTCCTTCCAGCCCATCGTTCGGCTGACTGCGCGTGACCAGCCGTATTTCAGTGCGGCACGGGTCTCGGCCGAAATCACGGGGGTGAAGACACTCTCCGAGCGCCAGATCAGGCGGAGCTCCTCAAGTGAAGAAAATTCACCCACGGCAAGCCCTGCCAGCATTGCGGCGCCGAGTGCCGTCGTTTCGATGCAGGCAGGACGGACGAGCGGAACCCCGAGCAGGTCGGCCTGAAACTGCAGGAGCAGATTGTTGGCCGAAGCACCGCCGTCGACGCGGAGCGAGCCGAGCTTGATGCCGGATTTTTCCATTGAACCGATGATGTCGCAGGTTTGATAGGCCATTGATTCAAGGGTTGCGCGAATCAGATGATATTTCGTGGTCGCGCGGGTCAGCCCGAAGATTGCTCCCCGTGCATAAGGATCCCAATAAGGAGCGCCAAGCCCGACGAAGGCGGGTACGACGTATACGCCGCCGCTGTCGGGGACCTTGCGCGCCATATATTCGCTGTCTGCGGCCGATTCGATCAGGCGAAGACCATCACGTAGCCACTGGATGGCCGCACCGCTGATGAAAACCGAGCCCTCAAGCACGTAGGTGATCCTGTCACCGATTCCCCAGCCGATGGTGGTCAGCAGACCGTCGTCCGAGCGAACGGCACGCTCGCCCGTGTTCATCAGCAAAAAGCCGCCGGTGCCGTATGTGTTTTTTACGTCGCCGGGAGCAAAGCAGCATTGTCCGAAGAGGGCCGCCTGCTGGTCGCCGGCAACACCCGCAATCGGGATACGGCCGCCGAAAACCGATTCATCGGTATAACCGAAGATTCCGGAGGAGGGGAGAACCTCGGGCATCATGGCGCGGGGAATTCCGAAGAGATCAAGCAGCTCCCCGTCCCAATCAAGAGTATGGATATTGAAGAGCATGGTACGAGCGGCATTCGAATAGTCGGTGGCGTGAATTTTGCCGCCGGTGAGATTATAGATGAGCCAGCTGTCAATTGTACCGAAGAGAAGCTCACCCCGCTCGGCCCGTTCCCTCGCACCCTCCACGTGCTCCAGAATCCAGGCAATTTTGGTTGCCGAGAAATACGCATCAATGAGAAGACCGGTTTTGGTGCGGATGCGCGCCTCCCAGCCCTCAGCCTTGAGTCGGTCACATACCTGCGCGGTTCGGCGGCACTGCCACACGATTGCATTGCAGACGGGAGCGCCTGTCGCCCTGTCCCAGACGACCGTCGTCTCACGCTGATTGGTGATGCCGATAGCGGACACGTCTGCCGCCGATGCGCCGATCTTGTAGAGTGCCTCGTGGGCAACGGCAGCCTGTGAGGCCCAGATTTCCATGGCGTTGTGCTCAACCCAGCCTTCTGCCGGATAGATTTGTCTGAATTCCTTCTGTACCATCGAGCAGATGTTTCCCGCAGGATCAAACAGAATGCAGCGGGAGGAGGTTGTGCCCTGATCGAGCGCCATGATGTATTTTGCCATATGCATCATCCTTTCTTTATCATGGTTTAATTTTAGCATAAAGTCGCTCTTCTGTCCACTCTTTTTTTCTGTAAAATATCTTGCGGAATTTTGAATATTTTTTCGTCGGGCGGTGTCAACCTTGACAAACCGGGGAAAATTTTATATAATGAAACTACATTTCAGCAAAGAAAGGATGCGTTATCGGATGCGCGTTTTGATTCTCTCCGTCACGGCAGGCGGCGGACACAATGCAACGGCTAATGCAATGAAAACCTATCTGGAAGAACAGAGTGTAGAGTGCAGAGTTCTCGACACCTTTGAATATATCAGCAAGCCACTCTCCAAAACGGTATCGGAGGGATATTTGTTTATTGCCTCCAAGGCCAAGTTCGCCTTTGAGGAAGGCTATCGCCTGGCTGAGAAGCGTAAGCGTACGGCAGACGAAAAATCCAAAACCAGAATGAATGCAAAGCTGCTCTCGCGCAAGCTGCGCAAGTATATTGCCATATACGACCCCGACGTGATCGTTTATACGCACGTGTTTGCCGGTGCGATTCTGGATGTAATCAAGGTTGAGTACGGTTTGCGCGCCAAAACGGTGGGCATTGTAACCGACTTCATCTTCCATCCCTTCTGGGAGGAGTGCGTGCATCTGGACTATGTTGTCACTGCGTGTGATGCATTGCTGTATCAGGCAAAGAAAAAGGGCTTTTCGCCGGAGCAGATTCTGCCGATGGGGATTCCGATTCACCCGAAATTCGCAGCGCAGACCGATCGGGGAGCCGCAAGAGCGGCGCTCGGCCTTCTGCCCGAGAAAACGACGCTTCTGCTGATGGGCGGCAGTATGGGATACGGGGATCTGGCCGGAACGGTTGAGCAGCTCTCGGCACTTGATCTTGATTTTCAGCTGATCGTCGTTTGCGGCAGCAACGAAAAGGCAAAGGAAGAAATCGAAGCGCAGGAAAAGAAAAAGCCTATGCTCGTGCTTGGTTGGTCGAGTGAGGTTGACCGCCTGATGGATGCGTCTGACGTAATCGTGACGAAGCCGGGAGGACTAACCACCTCCGAATCGCTGGCCAAACGGCTCCCCATGATTATCGTCAATCCCATTCCGGGGCAGGAGGATCGGAACACCGAATTTCTGCTCAATCAGGGTGCTGCCGTCTCGGTTACCGAGACCTATCCGCTCGACGAGGCGGTATGGTGCCTGCTCTCCTCGCCCGAGCGAATGGAGATGATGCGCGCCGCCATTGACCGTATTCGGCATCCGCAGTCGACCGAAGAGATCGGCCGCTTTATTATGAGGCTTGGCGCGGTGAACGAACAGTGCAGATTTATCAAGGCAAAAACGGAAAAGCAATAATTATCCGAAAGAGAAAAAAACGGAGGAATATTTGGATGGAAACCAGACGCTATAAGGATACGGATCTGCAGGTATCTCTGCTTGGCCTCGGCGCCATGCGCCTGCCCCGCCTTGATCCCGAGCAGCAGAAGATTGACGATACCCGTGCCGCTGAGCTGTTAAATTACGCGCTTGACCACGGCATCAATTATCTGGATACGGCGTACAACTACCACGGCGGAGACTCGGAGCGCTTTCTTGGCGACGCGCTTGTGGACCGCGACCGCGCAAGCTACTATCTTGCCACCAAGATGCCGATTTGGATGGCCGAAACGCCGGCCGATGTTGAGCGCATTTTTAACGAGCAGCTGAAGCGTCTTCGTACCGATTATATCGATTTTTATCTTTTCCATGCGCAGAATGCCGAGAATTTTGCCAAATGCCGCGAATTCGGTGTTTATGAATTTCTCTCGCAAAAGAAGGCGGAGGGAAAGATCCGTTACCTCGGCTTCTCCTTCCACGATTCGCCCGAGGTGCTTGCCGAGATCGCCGATACATATCCCTGGGATTTCGCGCAGATTCAGCTCAATTATGCCGACTGGGAGATTCAGAACGCCCGCCGTCAGTATGAGATTCTGGCCGAGCGCGGTATCCCCTGCATCGTTATGGAGCCTGTGCGCGGCGGTGCTCTGGCCGATGTTTGCCCGAGCGCGAACGAGCTTTTCCGCGCGGCACGTCCGGATGCTTCGATTGCCAGCTGGGCAATCCGCTACGCCGCCTCAAAGCCGAACGTGCTGACGGTACTCAGCGGTATGTCGAATATGAAGCAGCTAGCAGACAATAACGCAACGCTGACCGATTTTGAACCGATGACGGCCGAGGAGGAGGAGATTTGCGTCCGTGCCGCGCACGAATGGCGCATGAAGGATGTTATCCCCTGTACGGGATGCCGCTATTGCATGGATTGTCCTGCCGGCGTGGACATTCCCACGATGTTCTCTCTCTATAACGATTTTGCCATGAATAAAAATCGCGGCAAGTACACCCATGCGCTCATCGAGACAGACGAATCGGCGCGCGCGCATAACTGCGTCGGATGCGGTGCATGTGCCGAGCATTGTCCGCAGCATATTGCCATCCCCGAGAAGATGGCAGAGCTTGCCCGCCTGGAGGAAAAATTCTTAAAGTAAATGAAAAAAACACTGATTTTTGATTTCAACGGCACCATGCTTCTCGATACCCCTCTGCATAAGCGCGCCTACGCGGAATTTCTTTCCGCGCGTATCGGCAGACCGATCGAGGAGGCGGAATTTGACCGTCATATCATCGGGCGGGATAATGCGACCATTCTCAGACATTATTTCGGTCCGCTGACAACGGCACAGGTTTTTGCGCTTGCCGAGGAAAAGGAAGCGGAGTACCGTCGGCAGTGTCTGCTTTCACCCGAGATTTTCCATCTGACCGATGGGCTTGAGGAGTTTCTGGATTATCTCACCGCCGAAGGCTTCCGTATGACCATTGCCACGGGCGCGCCGCGTGAAAATCTTGATTTTTATCTTTCTCATCTGGGGATTGCGCGCTGGTTCGATCCTGCGCTCATTGTCTACGATGACGGCAGCTATCCGGGAAAACCCGAGCCCGACATTTACCGACTGGCCATGCAGCGGCTCGGCGCATCGCCCGAGGCGTGTATCGTGTTCGAGGATTCGCTTCCGGGCGTGATGTCGGCACACGCCGCAGGGATCGAGACGGTCATTGCGGTCAGCGAGTCCGACGATCCCTCGCGTTATGCGAGTGTCGGCGGCGTGACGCGTATCATCGCCGATTTCCGGGCATATCGCACCTTCCCCCTGACGTAAGAAGTAAAAGGAAAGAGCCTCCCGCAGCAGTGTAGGGAGGCTCTTTTTGCTTGACAATTCGCGGCTTATTTCGCCGCATCCTCGGCCAGCTCGATTGTGGTCAGCGCCGAGGGGGTGATGTCGTAGGGATTGGCGAGTGCGTTTTTCACCGACTCGTGTGCCACCGCCATCATCGCATCGGTAATGAGGTCGGGGGCGGGGTTGTAGGTGAGGCGGTCGACCGAGTCTCCGGTGATCGCTACATAGTAGGTCAGGGCGGCGATATATCGTGCAACACCCTCCTTGAGGTGATAGCCGTCCTCGCGGTTGAGTGTGTCGCCGAGGAAGGAGGAACGCGCATTTTGAATCGACGTTGCGTTGGGAACGCAGACCGCGAAATTGTACTCCTTCGTGAGCACCTCCTTTTGGACGCTTTCGACGATCGCATGGTACATTTGGAGCTGGTCGTTGCCGTAGTTGGCGAAGGTCTTATGTGTGCAATACTGCGCATCTGACCAGGTGACGTGCCAGATCAGCTTGGCGTCTCCTACGCGCTCGCGGACGTATTTCAGCAGAGGGGAGAGGAAGGCAAAGTTGTTCGATATACCGATGATTCCGCCGGCCTCCTGAATACTGATGTAATCCCAATCCTCGTCGAGAAGCCCGTATTCAAGCGTGGAGTT
>JAZODX010000048.1:0-17959 GCA_045597265.1 Eubacteriales bacterium | reverse complement strand
GGTGTAGCGGTATTGATTGTTTTCCTCCTCGGCCGCTGTTTCGTCGCACAGCTCGACGGCTTCGTCGATGAAGCGGGAGGAATTGTAGCGCTGGATATACTGCGCGTTATGCAGGCCAATATCGGTGTGCGTGGAAACCATGATATAAAGCGTCCATTCTCTGGGCTTCTTCCAAAGAGATTCCGTCTTGAAGAGAATGTTGCCTGCTTTATCCGTAATTTCCCATACCGCGTTGAAGGATTCGGCTTGGACAGGGAGCATAATATCGGTCGAGCCTATGCCGCCGTTGAATGCAATCGGCACCTTCTTCGCGATGACGGAAGAGTCCCGATACACGTGCAAAAGCAGGTGGGCGGTTTGACTGCATTCGTATTCCAAAACGATTCTTTGCCGATCGTCTTGAGAAACCAGAGAAGTTGCGGTAACCTTCAATTTTGTAATTGAGATCATTTGTCTGCGCTCCTTTAACAATTATGGGGTATTTTTATTATAGCAAAGACTTCTGCGAAAAAAAAGCCAAAATATCATATAAATCAGTCAAAAAAGTTTATTATTTGACACTTGACAAATGGTATCTGTCTTGCTATACTTGTAAGGGGAATCCAAAAAAAGAAAAAGGAATTTTGAAGAATGACGCTTCCGCAGATATCAATCATTGACATCATAAAATCCGAGAGAGGACAGCTCAGCATCAAAACCGAAAATAAATCCTGTTATGTGCTGACCTGCAGAACAGAAGGGGAAAGTTTGTTTTTTTATCATCACCAGGAGCATCAGGTGAAGCGAGGAGATATTCTGTATATCCCGAAGAATTCCTCCTATGCGCAGAAATGTACGCATGAGACGGTTGTCTTCTTTCATCTCGATATCGTGGGGCAGGTATCCACAAAAATGAAAAAATTCTCGCCTGAGGATAGGGAAGAGATCTGCACGCTTTTTCTGCGGGCAGAGGAGCTATGGAAAAATAAGCCGCAGAATTTTGAGTTTATGTGTATGGCTGTTTTGTATGAAATAATATCTCATATTGAGCTTTGTGCGGATGAACAGACGCAGAGCACGGCTGATCTGCTCAAGCCTGCTGAGGCATATCTCAACGTGCATCTCTATGATGCCGATCTGGCTCTGGAGAAGGCCTGTGCGGCGGCACATATCAGCCGCACGTACTTCAATAAGCTTTTCTCCCGGAAATATGCCTGCACGCCAACCGTATACGTGAACCGCCAGCGGATAGAGCGCGCCAAGCAGCTTCTGGAAAGCGGAAACTTTTCCAACGAGGAAATTGCTCTGCTTTGCGGCTTCAACGACGTAAAATACTTTTACGTGATTTTCAAAAAAATGACCGGACTGACCACGAAGGCATACAAAAGAAGTCTGGAGAACTCCGCGAAATCGGATTCTTGAAGCAAAATCATTACGTCATTCGCGCAGCTGTCTCCTTCCGGTTAAACTGCAAAAATCGCCAAAATCGTGCCCCGAATTTGGCAGACATATTTCGTGTGCATACGCCAATAATAATGCCAGAGGACGCGGCATCGCGGACTCAATTCAAATAGATAAACGAAATGATACGTCCGCGGCCGCAGATGTGACGCAGGCGTAACAGAAGGAGAATAATCATGGCAAGCAATAAGGCACTTGTTCCCGAAGCAAAGGAAGCACTTGAACGTTTTAAGATGGAAGCAGCCGCTGAGGTTGGCGTAAATCTGAACCAGGGCTATAATGGTGACCTCACCGCAAAGCAGGCAGGCTCGATCGGCGGCCAGATGGTCAAGAAGATGATCGAGAAGTACGAAAACGAAATCAAGACCAAATAAATTATCCCCAAAAAGCAAGCGGGACGAGCCAAGGCTCGTCCCGCTTCTTGCGGTTATTTGGACTTGTTTTTTTTGCGGAAAATTTTTGAGCGGAACAGAATAACGTTCAGAACCACGAAGAAGACGGCCAAAATGATGGTTGTCAGGATCGGCTGAACGGGGGCCATGGTGGCGAGAATCATCAGCGGAAAGCCGAAGACGATGGCAGGGAAGTTCTGATAAACCAGATTATCAGCCGCCGGTGTTTCAAAGCCTCCGTCAATTTCACGCAGAAGGATAATGCCGGTGCTTGCCGTTCCGGTGAGCATGCCGTACATCATCAAGAATTGCTCTTCTCTGTATTCGGGGAAGAGCTTCTTTGTGACGAAATAATTGTACCAGTAGGTAATGAAGAGACCTACGACGCCCAGAATCAGCATAATTCCCCAATATTTTTCGAGAATGCTGACGCGGATTGCGGCGATGCCCGCAACGACCATGATATCAAAGAAGAAATTTGAGCACCGGGTGAGCAGGAAGTTGTTGGTGTACTGGCGTTTGATGACCGATTTGCGGCGGAGGAAGTTCAGCACGGCCTTGACGAGTGTTGCGGAAAGCACGCCCAGAATGAAGTTGAAGCCGTAGATAACCGAGCGCATACCGGGAAGAAGAGCACCAAGACCGAGCATGAGCAGATAGGCGATGAAATAGGTTCCGGAGATCAAAGCAATTTGAACGGTAATCTTGTCCATGCTACCCTGCATGGGAATCTCATGCTCGGACTGAATCTCTTCCGATCGGATTCCTCCTTCCTCGGAGGTGCGGAATTTGACGTTTCTTCTGCGGAGGAGATTGAGGTGAACTACGCCGCCGATGCTCGCGCTGATAAAGCCGAGCGCGGCAATGGTAAGACCAAAGCTCTTTCCGCCGTCAAAGCCGAATTCGGTTTCATAGATGTTGCCGTAGTTGAGCGCCTGTCCGGTTCCCTGGCCGTAGCCGAAGGGAAGCAGAAGACCGGCGGCGGGAAAGAAGCTCTTGACGACGAGAGCGGCAATGAGGGTGATCACCATGCCGACGACGCCTTGAAGCAGATAGGTAGCAACGGTCGTTACACCGGTGTTGAAAATTTCGGTTGTGCGCTGACGGGTCAGCTTCCCCTCGGTCGTTTTCAGCGCAGAGGCGATAAACCCAAGGGCCAGCGTATGGTAGGTGATTGTTTCAAGTGTGTTCGCACCGTTTCCACCGAAAAAGGCGGTATTGAAGATGTTATCCCCTGTGACGGCAAGATAAATGCCGGAGATGACAAGCAGAATTGCGCCGCCGAGCACCGAGGTGGGAATCAGCGAAGCGTGCAGAAATTTAACGGAATTTTTTAATACCTGTGCGGCAAGAAGGCTGACGAGAAGCAGGGCAAAGAGATGGAAGGTTCCCCAGACACTATAATCCCAAAAATTTTCCATGATGATCTCCTTCTTTTTTGTTTTTGTAGTGATAGAAGATATTCACATATTTGAGTGCGTTGAAGCGTTTGCAGCCCTTGAGTTGGTATACGTGACCGTCAACGTAAACATTGAGCTTATTGCGGCCGAGCACGGTTACGGCAGAGACCGAGTCAAAGGGAAGGGGAAGCGTCTCGTCCGGGGAGGTGATAACGATCCGATCACCGTAAAGCGAAAGCTCGGTTTCCTTTTGGAGGAGCTTTTTGCTTTGGTAAAGGATGACCTCCGAAAATTGTGCGCTGTCCCGGTACATCGGTTGGTCAATCCATGCGGAGAGATCCAGCGAGCGGACGAAATCACACTGGTAGTCGTACCAATCGGCAATGAATCGGAAGGGGAAGTCGCACCCGATGCCTTCAAGCGTTTTGTTCGGAAGATAACGTACGCGGCGTCCGCAGCTTTGGCAGGTGATCACGTCACCGTGGCTTTCAAAGACCGACAATCCGCATTGGGGACAAACATAGATGGCGCGTTCGAGATATTCCGCCAGCTTTTTGTGCGGATACTCACCGATAATTGCCGTCTCATCCACGTCAAGACCGGTGGTGATCCGTGTATAGAGCGCATCGTCGTTAAGGGAAGCATATTCCTCCGGCTCAATTACCTCCGAAACGTAGGCGCGCATCGGTCCGCGACGGATGGTATCGCTCCAGCGCGGCTGTGTGCCGTAACCGCCTTCTATGCGGTAAAGGATAATCGGAAGCCCCAGCTTGCGGGCGAGCGGAACGATGGCGGGCTTGATATAGACCTGCCGCCCGCCGTATGTACGGTTACCCTCGGGGGCAATGGCAATGGTGCCGCCCTCGCGTGCAACGCGGATGCAGTTCATTACGGCGCGCACGTCGGTCGTTTGCTTTTTGATCGGGATGGGATTGACCAGATAACGGATCAGGCGAGAGAGAATTCCTTTGGAAAAAAGGTCTTCACTTGCCACATAGTAAATCGGGCCGTGAAACGCCATTCCGACAAAGAATTGGTCAAAGGCCGTTTGGTGATTCATTAAAATCAGATACTGTCGGTCCCCTTGTTCGCGGAATCGCTCGATTTTGATGCCGTATTTCCATTTTGCATACGGGGTCAATAAGACGTACGCGATATTTCTGACCACGCGGTGGCGGGGGAGCATCCATTTTTTTGTCTTTTTCGCAGAAGCCATAAGAACTCCTTAAAACGAGATATGTCAATTATAGACCATTGATATGAACACAATGTGAACAAATGATTTGGTTGTAAAAAAACAAAGAATATTGTCGCTACTCATAAAAAAAATGAATCTGTCCACGGATTTTATTTCTTGATTTATTGGTAAAATTATGCTAAAATAGAAATATGGATGGAAAATATCCATGAAGGAGTAAGGATTATGAAAAATTATAAGAAGAATTATCCCCTTTATGAGACTACGGTTTTCCGCGATTTTCGTGTTATGACCGAAAACGTGGCAAATAAGTATCCGGATAGAGTTGCATTTGGCTACCGCAAAAATCCGCATGACGAAAAGATGATCACCGTAACCTATGCGCAGGCAAGGGAGGATATCCGTAATCTCGGTACCGCGCTGGTTGCGCTCGGTGCACGCGAGCGGCACGTTGCCATCGTCGGTGAAAGCTCATATAATTGGGTAATTTCCTATTTTTCGCTGATGTCCATCGGTGCAGTTACCGTTCCGACGGATAAGGACCTCCCCGCCGAGGAGCTGCTCGGTATCATCAATACTGCCGAATGTGAAATGATCGTTTACAGCCCGAGCGTGGAAGAGAAGATTCTGTCCATGAAGGAGAATATTCCTACGCTGAAGACCCTCATTTGTATGGGCGAGAGCAAGGTCGATGGGGTTTACGCCATTGATGCGGTAATTGCCGACGGAGCACGGCGTTTTGCTGACGGGGACGATACGTATTACAGCTACGAGCTTGATCCCGATCGCCTTGCCTCCATCGTTTTCACCTCGGGAACGACCGGTAAGGGAAAGGGAGTTATGCTCTCCCAGACCAATATCGTCTCGGATATGACGCAGGGGATGTATAATTTCTCGATTACCGAGCGCACCATGTGTCTGCTTCCGCCTCACCATACCTTTGGCTCGACCGTTAACTTCGTCGGCCATTTTGCGCAGGGCTCGATGGTCTATATCACGAGCGGCCTCCGCTATATGATGCAGGAAATCAAGGAGGTCAAGCCGACCCACCTGATTCTGGTTCCCCTTTTCGTGGAAACCATTTACAAGCGTATCTGGTCAACGGCGGAGAAGACGGGCAAGGCAAAGCTGCTCCGCACCATGATGAAGGTATCGAACGGTCTGCGCAAGGTCGGTATCGACCTGCGCCGCAAGCTGTTCTCCAGCGTCCTCTCTGTGCTTGGCGGCGAGCTTGAGATGATTATCTGCGGCGGTGCGGCGCTGAATCAGGATATTATCGATACCTTTGAATCGCTCGGTATTATTATCCTCAACGGCTACGGTATCACCGAATGTGCGCCCCTCATCTCCTGCAACCGTAATCTCTACCGCAAGAAGGGAAGCGTCGGTGTGCCGATTATCGGTGAGCAGGTCAAGATCAAGGATCCCGATGAAAACGGAGAGGGTGAGATCTGTGTCAAGGGCCCGAACGTGATGATGGGCTACTATAAAAATCCCGAGGCAACCGCGGCCGCCTTTGACGAGGAGGGCTACTTCAAGACGGGTGACTACGGCAAGCTGGACGAAGAGGGTTGGATTTACATCACGGGACGCCTCAAAAATCTGATCATTTTCTCGAACGGTAAGAACGTCTATCCCGAGGAAATCGAAAATGAGCTTTCCCGCATCAAGGGAATTGCCGAGGTCGTCGTTTACGCCGGTGAGAGCAGAAGTAATCCGAAGAAGGAAGTCATCGTTGCCGAAATTTTCCCCGATTACGATACCCTTGCCCTGCACGGCATCGAACGGGATCAGGTGGAGGCCTACTTCAAGGAAGAGGTTCGCCGCGCGAACGAGCGTATGGTTTCGTACAAGGCGGTCGGACACGTCAAAATCCGTGAGGTAGAGTTCCAGAAAAACACCTCACGCAAGATTATCCGCTTTGCGATTGACAAGAGCATTGACTAAGAAAAAACACGGGATACGCCATTCGGCGTATCCCGTGTTTTTATCTGTTTTTCGCGTGATTACAGCAGATATCACAGATCAGCTGTGCCGCCGATTCCATATCGACGGGATAGCGCTCGTCCTCTATCCATTCGCCGACCGTGCGGCAAAGAAGCCGCCTGAAATAATCGTGGCGGGTCAAGGTAAGGGGGGAATCCGCAGCCGAGGCCAGGCCGCCGAAGCGACCGAATGCAGATACGGCGGCGACGGTGCGAAGCTGATTGATGGCAGCCTCGGGAGAGAGGTCGCGATCAGAGAGCATCATTTGTGCGACGATTGGGAGGTCGCGGAAGAGCAGAGCGGCAGCCTCGCTCTCTGCGGCGGACGCACAGAGCAGGACAGTTCGGGGCAGTGCTGCCTCGGTGTGCAGGTAGGCAATCAGTGCAGGGGATGCCGCGCGGGGACGCAGATACAGCGTCAGACCGCGGCGGAAGTATTCCCGACCGAGAAAGCGGAGTATTTGTGCACCAAAGAGCAGAGAATCCTCCCGTGTGAGTGCCTTGCTGTCGGCGGCGCGTATCAAAACCTGTTCGGCATGATAGGGGTCAGGGCGGACGAAGAAGGGAAGATCAAGCTCGTGATAGGCGACTTTTCCCCCGTCGGCGACGAATCGGTCAAGTGCGGCGGAGAGCGCCGTTTCAATGGCTTTGAGATCAACGGTGCTTCCCCCGAGTGAGCGCAGAGCAGCCGCAAAATCAGGGCGGTCAAGCGGCGGAAGTGTGCCACCGAACGGGGAAAAAACGGGGTCAACGGTGATCGGTGCGGCAGAGAAGTCCCGGGCTGAAGCAAAGGGGTCAACCGGTACGGAGAGGCGTTTGACGCCCATGCGGGACAGCACGCGGCCGACGGACGCGTCGTCAGCGGAAAGCCGCTCGGCGGCCAGCGACCACACGATATCACAGTTCTTTTCATTTAACGGAAGATCGCAATCGAAATCACGGTGCAGGGAAAGATGGCAGAGGTGATGCACGGGGTTGCCGATCAGAGAGGGCATTGCGCGGCAGAGCAAACGAAAGCGATCGTAATCGGAGCCTTCGTCCGTCATGACGGAGCCATCCGTACCGCAAAGCCGAAGAATTTGCCGCCCGCTCTCTCCGCTAAGCCAGAATTCACCGATATTGGTATATCGGCGGTTTTCGGCGATATCCTTGTGCGAAAAACGGCTGAAGCGCTCGTATATGGGCAGCTTTTTCGCATAGAGATGATAGAGCAGGCGTGAGGTGTAGGTTGTGAGCAGAAAATCACGGCCGATGAATTCTCGCATGGGACTCTCCTTCAGGTTGTTGTTTTACAGTCAAGCAGGGTGCGCAGTGTCTGCAGGGAAGTCTTGAGCTTTTCCAGATCAAAGCCGCCCTCGCGCATCACGGGGGATTCCAGCGTAACCGAACCGCAGTATCCGCGCGCAGTCAGTGCGGCCAGAAGGGCGGGAAAGTTGATTTGCCCTTCCCCCGGATGCAGAATCGGGCGCAGGCGGGAAAAATCCCGCTCCGCACCGTCAAAGAGATCACTGACGTGCAGATGTGCCAGACGGTCGCCGATCAGCCAGGGCATATCGGTGAGGGTATTGAGTTGACGGTGAAAGGCGGCAAAGCGTGTATCAAAAACGAAGCGCTGGTCAGGAAAGCGTCGGTGTATCGTATCCAGATTGCGGATGGGATCTGCGGTCGTACAGGGCACGTTTTCGATGAGGACCTCAAGTCCGCAGGCCAGAGCGCGGCCGTTAATGCGATCAAGGTATTCCATGTTAACGGGCAGATGGGCGTCCGAGTCGGTACCGCCCCAAAGATGCAGAACGATCTGCCGTGCTCCCACGCGCATCCCCATCTCACAGCTTTGCTCAAACAGGCGAAGTGCACGTCCGCATTCCGCAAGCCCATCCTCGCCCATCGCCGCACCGCGGCTGAGCATGGTGCCGACCTCCTTGTCGGCGTGGATGATCGGGATACGGAGACCGACGGCACGAAGCTCGTGCGCAATTTCGGGCAGCTCGTCCAGATAAGCCGGGAGCATCATTAATTCAAGCCCGTCGAGCGGCACCTCGGTGCAGAGCGCGGGCATCAGACGCAGGATATACCGATAATCGTATCGGTTGACACGGCCGATAATCGTACCGGTCGAGCAGTAAAGCGGAATATGTGACATAGCAGTATTTGACCTCGTTTTTGGCCCGTCGGGCAGATTCCGATTTCATTTTATCATAGAAAACACCGAATCGCAAGAAAAAATTGAAAAATTCTCTTCCATCTTTCCTTGATTTGTGGTATAATAATATATCTATACCACCGGGAGGGGAATATCTTATGTATCTCTGCGACAGCCATCTGCATACCCATCATTCGTTTGACGGCTCTGCTGAGGCGACGGCCGATGCGGTATGCCGTGCGGCAATTGACGCAGGGCTTACCGAGATTACCTTTACCGATCATTGTGATATCAACGGTGAGATGGAAGGCTTTTACGCCGCATTTTCCATCGAACGGGCACGTGAGGAAATTTTTTCCGTGCGGGAGAAATATGCCGGCCGATTAATCGTCAACTGGGGCGTGGAGCTGGGCCAGCCCCATGAATATCCCGATGAAGCGGCGGCTTTTGCGGCGGCGGGAGGATTTGATTTTGTGCTTGGTTCTTTGCATAATCTGCGCGCCGTGCCCGATTTTTATTTCATGCGTTTCTCCGATATGCCCGATGCATTGATGGATCAGCTCTTTGCCCGTTATCTTGACGAAGCGTTTGCGGTGATTCAGTTCCCGTTTGTTCATGCACTGGCACATCTGACCTACCCCTGCCGTTATTTTTCACGTGACGGGCGAAGCTTTGATCCGATGCGACACCGTGCGTCGCTGGAGCGCCTCTTTGACGGGATGATTGCCCGGGACGTTGCGCTTGAAGTGAATTTCTCCCCTCTGCGCAGCGGTACGGGCTTTACCATGCCGGACGAGCAGATTCTGCGGCTGTACCGCTCGCTTGGCGGGGACCGGATTACCCTTGGATCGGATGCGCATTGCCCGGCCGACGTGGCGCGCGGGATTGACGATGCCGCGGCGCTCCTGCGGCGATGCGGATTTACATATGTTACGACCTATCGCGGCGGTCTGCCGCATATTCATCCCCTCGGTGAAGCACCGATTGCGGAAAACGAAAGAAAGGACTGATTACCGTGGATTTGACCAATTTCAGCCTGCTTTATCCCGATACCGAAAGCCTGCGCCGCCATCATAGCGGCAGCGACCGTCCAGACGTGGATGACGAGGTTATCGAGCAGCTTGGACTTGCGGAGCTGATCGATCTGAGAAACAGCGATCTTTGTGAATACTTTACCGCCGATCCTGCGGTGATTGCATACCGTACCGAGACCTTTGCCGATATGCTGGCGCATAAAGAGTTGGGCGAGATGCTCAACGATTTGATGCCGATTCTGGGTGACGTGATCGAGCTTCGCCGTCTGGAGGCGGACAGCGGCGATACCGAGGCTTATCTGCTCAGTATTACCGAGATTGAGCTGTACATATCCAGCATCGAAACGCTTCACAGAACGCTCAGCGCAATCCGCCCGAAGCTGACCGGCCGCGCGTTTGGCACGTTGGCGGATCGGATTATTGAGCTTGCCGAGAGCGATTATTACCGGGAACTCAACAAGAAGCTCTCAGAGCTCACCTCGCGTGTGCGCGAGATCAAGAGCGTCACGGTCGGTGTCAATCTGGATGCACAGCTTCGTCCGAAGAATGCCGGCGTGCTGTCAATCAACAACGAGCCCTTCAAGTCGGGTGACGTGCTGGAGAAGATTCTTCGCCTTGACTTCAAGAATGATGACTATACCTGTATTGCTAACCTGGTTCCGTTCGGAAAGCGTCAGACCGAGGACCAGAAGATGGCGCTCAGCCTCGCCTTCAATTCTGCCATCAACGAGGTCTATAAGTCCTCGCTTCGCTCCTGGAAGAAGATCGTACAGAGTTATGTGCTGGAAAACACCGATTTTCTGCTTAATCTGATGCCCGAAATCGAGCTTCTCGTCAAGGGAACGCGCTTGATGGAGGAGCTACTTGCGCGCGGATGCAAGCTTTGCATTCCGACCATTCTGCCTGAGGCGGAGCGCGGCTTCCGGGCGTGGGGGCTGTATAATCCCGCGGTTGCCCTTAAGGTTGAGGACGAGATCGTTACGAACGACCTGATTTTTGATGAAAACGCGTCCATTTACGTTCTTTCCGGACCGAACCGCGGCGGTAAATCGGTCATCACCTGTGCGCTGGGGCTTGCGCAGGCCATGATGCAGCTTGGTCTCTGCGTGCCGGCCGATCGAGCCGAGATTTCTCCCTGTGATGCAATTTTCACGCATTTCCCGAGTATTACGACCGATACCATCGATAAAGGCCGTCTCGGCGAGGAGTGCGTTCGTCTCAACGATATTTTCGACCGTCTCAGTGATCGCAGTCTCGTCCTGCTTGATGAGTCTCTCTCCTCCACCGGATCCTTTGAGGGCGCGGCAATCGCAACCGAGGTGCTGGCAGGTCTGAGCCGCGCAAAATGCCGATGCCTTTTCTCCACCCATCTGCATGAGCTTGCTGCCGAGATTGACCGCATCAATGCCCGTACGGCGGAGTTTGACGGTGGAAAAATCGATACGCTGGTTGCGGGAATCGAGGAGGGAAAACGCTCCTTCAAAATCAACCGCGCCAAGCCGGACGGTAAGAGCTACGCCCGCGATATTGCGGCGAAGTACGGCCTCTCGTATGAGAGTATAATGCAGAAAATCGATATGAAATCCCGAAAGGAGAGCAACTGATATGGATCAGATT
The DNA here is from genome assembly GCA_045597265.1 of Eubacteriales bacterium. GTDB lineage: Bacteria > Bacillota > Clostridia > Oscillospirales > CAG-272 > SIG693. Next base: position 6,750 of record JAZODX010000048.1, on the reverse strand, counting down.
CTGAAAATGCTTGAGGACGACGCAACGCTGACACCCGAGCAGATTGCGGTAATGTGTGAAAAAGAGGTCGGCGATATCCGTGACCTTATCAGAAAATATGAAAAAGACGGGATTATCCTCGGATATAAGACCATCATCGACTGGGATAAAACCGACCGTGAATACGTCAGTGCACTTATTGAACTGAAGGTAACGCCTCAGCGTGACCGCGGCTTTGATAAGGTCGCTGAGAAGATTTATCACTATCCCGAGGTGCAGAGCGTTTATCTGATGTCTGGCAGCTTTGATCTTGCCGTGTTCATTGAAGGCAAGACGATGCGCGAGGTTGCCTATTTCGTTGCGCAGAAGCTGGCTCCGCTGGAATATATTCAGGCAACCGCAACACATTTCATTCTGCGGAAATATAAGGATAAGGGTGTTGTGTACGGTACTGTCGAGGTTGACGAAAGAGGGAATATCATCTGATGGATTACACGAGTCTCCTTTCCCATACCGTCAAAGAAATCAAGCCGTCCGGAATCCGCAAATTCTTTGACTTGTTAGAGAATGTGCAGGACGTTGTTGCGCTGACCGTCGGGCAGCCCGATTTTGCAACGCCCTGGCATATCCGCGAAGCGGGAATCACAAGCCTTGAACAGGGAAAGACTTATTATACCTCAAATGCAGGTACGCTTGACCTCCGTCTTGCCATTGCAGAATATCTTGAACGTCGATTTGGCCTTTCCTATTCGGCTGAGCAGGAAATTGTCGTCACGGTAGGCGGAAGCGAAGCGATTGATATTACCATGCGTGCCCTGATTGAACCGGGGGACGAGGTGATCGTGCCTACCCCCAGCTTCGTTTGCTACGGGCCCTTGGTCGAGCTTTGCCACGGTGTTCCCGTATATCTGGAAACCAAGGCAAAGGACAATTTCAAGCTCACCCCCGAGGATCTCCGTGCCGCCATTACGCCCAAAACCAAGCTGCTTGTTCTGCCATTCCCGAACAATCCTACCGGGGCAATCATGACCCGCGAGGATCTGGAGGGGATTGCCGAGGTTTTGCGCGGAACGAATATTCTCGTTCTTTCGGATGAGATTTACGCTGAGCTGACCTACGGCCACACGCACGTATCGGTTGCCGCAATCGACGGTATGGCCGAGCGAACGATTCTGGCCAGCGGCTTCTCCAAGGCCTATGCCATGACCGGTTGGCGGCTCGGCTACATTGCCGCTCCGGCTCCTCTTGCCCGACAAATGCTGAAAATTCACCAATATGCCATTATGTGTGCACCGACAACCAGCCAGCTTGCCGCAATCGAGGCAATGCGGAACGGGGACGAGGACGTTGCTTACATGGTTGCCGAATATGACCGCCGCCGTCGCTATATCGTCAAGGGCCTGCGGAAGATGGGGCTTGAATGCTTTGAACCGGAGGGGGCGTTCTACGTCTTTCCGAAAATCAGCGGCTTCGGTCTTGACAGCGACGAATTCTGCGAGCGCCTGTTGCGTGACGGCAAGGTTGCCATCGTTCCGGGAACGGCGTTCGGCCTCGGAGGGGAAGGATTTGCGCGAATTTCCTACGCTTATTCCATCAAGCACATTACCGAGGCACTTGCCCGAATGGAAAAATTCTTGGATACACTGCGCTGAACCGGCGCGAAAGACAGGGAGGGAACCCCTATGAAAAAACTGCTGGTTGTTGACGGCAACAGTATTCTCAACCGTGCGTTTTACGGTGTGCGTATGCTCACGACGCACGACGGACTCTGTACCAATGCGGTCTATGGGATGATCACCATCCTCACCCGCCACCTGGAAATGAGTCAGCCCGATGCCTGTGCAATTGCATTTGACCGCAAGGCCCCGACCTTCCGCCACAAGCAGTATGCCGGATATAAGGCCAACCGCAAGGGAATGCCCGAGGAGCTGGCGGTGCAGTTGCCCTATGCTAAGGAAGCGGCGACGCTGCTCGGCTTCCGCACGCTGGAGCTGGATGGGTATGAAGCCGATGATATTCTGGGAACGATGGCCGCCCGTGCCCGTTTGGCAGGGGTGCATTGTGATATTCTCACCGGCGACCGCGATTCGCTGCAGCTCATTGACGATGCAGGCGGTGTTCGCATTCTGCTGGCAACGAACCAGGATACTCTGATTTTTGACGAGACCGCATTCCGAGAGAAATACGGTGTCCGACCCGAGCAGTTCGTTGACGTCAAGGCGTTGATGGGGTATTCCTCCGATAATATTCCGGGGGTAGCCGGAATCGGAGAAAAAACGGCACTGAAGCTGATTGCCGAGCACGGTTCTCTCGATGCCCTTTATGCGGGGCTCGAGGAGGCTGAGCTGACGAAGTCGGTGAAAGCCAAGCTGGTGCAGGGGAAGGAAAGCGCTCTGCTCTCGCGCGAGCTGGCCACCATTTGCTGTGAGGCGCCGATCGATGTTCCGCTGGCAGAAATGGCATATGCGGGAATGGATCGTGACGGATGCCGTGCGTTTTTTGAAAAGCTTGAGTTTCACGCTTTGATGAAGCGTTTTTCTCTTGAGCCGAGCGAAAAGGCGGATACGCGCAAGCCCCTTTCGCCCATTCATACCGATGCCAAAACACTTCTTGCCTCTTCTTCCGCCGAGGCGCTGGCGGTGTCACTTGATGCTGAAGCGGCAACCGTTTATTTTTGTACGGTGGATACCCTGTATGCAATTCCCGTGCATGACGCGGCGGTGCTGCTTGCGGATTCCGATCGGACGCTGGTCTGCCATGATTGGAAAAAGCTTCGCCACGCGCTTGCCGCATTTGACGTCGATTTCCCGCACTGTGCGCACGACGTAATGCTCGCCGCCTACGTGCTTGATTCGTCTGACAGCTATGCGATGCCCCGCCTGGTTAATCGCTATCTTGAAGAGGAATACCTTGAGTCGATCGGTGAGGCGCAGTATGCGGCCGCACTCTATCCCATTCTTGATCGGCGGCTGCGCGAAGCGGACGAGGCCAAGCTGATGTACGAAATTGAGCTGCCAACCGCCCGCGTTCTCGGCGATATGGAGCGCCGCGGCTTTAAGATTGACCGCGAGGGACTTCGGGCGTTCGGCGAAGCGCTGGCGCGCTGCGAGGCGGAATACACCGAGCGGATCTATACGCTTGCCGGAAAAACCTTCAATTTGAATTCGCCCAAACAGCTTGGCGAGGTGCTCTTTGAGCATCTCGGCCTGCCCGCCGGAAAGAAGACGAAAACAGGATATTCCACCAATGCGGAGGTTCTGGAGCGTCTGCGCCCCTTCCATCCCATTGTCGAGGACATTCTCGATTACCGCCAGGTTGCCAAATTGCGTGCAACCTATGCCGACGGTCTTCTGCGGGTAGCGGACGAGGCGGGAAAGGTGCATACCTCCTTTAATCAGACCGGAACGGCAACAGGGCGGCTTTCCTCGGTTGATCCGAATTTGCAGAATATCCCGATCCGCACCGCCCTTGGACGGGAAATGCGCCGTTTCTTTGTGCCGACGAACGAGAACTATCTTCTGCTTGATGCAGATTATTCACAGATTGAGCTTCGTCTGCTTGCCGATATTTCGGGAGACGAGACCATGATCGGTGCCTTTGCCGGAGGGATTGATATTCATACCTCCACGGCCTGTACCGTATTCGGCGTAGAGCCGGAATCGGTTACCCTTGAGCTGCGCAAGCGGGCGAAAGCGGTGAATTTCGGTATCGTTTACGGTATCGGAGATTTTTCCCTGGCAGAGGATCTTGGTATTCCGCGGGCACAGGCCAAGCGCTATATTGAAGATTACCTTGCTGCTTATCCGAAAATTGACGCCTATCTTAAGAACATTATCGCGTCTGCCTACGAGCAGGGATACGTGACCACTATCTTTGGCCGCCGCCGCTATATTCCCGAGCTGTCGGGACAGAACAAAAATCTGCGTAGCTTCGGTGAGCGGGTTGCCATGAACAGCCCGATTCAGGGAAGTGCTGCCGATATCATTAAAATTGCGATGGTACGGGTTGACGAACGTCTCCGCGCTTGCGGTCTGGATGCGCATCTGATTCTTCAGGTGCACGACGAGCTGATTGTTGAAGCTCACCGTGATTGTGCAGACGAAGCACTTGCCATCCTCCGCGAGGAAATGGAGAATGCGGTCGCCCTGAAGGTTCCGCTTGATGTGGACGCAAAGATGGGCGAGAGCTGGTTTAACTGCAAATAAGTCCCCGAATAAAGAAAAAAGCGGACGTCCGTATCGGACGTCCGCTTTTCCTTTTATTCGGTTTCCTTTTCTTCTTCGGGAGCTCGGTTGTTTTCCAATGCCCGTGCGGCAATCGAGACCAGACGGTCACGAAGCCAGGCGGGAGAAAGGATGCGGATGTTGGCATCCAGCATCATAATTGCACTGAGAAAAAGCTCCACGTGGCCGAATTCGCAGAGATAACAGTCTCCGCCATTGTCCTTGACGATAAAACGGTCGAGTGACATTCGGGCAAGCTTGTCGGGAATATGGAGTGTGGATGTAAAGGGGATCTGCAGCTGAACGTAATGCGGATGAGCAGGATCGATCGGTTCTTCATTGAGGGCGAACTGTTTGTCGAGCAGATCGAGATAATCGCTTTCCGCGGAGTTCCTTATATAAATAGGAAGAGAAAATTCGGTTGTGTAACAGAAGCCGCGCCGTTCGGCAGAATAGGACAGGGGAGCACCGAGTTCCTCGCGCAGATAGCGCAGATCGCGCTGACCTTGCCTGTGGGAGATACCGAAGCGCTCACAAAGGCGCTGTGCATTGGGATAGCGGAATGCCTTGATCTGATCGTGCAGCCACTGGATTCGCGTATATGCGTTCATTTTTCTTCCTCCTCTTCCGATCTGTCCGGTACGGCAGGGGTGAGCTGGGTGCGGAGCATATCATAGTGGCGGAAAAGAATATAGAGCCAGATTGCTGCCGTGATCACGCAGAGACGGATATGATCGGCTACCGCCAGAGGCGCAGCAGCAAGTGCAGCAACGCAGGATACGCCGCCGATGCCGCAGAAGAGAAGCGCGGTCGCCCCGGAAAACCACGCGGCGCGAGGTTGGGCGCGCCCAAGCAGAATGCGCACCTCTTGCAGGAAGAAGAGCGCGGCGGCAATCATGGCAAGCTGAAGCGAGACCTTAATCGGTTCGTTCATGGCGTGGGTGAAATCAAAGTAAACCTGCGCAAGAGAAACGATTGCCCAGATGACGGGGAAGAAGCCGCCGAACACGCGCCATGCGGAGGTGAGCTGCGTGGAGAAGAATGCACCGAAGAAATAAATGGCGGAGAGAAAAGCGGAGATAGCAATAATTGCCGCCACAATCGTATCGCGGCGATAAGTATCAAAGGTTACCGGAACGAAAGAATGGTTGAGAAGCGGAAGTGCGGTAATGATACCATAATAAATGAAGAAAAAACCGCAGAGCGCCGAGGCGAAGACGGACGGGATGGAATAGGCGGCGGGAGACCGACGAAGCGTGCCGCGCGGAATAAATAAAAAAGAAGAAACCGCCCAGAGCAGGGAACAGATCAGAATTCCGTTGGCGATCGGCGAAAGCGCTGAAGAATAGGAAAAATAGTGAAGCTCGGTATCATATGTGAATAGCAGGCAAAGAAGACGGAGCAGGATGCAAATCAGTGCAAGCACGGTGGAAGAATAAGTATAGATTTTCAACTTGGCAGAAATCGGATTCATAAAAGAAAATTCCTTTTCTTGTTTTTTTCTATTATTCATTATTATAAACGATTTGTATGAACAAATCGTAAACAAGCACAGAGAATCGTGCTTTTTTTCTTGAATTCGGAAGAATAAAGCTGACATTGTACAAAATAAACAAAAACAGGTTCATAAAATCGTTTATTTTCTACGTACAAAAAGAGGTGTAAATGAAAGAAAATACTTGCATTTTTGAGAAGGTTGTTGTATAATAAAAAGGCTTGATATGCGATGAAGCGAGAGGTTGCCGCGAAAGCGGGTAATTTTCGTGGAGTATGTCCGTGTCAACCGGGCGACAGCAAACTTTTGGGCACTGAACGTGCGGTTCTGCTACTTGCCTTTCCCGGAGCCACCGAAGAATGAAATCTGCGGTGAATCCGGTTTTTGTAGGGCAAGGGTTGAAACGCACGGGAGAGTGTTGAAGGAATTCGCCCCATTTTAATGAACGTCGTGGCGGACGCGGCCCCAAGGTTCAGGCATATGCTGCGACGGAATATGAAAAAGGAGGCAAACAACAGTGGCAGTCAAGGAAAAGATTCGCGTAAGACTGAAGAGCTACGACCACACTCTGATCGACACCGCAGCCGAGAAGATCGTGGAAACGGCCAAGAGAAACGGTGCAACCGTTTCGGGTCCTGTACCGCTGCCGACGGAGAAGGAGATCGTCACGATCCTTCGCGCCGTCCACAAGTACAAGGACAGCCGTGAGCAGTTCGAAATGCGCACGCACAAGCGTCTGATCGACATCATCAAGCCGTCTGCAAAGACCGCTGAGGCTCTGATGGCAGTCGAACTTCCTGCAGGCGTTGAGATGGAAATCAAGCTCTGATCAACGCAAACTTATCTCTCCGGTGATGATGGCAAGCCGGAACCCCGGTCATGTTGGCGGATCACGAAAGTGAGAATTCAAACCGTCAACCAATAACCAAGGAGGAAAAATGAAAAAGGGTATTATCGGTAAGAAGATCGGTATGACGCAGATTTTTGACGAAATCGGCAATGTGATCCCGGTCACGGTTATCGAGGCGGGCCCCTGTGTTGTCGCACAGAAGA
>JAZODX010000047.1:0-15735 GCA_045597265.1 Eubacteriales bacterium | reverse complement strand
CAGCATACGGAGTCTCGGCACGATTTCGTTGGGAGCGTGTTTGGAAAAATCCTGTTCATAAGCTGCAAGGATTCGCTTTTGAATTTCACGAACTTCGTTAAAGTCTTTATTCTCTGCAAAACTTTGCACAGCTTCAGGCATACCTCCAACAAAGTAATAGTGTTTCAAAGCATCAATATAAGTCTGCTTAAAGCTTGTAATCATCTGAAAGTCTCGCTTATCAAGCAGTTCGGCAAATCGTTCTTTATCGGTTGCCATCAAAAACTCCTTGAAAGAGAGAGGATACAGCTTTAGGAAATCCACCTTGCCCACAGGGAAAGATGTGCCTTGGTGCAAGGCAATGCCAAGCAACGAACCAGCGCATACAATGTGATACTGCGGCGCATTTTCATAAAAATATTTAAGAGACGACAACGCTCTTGGAACTTCCTGCACTTCATCAAAAATCAGCAAAGAATTGTCGGGATCGATTTTGCGACCTACATACAGTTCCAATCCCATAATCAAACGTTCCGTATCCAGATCAGAAGCAAATAACTCTGCCATTCTGGAATTGGAGTCAAAATTGATATATACGGTATCCGCATACGCCTGCCTGCCAAATTCTTTCATTAGCCAAGTCTTACCAACTTGACGAGCTCCTTCGATAATCAAAGGCTTACGGCGTTTGCTTTGTTTCCATTTTAATAGCTTTTCAATAGCAATCCGGTACATACACGCACCTCCGTCATTATAATGCAAGTATAGTATATCACACAATCGCAAAAAATGCAACGAGTTTTAGAAAAATAATTACACTTTTTACAATGAACAATGTGAGCGAACTTCAAATATTCCTTAAAAACAAAAAGCAGACCCGGATCACCTTAAAGGCAGTCCAGGTCTGCTTCACCTATTATTCTTCCATTACCTCCAACATCATTCTCGCACCCAGCTTAAAGCCGTTTTGGAAGATCAAGCAGTCTGTAATTGTTTGATGCTCTCGCACACAATCTGTGTATTTCTCAAACAATTCTTTTTGCTCGTCCGTCATGGTAGTTTTGCGCTTTTCTTCATTCCTGCAGATCAGTTCCAACAGTTTCCTGTATTCTTTGCGAGAGGATGTGTCATACTCGGTTGGTTCGATATTTCCGTACCAAAATTCTTCAAGGATTCTCATACTACACCCTCCTCGTAGATCATCTCACGCAGAACAATTTCCTCGGCTCGGTTGCGGATGCTGTTCATGGCTCTAACCCATGCCATCTGACCATGCTGCTTCATGACCTCTGTCGCGCCCTCAGCGGTTTTCATTTGCTCAATGATAAGTTCAAGGCGGCTCTGTGCTTGCTCGTTCAAATCAGCCAAATACGTCCACAGTTCGCCGCTAAGGCACAAATCGTTAAAGCGAACAGGATTATGTTCCTTGATATAATCTCTGTGCATACGCCCCCAACGACCAATAGGTCTATTTTCTTCCAGTAAGCGAATATCGGGAATATAGTAATCACCACAACGAATATAGTTCAGTTCCTGCATAATATGTCCCTCCATAATTTCAAAAGAAAAAGCGTTAAGATAAAAAATGAGTGATGCTCGGTCTTTCGACCTGGCATCACTCATTTTTCGTTGTTGATTACCAACCCCGTCTGACAGATGCCGTAAAATAGTTAAATTTTAGGTTTAACTGTTTTACGAACACCCGCCAATACGGGCGGTCCTTCTTCTCTGCTTATTCCCCGTCTTCGGATACGGGAAGCCGCAGACGACGAAGGAGATAGAGAAGGGCGTAGGTTATGGGAAGCAGTGCAATCGCCACCACTGAGCAAGGCAGCGGATGTGCATACGCAAGCCACAGCCAATAGGAAGGAACAAAACAGCGCAATACCGCCGCAAAGGGAAAGGTCAGCGTCACGTCGGTATAAATCGGGCAGAGGACGAGGGCAAGCAGCAAGAGAAAACAGGAGAGCGTCTGCATCTGCCCAACGTGAGAGAAAACTGCCGAGATAACCATACTGAGCGACGAGAGAAGCAAAATATACACGCAAATCGGCCAGATCAGCCGAAGAAGGAAGGGGGCCTCCGTGATAAAGGAAGCCAGACAAAGTGCGGCGGCAGAAAAAAGCATCGCCAAAGCCGCCCTGAGCACGAGCTCGGGAAGCAGGATGAATCGAAGCGTTCGTCCGAGGCCGATACGGCGTGCAAAACGTGCACAGTCGCCCGTCAGGGCGCCACACGTAGCGTAAACGAGAAGAGCGAACAGAAACAGGGATGCGGCACCGAGCGTATAGGTCAGCGCGCGCGTATTTTCGGGCTGAATCGCTTCCTCTCCGGTGGAGAGGGTGAAGGAAAAGAGCAAGCCCGATTCCATCAAGGTGCGGTACTCTTCAAGGACCTCTTCCTCCGAAATGGGGGTGTCGGCAAGTACGTCGGCCGTCAGATAAGGCGCGTAAACGCTGAAGACTGCCGCCGTTACGTGGTTTTGATAGAGCTCGGGAACGAAAGAGGTCGGCGCGGTAATCAGGGGAAGCATCCCCTCCGTCCTGCCTTTCCGCAAAGCGTCTTCCATTCCGCAGGGCAAAATAACGCCGCAATCGTATCGCCCGCTCTGCACACCCGCGCGCAGTTCGGCTTCGTCATCGCAAAGCACGAACCCGTCGGCACAAAGCATCTCACAAACCGCCGCCGAGGCCGCACTGCCATCCAGATCGCAAACGCCCGCAGGCGGTATCGCCTCGTCTCGCCCGAGTAAGGGTGCGAAGAAAATCGCCGCTGCAGCAGAGAGCAGCAGGAGAAGGAAGGCCGGTCTGCGGAAAAGCCGTTTACAGGTTAAAATGAAGAATTTCATTTGCCCGCTCCCTTCCCCGTTCGTACACGGTTCAAGTAAACGCCCATCAAAAGCAACGCGCCGACGCACCAGAGAAAGGCCGTACAAATCCCGATCGGATCCCATCTGCCGCCGAATACGGGCGCGAGCAAATTGCCCGCCGCCCCAAAGGGAGTCATCTCGCCGAGCCGGACAAGCCATGCCGGCAGCAGCTGCCGCGGCACGAGGCCACCGCAAAGGAAGAGACCGGCAACGGAAAACATAATATTCGCCGTCACGGCATTTCCAAAGCAAAGCGTCAGAGAAGCCCCGATCACCGTAATATAGGCCGCCACCGCCGCCAATATCCCGACGTCCTGCGCCCGCATATCAGCAATCCCCAGCCGACATAGCAGAAAAACGCCAACGGCAAGCAAAAAGAGACGGAGCAGAAAGGCAAAAAGAAATTTCCACCGCAGAAACGCCACATTCCGCACGCCAAGTGCCGCCAGACGGGAAAGCATAGGGCGCGTACAGTCGGCAGTGAAGAGCGGGATGAAAAAGAGAGAGCACAAAAACAAAACCGTAACCGCCCACCAGAGTGCAAAATATCCCTCACTCGTCATTGCAGTGTCAAGATACTCCACCGTCTCCACACGGAAATAGCGCCCCGTATCTCCCGTCGCCTCTCCGAGCAGTACACCGTTTGCCGCAGCATAGTATCGGTCGTAGGCCGAGGCAGGCATACGGTATGCACCGAGCAGACGCTCGCCGCAGAACACCCCGTACTGCCCGGCCATCAGCATTCGCTCGCCGAAGCGTGCGACCGAGGCAACAAGAGTGGCCTGTGATTGCACGGCAGGGGAGAGAATAATCGTTCCCTGCGTCTGCCGTCCGTGTGTGATATCCTCGGTAAAGCCGTCAGGGAGAATAATCACTGCGGCGCATCTGCCCTCACGCAGTGCCTCCCGCGCATCCGCTTCCCGCATCCGTTCGGTCAGTAAAAGCCCCGAAATATACTCCATTTTACCTACAGCGCGAACGAGGATTCGGCTGAACACCGAATCCTCGTTATCAACTATGGCAACATGAACGGGCGTATATGCCTCACCGACGTGCCGCACGATTGCACCGGCCGCCAGCGCACATAGGGTAACGAGAAGAATCAGCAGAACGAACGCAGAGCGCAGGCACTGCAGAAACAGGTTCAAATCTCGTCTGTACATCAATCCGAAATCAGGACAGACCGCCCATTACGCTCATCATGATATCCGAACCGATCTCTTCGATGACGTCCTCGATATCCGCCAGAATATCCTCAATCTCATCCTCATCAAGCGTCAGAATGTCGGTGTATTTCCCGACCGAAGGAAGCTTATCGGCCAGATTGATGACGACCTCAATATCGCCCAGCTTGATCTTTTCGCCGTCCAGCGTCAGCGACTCAAGAATATATGTCGTCTTCTTGCCCTTCGTGGTCATCATGCCGCGAAGAATCAACTCGTCCCCATCAATGGTCAGCGCTGCTTTGAAGTCGCCATCCTTCTTTTCGTAGGTAAGCTTGGCGGCCATCATCTCGTCACCGTCCTCGGTCACCTTGAGGGAAGCACGGAATTCTTCTCTGGAATCCTCCTCCACGGTATAAACCACCTTGATTGCATCATAACCGGGGTCGATTTCGATCGACAGCGAGGTCATAGCCTTCCAGGTAGGACCGGCCAGCATCGAAATTTCAACAACGGGATCGTTGTCGTCCTCAATCTTGATTTCGAGCGCAACGATTTCCTTTGCGGATTTGGAAATCGAAACGGCAATCTCGATCTCCACCTCTTCAACATTATCCTCAAAATCCTCAAGCGTATCCTTGGCGTCATCAACGGCATCCTTATACTCTTCAAGCAGGTCGTCAGGTTCCATGTCAAGATCGGCAGCAAGGAGAGTTGCATAGTCGGAAATGAAGGTCTCAATCGACTCCTCGGTATCTAAGTATCTGACCACGTCCTCCGCAATGGCGGCAAGTGCATTGCCGTCAAGCTTGATCGTAATGACATTGGTCTTTACCGTCTTCTCACCAAAGGTCAGGCTGTCCTTTTCACGGCCGGCCTCGCTATGCTTTTTGACCGATTTGACGAGCATAGACACTGCGTCCTTTGCGATCTTCTCCGCATCGCGGCGCATCTCCTCCTGCTCTTTCATCGTAGAGAAGAGCTCGGTAATCTGCTCCTCCTCAATGCCGAGCGAATACGCACCGTCGGGACCAAACGCCGAATCGGCAAAATTCTCTTCCAGCTTGGTCAGATCAATTCCGTACGCCGTATCGCCAAGAAGTGCCGCACAGGCCAGTACGATCTGCTCGCTGTCAAAGTAGACGTTTCCGTCGACGAGCGGTTCGCCGTCCAGCGTTACGGCAGCCTCTGCCGCCATGGCCTGCTTATCGGCATCCATATACAGCTTTGCCTGCGCGGCAACGTCCAGCGGCGAACCGATAATCTGCCCAAGCAGCTCTTCCAGGTTACCGCTGACGGCAATACTTCCGCCCGACGCAAATTTCTGTGTCTGCGCAAAAGCATCTCCCTTGACCATAGCCTTTCCGCTGTTTTCCAGTGCCTTCATCACCTGATTGTACGGATTCGCCGCGACGGCAGCACTGACGCTGACCACGGCAACCACACCGACAACGAGCACGGCGCAGACAATCAACAGGATCTTGGTTTTCATCAAATTCTTCAACATGGTTGTCTCTCACTTTCTTTTTGATTTTATCAATAGTGTTTCAAACGCTTCTCTGAATGCGTACTCATCCTCTTCTGCGAGTTCCCGCCGCTCAAGAACGCGCGGAGAATCGCCAAAGAAAACGAGTCTGTCGCAAAAGGCACAGAACTCAGCCGGGTCATGCCCGACGTATAAAACCGTTCTCCCCTGCTCCTTCAGGGAAAGCACGAGATCTGCCATTTCGGCACGAAAGCCGAGATCGAGCGCCGCACACGGCTCATCCAGCAGAATAACCTCCGGATCGCCCAACAGTGCGCAGGCTATGCTGACCTGCTTTTTCATGCCGCCAGACAGGGCAGACAGTTTTTTCTTTTTATACTGCTCTACGGCAAACGGAAAATGCTTCGGAAGCGGAACACGGGCAAGATCTGCAAAGAACCGCAGATTCTCTTCCACCGTTGCATCGGCAAAAAGCGCCGTACCCTGCGGCACGTAACCAACCCTTCCCCGCACGGTAATCTGCCCGGAGGAGGCGCGGAGCACACCGGCCGCAAGCGCAAGCAGCGTGGACTTTCCCGAGCCGTTCGGCCCTGCCAGAACGACACATTCCCCGCGCGCGGCATCAAAACTGAGGTTGTCAATAATTTTGCGCCGACCGTAGGAAAAATGCAAATCACGAATTGAAATCATCATTACCCATAGACGGGAATTGCCCGCATTTCTCTCTCCATAAGATATTCACGGCAAGCCGGGCAGAGAACGGTTCTCCTCCCGCTTTCCGCAAGACCGCCCTTCGCCCTCTCCCCCAAAAACTCACGCTGCGGGGGGCACGGCGGTTTGCGGCGGTTCGGCAGTCGTCTCCTGCTGCGGAAGACAACGCGCATAAAGCTCTACACTGTCGGTAATCGGTACCCATTTGTTCTCGCCGCCGACCACAACGGCAATATACGTCCGTCCATCGTCACGGATTGCCATACTGCAAAGGCATCGCCTTGCCTCAAGGGTATATCCGGTCTTTCCCGCAACGATCTTCATTCCGGGAAGCTCATCCCCTGACAGATCGGAGAAAAGCGTACTCTTGATAATCATTCCCTCCGGATGCTGGGGCGTGGACGAGGTCGTATATTGATAGGTGGAAAAAATCTCACGCAAAGAATCAATCTGCATGGCGTAGGAAAGGATCGCCGCAATTTCTCTCACCGTGCTGTAATGGTCATCCTCATGAAGTCCGCTGGCGTTAACGAAATGCGTTCCGACCAGCCCCATCTCTGCCGCCTTTTGATTCATCAGCTCAGCAAACGCTTCTTCTGACCCGGCCACAACCTGCGCCAGCGCAGCGGTTGCATCCCCGCCCGACGGCAGTGCAGCACCGTAAAAAAGATCAATCACGGGGACCGTTTCACCAACCATAAAGCCCGCTCTGGAAGCGTTCGCCTCTACGAGGGGATTGATCAGCTCTGCGGTAAAGGTAAAGGTTTGATCAAACGAAGCGAGCTGTTCGTGCGCCACGATAAGCGTCATCACCTTGGTCATAGACGCGGGATAAATGCGCTCGTCGGGCAGCCGCTCGGCAACCGTTACGCCCGCTTCAACGTCAATGACGATTGCATAACCGCACTTGATCTCCTCGCCAACCGTTACGGTCAGCGCATCCGGCACCGACAGAACGGCGGCCGGTCCCGGCGGCTCGGTCTCGGGCGGCTCGGTCTCGGGCGGGAAGCGCGGCGGAATAAATGCATCGGTCTCATACGTCTGCATCGCCTCGACCAATCTCCTTGCCTCTTCCTGGCGGCGGTGAAACATCACACCAAGGGTGACGCAAACGGCCGCAAGGGCCAAAACCAGAATGGATACCAGCACGACCGAAATTATTCGGTTTTTCTTCTTTTTCTTTATCGGAACACAGCATTGCACCGGCATTTGTACGCTGGGCTGCCGCACGGTATTCTCCGGTCGGCGAACCGGCGGACGCACCTGACCGTTCTCCTGCCGTGCGTAGGAAGAGGGGCTTACTCCGGGATACCCCGAATAGCCTTGCATAGGAGGTCTCGCCGTTTGCGGGTAGCGCGGCGCGGGCGGACCGTTTCTGCCGCTCCCCTGCGGCGGACGGCGATGCTGTGCGTTTTGCCCCTGTACGGGACGGCGCGCCTGCGGCATTCCGGCGGAGGGAGACTGCCCTTGCCCGGAATTGCGATTCGGTTCCTGCATATTCTTCCTCCTCCCGTCAAATATCTACAAATATATACCTATTATACCGCAATCCGCCTGCTCTGTCAAGTAGACGGCAGACGCTTCCCAAATTTACCTGCATTTCCGACAAAATTTTTTTCTCTTTCCGCAAACCACTCTTGACGCATGAAATAATTTATGCTAAAATATAGAAAATCTATGTTTTGTTTCAAAACATAACGAGAAAGGAATTGTTCATATGGGACTTTGGGCAGACTTTAAGAAATTTGCATTCAAGGGCAACGTCGTTGATATGGCCGTCGGTGTCGTCGTCGGCGGTGCGTTCGGCAAAATCGTTACCTCTCTGGTAAACGATATCATCATGCCGGCGATAAGCGTGCTGACCGGAGGCATGAATTTTGCCGACCTCAAGTACGTGATTACCGCAGCTGACGAGGCAGCCGGAATTGCCGAAACCGCAATCAAATACGGCAGCTTTATCCAGAATATCGTTGATTTCTTCCTGATTGCCATCTCCGTCTTCCTCTTTGTTAAGCTCATCAGCGCTGGCCGCACCAAGATGGAGGCCAAGAAAAAAGCAGAGGAAGAGGCCGCCGCTGCAGCCAAGGCCGCAGAAGAAGCTGCCAAGCCGAAGCCGCCTACGCAGGAAGAGCTTCTGACCGAAATCCGCGATCTTCTCAAAAACAAATAAAATCCCCCGTGGAGCAAAAAAGACTGTCGGGTACGGTAGATTCCGTACCCGACAGTCTTTTATTTCATCTATGTTCGCTCAGTTTACGCGTTGGGCGTGTTGGTGGGAGCAACGGCATACTCCTCGTCCTTGCTGCAGAGCAGGAAAATACCGCCAAGCAGGCTGCAGAACAGCAGAACACAAACGCACATACCGGTCGACGGCTTTTTCGTGCTCATCTGATTGAGGGCAATGATACCGAAAATGAGGGGAAGGATCGACCAGAAACCAACGATCATACCAATGATGATAAATACTTTTGCAGCTGTTTTCATGTTTAAGTCTCCTTAAATTTCGTTTCCAAACAGTTTATTCAACCTTTGGTTACGGATAGTATAGCACATGGAATTCGATTTGTAAAGGGAAAACAAGAATTTTGTTTGAAAAAAACGAATTTTGCTCATTTTTTCCAAAGCGCGTGTTTTTCTTCCAATTCTTCATCAAATTATATATACTTTCTCGGCGGGAATGCATAAAAATTCAGGATTATTCAAAAAATATTCAAAAAACTCTTGCTTTTTTGAAACGGATGATGTATAATAGGAGCATCTTCTTGCATACGGATTCTTTTTCAAAATCCGCACTGTCAAGCAATTTACTATGGAGGAAAAAATATGAAAAAGATTATCTCTCTCGCTCTTCTTTTGACGCTTGTTCTGGCACTTTGCGCCTGCGGCGCCTCCGGTAAGGTTGTTGCTTCGGTTAACGATCTGCCCGGTGCAATTATCGGTGTTCAGCAGGGTACCACCGGTGCTACGCTGGCAGAAAGCTACGAAAACCCCGAAGAGGGTGTTGAAGCATCCAAAGTTGAGCGCTACAGCAAGGGCGCTGATGCCGTTCAGGCTCTGGTTCAGGGCAAAATCGACTGCGTCATCATCGACGAGCAGCCCGCTAAGGCTTTCGTTGCCGAAAACCCCGGTCTAAAGATCCTCTCCGATCCCTTCGCGGTTGAGGAATATGCCATCGCCATCGCCAAGTCCAACACCGACCTGCTTGCCAAGATCAATCAGGCGCTGGGCGAGCTGAAGGCTGACGGTACTCTCGATAAGATCGCTGCTAACTTCATGGGCGGCGACACGCAGGGCACCTTCAAGTATACCTCTACGCTCACCGAGTACCCCAACGGCACCCTGACCATGGGTACCAACGCAGCATTCCCGCCGTACGAGTATTACGAGAATGAAAAGATCGCAGGCTACGACGTTGACATGGCTACCGCAATTGCCGATAAGCTCGGCATGAAGCTCGACATCGAAGATATGGAGTTCGACTCCATTATCGCAGCCGTTACCTCCGGTAAGATCGACGTGGGTATCGCCGGTATGTCGGTCACCGAGGACCGTCTCCTTGAGGTTAACTTCTCCGAATCCTACACCACCTCGACCCAGGTTATCATCGTCAAGGAGTAATTTTCATCAAAACAGGCCGGTTCGCTGCCAGGGCGGCGAACCGGCTTTTCGCTCTCTTCCCTGAATTTTACGAAAGGGCTCTGATACATGTTTACCCTACCCTGCTTTGCCTTAAGCGCCGCCGGATGGACCGAATACGTCCCCGCATGGGCAGCTGACTGGCCCAAATTCATTCAAAAATTCCTCAGCGACTTCGTCGTATGCTTCATTAAAGAAAACCGCTGGAAATACTTGGCCGAGGGTCTGCTGGTCACGCTGGAAATCACCTTCTTTGCCGTCCTCCTCGGCATCGCACTCGGCTTTATCGTGGCAATTATTCGCTCTACGCACGAGCAAACCGGCCGACTCAAAATCGTTGACTTTATCTGCCGCATTTACCTGACCGTCATCCGCGGCACCCCTGTCGTCGTGCAGGTCATGATTATCTATTTCGTCATTTTTGCATCAATCCGTGTCGATAAGGTGTTTGCCGCCGTTCTCGCATTCGGTATCAACTCGGGTGCATACGTGGCCGAAATCGTCCGCTCCGGTATTATGTCCATCGACCGCGGACAGCTTGAAGCCGGCCGCAGTCTCGGCTTCGGCTATGCCAAAACCATGTGGTACATCATTCTGCCGCAGGCCTTCAAAAACGTCCTGCCGGCACTTGCCAACGAGTTTATCGTTCTGCTCAAGGAAACCTCAGTCTCGGGTTATATCGCACTTGCCGACCTGACAAAAGGCGGCGACATTATCCGTTCGGCAACCTATAAGCCGATGCTCCCCCTCCTTGCCGTCGCCGCGATTTACCTCGTTATCGTCGTGATCCTCTCGGCAGGCGTTACAAAATTGGAAAGGAGATTGCGTGTCAATGAACGAAGTTAAAACCGGTGCACCCTTGATTGAAGTCAAGGGACTGCATAAATGCTTCGGCAAAAACAACGAGCTCCATATCCTGCGCGGTATTGATAAAACCATCTGCCGCGGGGAAAAGATCGTCATTATCGGCCCGTCCGGCAGCGGTAAGTCTACCTTCCTGCGCTGTTTGAACCTGCTCGAGACCCCCACCGAGGGCAAGATCATCTATGATGGCCAGCCCATCGCCATCGCCGGACAGAAACACGCCAAGGTGGCCGATATCAACCTGATCAGACAGCGAATGGGCATGGTTTTCCAGCACTTCAATCTCTTCCCCCACTTGACCATCCGCCGCAATATCACCCTCGCACCGACCAAGCTCGGCCTGCAGTCGACCGAGGAAGCAGACGAAAATGCGGAACGCCTCTTAAAGCGTATTGGCCTCAGCGATAAAGCCGATGCCTATCCCGATCAACTCTCGGGCGGTCAGAAGCAGCGCGTCGCCATCGCCCGTGCCCTCGCCATGACCCCCGAGGTCATTCTCTTCGACGCGCCCACCTCCGCCCTTGACCCCGAAATGGTCGGCGAAGTGCTTGAACTGATGAAACAACTCGCACAGGACGGAATGACCATGGTCGTCGTCACCCACGAAATGGGCTTCGCCCGCGAGGTCGGCACTAAGGTCTGCTTTATGGACGAGGGAATCGTCGTCGAGGAAAACACACCGAACGAATTCTTCGACCATCCCCAGTCCCAGCGCGCCATCGACTTTTTGTCGAAGGTTCTCTAAACAAAAAAAAGAAACCTCGTGTCTTGACAAACACGAGGTTTCTTGCTATAATAATGCAAGAAAATAATCAGAGTGTGGCGCAGTTGGTAGCGCGCGATGTTTGGGAGCGTGTCGGGCGGTTATAGCCGTAAAAAAGCAAAAGTCCCGAAAAGCCTTTACTTATGCGGACTTTCGGCACTTAATAAAAACGCAAAACCGCGTGGAATTTGCGTTTGACCACAGTTTGTCCCACTTCCACGCAAAAAAGAAAAATTGAATAGATATCCGGGTGTGGCGCAGCTGGGAGCGCGGGTGGTTTGGGACCATCAGGCCGCAGGTTCG
The DNA here is from genome assembly GCA_045597265.1 of Eubacteriales bacterium. Lineage (GTDB taxonomy): Bacteria > Bacillota > Clostridia > Oscillospirales > CAG-272 > SIG693. Next base: position 3,961 of record JAZODX010000047.1, on the reverse strand, counting down.
ATCCCTGTCACTCGGACCAAAAATGCTCAGGAAACAACTGTTTCCTGAGCATTTTCTTTGTTTACTGTGGGGCAATATTTGACGTATATCTTGTTGAAAGCGCAAAAAGAAGTTAATCAAAAAAAGATTAACTTTTCTATTGACTTTTTGAAAAACTGTGCTATAATATATTCAAAGAAGAAAGGAGATGCGTTATGGGTTACACAAAATTCGGTGAATTTATGAGAATACAACGCGTTAAAAATCACGAGGTTATGGCCGATACAGCTAAATTGTTTGGTGTAAAACTCCCCTTTGTCTCCACAGTAGAAAGCGGAAGAAGAAATGTACCTGAAGAATGGATTCCCGTACTTATCGAGCATTACAACTTAACCGCTGCTGAGCAAGCAGAACTTCTTGAAGCTGTGGAGCATTCTAAAACGCAAATGAAGATCAACTTAACCTCAGCAAACAATACTCAGCGTCGCTTGGCAGTACAATTTCAGCGTTCTTTTGAGAATCTTGACGAAGATACTGCCGCCGCAATCATCAAACTTCTAAACAAGGAGGATACTTGATGGATTACGAAACCAAAGCCACAAACCGAAAAGAATTGCGTCTGTATGCCAGATTATTTCGTTCTATTTGTGGCTTTTCTCCCGATGAATGCATTGATCCCATCTTGCTACTTGATAAGCTCCCCGATTTAGAAGGTTTTGAAGATGTGCGATACGAAATCGTGTACGGCAATGAACTTCCTAAAAATGTTCCCGCACAATGTACGCAAACCGAAGACGGTTATTTGATACAAATTAAAGATACCGTATATATGGGTGCGCATGAAAAGAAAACAGGTGGACACCGTATGCACATCATACACGAGATTATGCATCCATTTGCAGATAAGCTCGGATTTAAGCCTATCTTCTCCCGACAGTTAACCAAGGATGTGCCCCACTATCGCAGATTGGAGTGGGTAGTAAAAGCTCTTGCCGGCGAGGTTATGATGCCGTATGAAGCCACGACAGGAATGACGGTTAAAAAACTCAAAGATGCTTACGGCGTTTCCGACGCAGCCGCAAAGAAACGTCTAACATATTAAAGGAACCAATCGAAAGGACTGATGCGTATGATTTACCGTAACATCAAGGGTTGCGCCAACAACGCTTGATGGATTCAAACAGAAAAACACAGAAGGATATGCTAAAGCACGCCACTTAACCGTAAAGCGAGTTTTAGTATACCCTTTCTTAAACACACCATTTTTAATTTTGTTTATAGAAAGGAGTTATACAAATTATGAAAAGTATAACGATGCGGGAAAACCCGCTTTTTATGCGCAACAACTTTGAATCAAGAGGTAAGTACGGATTTGCTCTCATCAAAAAGCAAGTCCTAAATACCGATTCTCCTTCTCTTATCGCTTGTTCGGACACGCGTTCAAATGACAACGAAAGCAACAAAAAGAGCGGCGTTCATTTCTTTGTAGACGACTACAGATTTTCCGGAATTTACGATAATCCAGAAAAGAGTCTTAACCGTTACTCCCAATACGCTTTTCTTCTGTCGCCGGATTTTTCTACATATGCAGAAATGGATCTTTGGCGACAAATTGAAAGCGTCGCAAAAAACCGATGGGTCGGTGCCTATTGGCAAAGCAAAGGCTTAACCGTCATTCCGACAATAAGCTGGGGGCTTGCACAAAGCTTCGATTTTTGCTTCGACGGAGTAGAACAAAACGCCACCGTTGCCGTTGGAATGATTGGCTGCAAACGTAACAAACTCGGATTCATGCGTGGCTATGAGGCAATGCTCGAAAAGTTAAGTCCATCTAAAATTCTCTGTTTCGGCACACCTTTTGAAGAAATGGCAGGTAATATAGTTACAGTTGATTATATGCAATCCAGAAAGGTGGTGCGGTAATATGGGCGGACGTGGTACTTTTGCAAGCGGCATTTCCGTTCCCTACACTTATAAAACCGTAGGAAAAATAGCTGGAGTAAAGGTTTTAGAGCCGATGAATTCAAAAGACAGTTTTAGTATGCCGGCAGAGGCACATTCCTCTAGCAACTATATTGTCTTAGATAAATCGGGCAAGTTTAGGCAGTATATGGAATACAATGACCAACATCTTCCCATTTTTGAAATTGGATATCATTTTGAGCGCGGAATATCAAAACAAGGTGAATCCGTCTTTCACTATCATGAATACTCAAAGCCGGGTATAGAGAATCGTAGTAAAGCCAAGCCCATAACCCCCGATTTATACGAAAAATACAAAAAGTATTTCAAAGGAGTGTAACTATGCAAGGGAAAAAGCTCTCTCTTTTTATAGAGTCTTTATATGTAAATCCTGAAATGGAATTTGAATATGCAGGCAAGAGGTATCTTGTATCCGGCTATCGCGATGACAACAATGAGTATGTATTACAGGTAGATACAATCGAGGCGTCAAGCAAACCTGTATTCTTTTTCAAGGATGCTAACATCTCAAAATGTGTTGATGCTTTTGAAAGAGCGAAAATGTTCGATGAAAGAACAATATACGAGGCACACGATGAGATAACCGTATTATACGGATAACAAGAAAGGATTGCGTAATGACAAAAAGCGAATTCAACGATCTGCACGAAAGTTTATGCTATGGACATGATGCGGAACTTGCGATAGCTGACCATCGAGTGTTTATAGAATGGAACGGCGATTGCATTGATCTTTTTCACGTTGTTGGCGATGGCGGAGAGAAAATTTGCACAATTTGCGATAACAGTAAGCTTGACACGGTGAATTTGCTGTTCGATACTCTCATATTTGATAAAACGCTTAACAACCATTATGATGAAATCGAAATTGTAGATATCGAATAAGGAGCCGCTATCACAACCAAACTCATTAAAACGCAAATAAAAAACACCAAGAAACTACGCCAATAGCTTCTTGGTGCTCTGTGATATGCTAAAGCACACCACTTAACCGTGGTTTTATTATACCACAGAGTTGCAAAAATGCAACACGTTTTTTGAAAAAACTCAAAAAATGTACGAACGTTTTTGTTGTATACCAACCATTGAGGGCGCCCTAATCGGCGCCCTCTTTTAGTTTTGCTTTTTCTTCTGCGATCTCCGCTTTCTTTTGGGCGATCATCTCGGCGAGTTTGGCCTCGCACTGCTCGCGTGTTTCGGCGTAGACGTTGAACTTCTTTCGTTTGCCGTTTGGGAGTCTTGGGAAGAAGCTGCCTTCCCAGAGGTTGTCGTTGATCTGATACAGGCATCCGATGCCGGATTTGCGTATCTTCCTCGGCACCGGCTCGGGATGGGGCTCTGTGGGCGCACACGGGGCGTTTACGGGCGGGTTTTCCGTTTTCTTGGGTGTTTGTTCTACCGCAGGCATCTGCGCGTTTGTACCGCCGATTTTGCGGTCAATGCTCACCGCCGCCTGCATCTGCATCGTGTCGGTCATGTGGCTGTAGATATCAAGCGTTGTCGCCGCTGACACGTGGCCTATGGTTGCCGACAGCGTTTTCACATCCATGCCGTTTTCCAGTGCCATGGTTGCGAAGGTGTGACGAAGATCGTGGAAGCGTATCAATGGTAGTCCCGCTTGCCTGAGCAAGGTTTTCATGCGGTTGTAGGGATACTCGGGATGCATCGCCTCCTCGGGTCTGTAGATATTCAGGAAAATCCATTCACTCATTGCCGTCTTCTTTCGCTCTCGCAGTATCTCGGCTGTGCTCGGCGGCAGGAGGATGTTGCGCATTCCCGTTTCGGTTTTGGTATCGACCCAGGTCCCACCGCCGCCTTTCTTTCTCTTCACCGTCCGTGAGATCTTCAGCCGTCCCGTGGCTTCATCGAAGTCCGACCACCGCAGTCCGCAGATCTCACCGAGGCGAAGTCCCGTTGTTAGCTCGGTGTAGAAGAAGTCGCGCCATACCTCGTCCTGTATTGCGATACGCATAAACTTTTCCAGCTGTGCTTCGGTGAGT
>JAZODX010000046.1:0-6136 GCA_045597265.1 Eubacteriales bacterium | reverse complement strand
TGGGCACTCGGCTATTTTGCCGTTACGGCCGGTTGCGGTGTTGTCGTTCCCTTTGATAAAGAATATAAGGCGGGTGAGCTGGCACACCTGGCGGCAGAGGCGGGAATCGACGCCATTCTTTGCGCACCCGATCAGCTGGATAAGCTGACCGACCTGCCCGCATCCGTCAAGCGTCTGCCGTTTGATCAGTTCCCGCTCTATATCGAGGAGGGCTCCTGCCTGATCGAAGCGGGGGATGAGACCTGGTTCAACCACCGTATCGATCCGCACGCGCTCGGCGTGCTTATCTATACCTCGGGTACGACCGGCGTTGCCAAGGGTGTTATGCTCTCCCAGTATAATATTTGTTCCGATCTCGTGGCCGTTCTGCGCGTCATTCAGATCACCCCCGATGACCGCTCGCTTTCGGTACTGCCCATGCACCATACCTACGAGTGCCTGGCAGGCTTCCTTGCGTTGATTTATTCGGGCGGAAGCGTTTCCTTTAATGAATCGATCCGCTCGATTCAGGCTGATTTTGCCCGTTACCGTCCGACGGTGTTCGTTGCGGTTCCGCTTTTGCTTGAGAAGCTGCACGACCGGATTCTTTCCAAGTACGCCTCCATGAAGGGCGGTATGGCGATTCTTGCCGCACAGCGCGCGATGGCCCGTGCAAATCCGCACGCCGCAAAGAAGATCTTCTCGGCCGTGCATAGGGTGTTCGGCGGCCGCCTGCGTGCAATCGTGTGCGGCGCGGCGGCACTGGCCCCCGAGGTTTTCCGCGATCTGGAAACCTTCGGTATTGCCATGTATAACGGATACGGACTGACCGAGACGGCGCCCGTGCTGATGGTACACCGCGATTCGTACCGCCGTGCGTCTGACGTCGGCCCCGCACTGCCCGGCATCGAGGCTAAGCTGGCTGATCCGAATGAGGACGGCGTGGGCGAGCTGATCGTTCGCGGTCCCAACGTAATGCTCGGCTACTACAACAACCCCGATGCAACCGCAGAGGTACTGCGCGGCGGCTGGTTCTATACCGGCGACCTTGCCCGCTGTGACCCGAAGACGGGTGCGTATTCCATCGTCGGCCGATGCAAGACCATGATCGTCACCAAGAACGGCAAGAAGATTTTCCCCGAGGAGATTGAGTATTATCTCGGCCTCAGCCCGTACGTCGGCGAATGCATGGCGTTTGGCGCAGCGGGTAAGGACGGCGACGTCAAGGTAACCGTTTCGGTTTATCCCGCCGAGGAAGCACTTGCGGCAAAGGGAATTACCCCCGAGAACGCAGACTATGCGGAAGCAGTCGAAGGGCTTCTCCGCGAGGCAGTGAAGACGGCTAACCGCAGTCTTCCCGTGTTCAAGCATATCCACAAGCTGATTATCCGCCGTGAGCCATTCTTGAAGACCACGACGCAGAAGATCCGCCGGAATGCGCCGGAAAACCTTGCCGACCCCAAAAATGAGAGCGAGGCGTAAGCATGAGCGAAAAAACCGTCAAGGTCAAATTCAGCGAACGGCCGATGCCGGCCTATACCCGGGGTGAGGAGATCTTCAATATGGTCTCGCACATTGCCGGCGGAGCGCTGGGGGTGACCGCAACGACGCTTTGTGTAATCATAGCCGCTCTGCACCACAACGTCTGGGGTGTAGTCAGCGGTGCGATCTACGGCAGCATGATGATTATCCTTTACACCATGTCGAGCATTTATCACGGGCTGTCGCCCCACCTGATGGCGAAGCGCGTCTTCCGTGTCATTGACCATTGCTCCATTTTTCTGCTGATTGCCGGAACGTATACGCCGATTGCGCTCTGCAATCTGCGCGCATACAGTGCTCCCCTCGGCTGGACGATCTTCGGCTGGATCTGGGGAATGGCGGCACTGGGCATCACGCTCAATGCTGTCAACATGGAAAAATTCAAAAAATTTTCAATGGTCTGTTATCTCGGTATGGGGTGGTGCATCCTGGCGGCAGTACCGCAGACCATTGCCGCAATCGCGCCCGGCGGTCTCGTTTTTCTTCTGCTCGGCGGTGTTGCCTATACCATCGGTGCGGCGATCTACGGCGTAGGGAAAAAGAAGGGAAGGGCGTACGTCCATTCGGTTTTTCATCTGTTCGTCGTCCTTGGCAGCCTGCTGCAGTTTTTCTGTATTTTGTTTTACGTGATGTAATAAAAGAAAGCGGTACCGCGCACGCGCGGTACCGCTTTCTTTTATTCGGTTTCACATTGCGCCGCATTCTGCGGGAAGTCTACGGTAACGCAGAAGATATCTCCGTCGAGCGTCAGAGAAAAGCTTCCGCCGCAGAGCTCGGTAAAGCTTTTAGCAATCGGCAGACCGAGACCGCTGCCCTCCGAGGTGCGATTCTTATCTCCGCGTACAAAGCGGGAAAGGATTTCCTCCTCGGTGAAGTCGATAAATTCGCGGGAGATGTTTTTGACAGTGATCCGCCAGGCAGGCGTATTTTCCGTATTTACGGCAGAGAGTGTGAGGAAAATGCGTGAGCCCTCCAGTGAATAGCGCAGGGCATTCTCGAGCAGATTGGCAAAAATGCGGTAGAGCTTGGTTCCATCGTTGACGGTGAGACATTCGTGAGGAGGAAGATTGACGGCTACGGTAACGGGTGCGGCGCTGATGGTGTCTGCCTGCTCGGCCAGAAGCTGGTTGAGCAGACGGACGAGATCGATCGGCTCTGGACGAAGGGGAAGGTCGTTTGTGGTGGCCTTGCTGAGGTCGAAGAGATCCTTGATGAGCGCATTGAGCCGTTCGCTTTTCTTGGTGATCACCGCAACGTAATCGGCAGCCTCGGGCGGAAGCCCGTCTACCCCGGCCAGCAGATCGGCATAACCGACGATTGAGGTCAGCGGCGTTTTCAGATCGTGCGAAATATTCGTGACCATTTCAATTTTCGTCCGCTCGCTTCTCGTTCGCTCGGCAACCGCCGTTTCGATGCCTGAATAGATTCCCTCAAGCGCCTCCGCGTAGGGCGAAAAGCGGTGATGCTCGGGCAGAGAAAGAGGGGCGTTCGGATGGCCGTCACGAATGGCGCAAATGCGCTCGGCGATGGCGGCGATATCGGCATAGTCGGTATTCCGTGAACGGAAATAGAGGAAAATGAAGATGCACGCACTGATCGCGGCATAGGCAACAAGCAGCAGATAAATCAGGAGCATAAGACCGTACGTCATGGATGCTGCCGAAAAGAAGAGCAGGGCAGCCAGCGCACAGAAGGCGGCAGGAATGGCGTAGTACAGGAAACGCCGTGCCATTTCCTTGTGCAAAGGCAGTCTGGCGGTGCGTCGACGGATCAGGGCGATCATGCTTGAGACGATGTTGCAGGTGAAGGTGCGCAGCCCGTTTTCGCGCAGATCCGTACCGATCAGATAAAACCAGAACCAGGCGGAGGAAAAAATCAGCAATCCGCCCACGGCCTCGTCGACGTCGCAGAAAAACGCAATATAGAAACATAGAACAACCGCAAGCACGCACAGGCGAATTTCTATCCAGATGCGACCGATTCCCCGACCGATGACCGCGTCTGCCGCCTCGCGACTGCGGTGATCGATGGCGACGCCGATGAAAAGGGCAAAAATCAAAAGAATGAGAGCCGCAATACCCCAGCAGACCGCACCGACCATATAGGTTTGGGTAAGGACGGAGGAAAGCAAGCCGCCGCGATCGACGATGCGGGCGTTGGGGAGAAGAACGATGACCGCATCCGCTGCCAATGCGTCGCTTGGGACGAATGAACGGTTGTCGCGCAGATATTCTCTGAGCGATTCGTTCTCTGCGTAGGGGTATCCGCAGTAGTCGGTACCCGGAATCGGATCGGCATCCCTGTCGGCGGAAATGACGTACAGTGCACCGTTTGCCCAGGCGATACCGCCTGCGGTATCGTAAAGATAGCCGTTCCCGTCAGAAATTTTAAATTCCCCCCGTGCGGCGAAGTAGCTGATGTTTTCCGCCTCGATATCATAGTAGAGATTGGTTGCCGTAGAATGGGTATAGATCAGCTCGTCGGCTGCCTGCATTCCTTCCGGTGTGACGACGGTCGTCGTCGGACCTTCTTCCGTTGCGGTCGTTTCGTCGTAAGTGCGTGCGGGGATGGTGAGGTGTTCCTCTACTTTACCATCCTTCCGCAAATAGTAGACGAACTTTTCCCGTTCTTCGTCATAGCTTGTCAGTACGGCTTCCTCACAGAGAAAGTCGTTGAGGTGGCGCAGATAGGTCAGCATGACAAACCAGTACATATCGGTGTCGGTGTGCGAGAAGCGCATCGCGCGCGGAAGTGTGCGCAGGAGTGCGGCCTGATGATCGTAAAGCTCGCCTGAGAAGAGCACCGCAGTGCCGATTGCGCCGAAGAGCAGCGTCATGGCCAACGCAAAGCAGATCCATGCGCGCACGGGATGAAGACGCTTATTTTTTGTCGATTTTGTAGCCAATGCCCCACACCACCTTTAAATAGTCGGGTTCACGCGGATTGAGCTCAATTTTCTCTCGAATACGGCGAATGTGCACCATAACGGTATTCTCGCAAGAATAAGACGGCTCGTTCCAAACCCTTTCATAAATTTCTTCCGCCGCATAAATACGGCCGGGCGTACTCATCAGCAGTTCAACAATTTTGAGCTCGGTTGAGGTTAGATGCACCGGTTCCCCGCGAACCGTGAGAACCTTTTCTTCTTTATTGAGAACGAGGTCGCCCACGATTAAGGTACTCTCCTGTGGCGCGTTGACGCTGCCCAGCGTCAGATAACGCCGAAGCTGCGCCTGTACGCGGGCGAGCAGCTCGTCGGGATTATAGGGCTTTGCAATGTAGTCGTCCGCCCCCATGGAAAGCCCCAGAATCTTGTCCGAATCCTCGCTTTTGGCCGAGAGAAGAATGATTGGAATATTTTTGGTGGAACGGATGCGCATCATGGCCGAAAGACCGTCGAGGCTCGGCATCATAATATCAAGGATGATCAGGTGAAGCGGTGCAGTGGAAACGATATCCAGCGCGTCAAGTCCGTTATGCGCGGTGTAGAGACGGTAGCCCTGCTTGCTCAGCAAAAGTGAGATGGCGCGCACGATATCACGGTCATCGTCTACGATTAAAATAGAAGGCTGCATCGGTTACTCCTTTTCTGCTTTTACGTCTTGTAAAAATCTTGTCCATGCCCCCTCGTCCTCCACGAACCATTTGGGGCATATCTTCCCTGTTACGTCGTAATGCCGAATGATCTGCGTTTCGTCAAGTCCGCATTCGGCACAAAGCCAGGCAGTCAGGCGGACGAGCGCATCGTAGGTTTCGGCACCAAAAACGCCGCTCTCATCGGGATGGCAGACCTCGATGGATATCGTATCGCTGTTGCGATGATTGGAGGCCGAGGATTTCTCATTGAGTGGAACGCACTGCAGTACCTCGCCGTCAAGGCCGACGATGAAGTGGGCACTGACCGTGGAAGCACTGCTGTCGAAATAATTGCGGTTCTGTGCGGCCGTCGTCCCCGGATTGCCGATATAATGGATGACAATGGCGTTCAGCGCCTCAAGCGACGTACCGCGGCGGGAAGCGCCGTCAAGTGAAATCAGATCAACCTCTACCCAGGCCGGCATATCCACACGGCGAAGCGCCGATACCTCTGCCGGTTCACGGATAAGCTGCAGGATTTTGAAGCCGAGGAGCAGAATTGCCGCGAGCAGGAGAATAACGGTAAGAATCGTCAGCACGGAGAACAGCGGCCGTGCGGTACGGGAAGCTTTGTACATAATACACCTCACAGGGGAATGGATAGTTCAATTTTACCCCATTCAGGGGGCTTTGTCAACTGATTTGTCCCCCGATGCCAATAGCATAGCGAAAATAAATGAAGAAGACTTGGACGAAATTCTTGCGAATTTCTTACTTTCCGCAATTGCCTTTGGTCAAGAGTGCCAAAAAGACATTTTCGGACCAAAAACTTCAAATATCCCCTTGACAAAAGGGAGAGAATGTAGTATACTGTAAAGGCTCTCGCCGAGGGCGCCACGGACAGGCTCTGAGAGGCCCGAAAAACTTTTTAAAAAAGTTTCAAAAAGGGGTTGACAAAGGGGGATGTGTGTGGTATAATAATCGAGTCGCCTTGAGGGAGAACCTTCGGGGAGGACGAGAGATTGGTCATTGAAAATTG
>JAZODX010000045.1:0-3218 GCA_045597265.1 Eubacteriales bacterium | reverse complement strand
AGGTATACTTAAAGACCTGCTACTGGTGCGGCATCAACTACAGGGATCAGATTCTTAACGAATACACCGAGGCGGAATTCCGTGAGAAATATGCGGAGTATGTCGGAAAACCCGGATATGAGTATCTCACATACGATTGGTGTCTTGCCGAGCAGAAAAAGCAATGGGAGAATCTCTATCTTCCCCAGGCACTGGAAGCAACCACCAGAGAGGCGAATTCCTTCGCTTTCGCCATCTATCCCGAACGTGAGGTGAATAAGCATACAAGTGCATGGGCAGAGAACGAAATGAACTGGGCAGCACAGCTCCAGCTCATCGACGCAGGGCTTCTCGGCAGCGATTACACCAAGAGCTGTACCAGACTGCAATTTGTGTCCGTGGCGGTGAAGATGGCAGAGCGTATGCTGGGCAAGGAGATTGCCGCAGCCCCGTCCGGCACCTTCGTCGATACGGACAACCTCTACGTTCGCAAGGCTTATGCCGCAGGTATTACGACGGGAACAAGTGCGACAGAATTCAGTCCCAATGCTACACTGACCCGTCAGCAGATGGCAACCTTTATCTACCGTGCGCTCATGTACGTCCGTGACAACTCCGCTATCCGTTATACGATCTACGATTCTAAGCTGGCAGATTACACCGACAGCGCGCAGGTCGCCGACTGGGCACGTGAGCCGATGGCGTTTATGAATGCGCTGGGGCTCATCAAGGGCACCTCTGCCACCGAGCTTTCGCCGCTATCCAACTGCACCATCGAGCAGGCGGTTGCGGTGGCATACCGCAGTCTGGATGCGGATGAGATCGGCTGGTATCAGTGCGTGACGGGTGACGAGAGAAACCTTGCCGGAGTTACCGGAGGTACCACCTACAACAACTTTGACACCATTCCGGGCGGCGGCAGCTTCTCTCTGCGTACCTACTCTCACGGTGAACGCTTATGGCGCGCTATGCCCATCACTCCTGCGAATTTGATGGAAACCGAACCGGAATACGACCGCGAGCGTGCTATGTCGGTCATCGATGACTACACCGGTCAGATTCAGTGGGTTGCCGCCGAGGACTTCAAGGCGATCAAGGATCTCGACTGACCTGGCCGGAGCATGGGCTAAGTTCCGAATAACGACGCTTTTTATCTGATCTTGCTCCGTTAATCGGTATAAAGACATGAAAATAGAATACATTGGCTTTACATAAGAAATTACATTGACTATTGGAGGAATTTATCATGAAGAAATTTACCGCACTTTTAATCGCAGCAGTTATGATGCTCACAGCCCTTACCGGATGCAGCAACGCTGTTTATGACGATTTTCAAAACTTTCTGAATGTTGAAATGGTGGAAGTGAATGCGAACTACGACAAGCTTCTTGGAGAACTTGCGGTTTGGGACACTCTTGAATATGACGCTGAGATCGCTGAATTCATCAAGGCATCTCTTATCCCGCTCGTAGACGATTCACTTGCAAAACTGACCAAGATCAATCCCGAAACAGATGAAGTGAAGGAGATCAAGGCAAAGTATGTAAAGGTCATGGAAGCATACAAGGCTGCTTTCGAGGATATGTATACTGCTTTCTCCACTGGAGATGAAGCTGTTCTGGAAGAAGGAAACGCGCACCTTGACGAAGGTATGGTCTTGTTGGATGAATACAACGCTGCTCTTGAAGCTCTCGCTGCTGAAGTAGGTGCAGAAATCCAGTATTGATTTTATAGCCTCGAAGAGAGTATTCAAAAAATTATAACCGTATAAATATTGTGTAAAGCCATAAAAAATACTTCCAATCAGAAGAAAACCGGTACAGGGATCATCTGAACGGAAGTATTTTTTATACTCTTTTTGTTGACATATTGTTCTGCAGAGAGGAATGCCTGCTTTGCAAAAGCATTCCTCTTATTTCGGGAACCACGTCGTCATCGTGCGCCATGGCAATTTTCCTTCTCATCCGCCAGCTGCCGTCGGTTCAGCAGCTCTGCCGCGAGTTTTGCATAACGATGGCTTATCATTGTATCGCCCTCGGCAAGTTCTATCACTTCATAGTCGATTGTGTCCTTTTTCGAAGCATCCACTGCGATTACGCCGCATTCCGCTTCGCACCGTGGGAAGTATTCGTAATAGAAGATATTCTTCTTTTTCACGCATCCCTCCGGCGGCTTAGTCCGTACAACTCCCACTGAATCGGTATATCGAATCGCGCTCAACTCGGCAACGATTTTGTAGTGAAGCGCACCTTCCGCTTTATTGATTCCCGATTCGTCAGCATAGCCGTATTTCAGCGAAAGATCACTTTTTGAAACAGTCGGCAAAATTTCAAACGTCTTCGTATCCACGCCATTGACATCTTCGAACAGCTCCCGTTCTGTCGCCGTCAGGGGCACAAACGCCGCCGTAAAGGCGTTTCGCAGTTCCTCACGCATAAGTGGAGCATCGATCGGTTCCGCGCCCGTGTCGGGCAGTGTGTCGGCGTACGCGCAGCGTGGCTCATAGCCGTGATTGTGCTTGGGACTCGGCTTATATGAGATCGGCAGAGCATCCCGCCACCCCGGAAGCATTCGCAGAGCATAACGAATATCACGTTTTGTGAGTTTCGGCAGTTCGGTCAGTATCTTCTTTTCAAGCTGCTCAAGCGAAAAATTTTCCTCGCGATATTTCTTTGCAATAACGGATATCTTCCGCCAATTGGCATATACCTTCTCATTCACCGTGAGCGCACCGATCTGTTTTGCCACCATCCTGTGCCACGCGCGGCTGATCTTGGGCTTGATGATCTGCAAAAGCGGTATCGGATTCGCGGGATTGTAGCCCAGAAACTCCTCCCATAGAATACTGACAAAAGTCAGCTTCAGATCGTCGAAATAGCTTGAAGCGATGGCATAGGTTTCGATAAACCGTTCGGCTTTCCTATTGAGGATACCCTCGTAATAATGCAGAAAATGTGCGATATATACGTTGTTGCGCTCATGGATGGCGCGGACAAAATACTCATTGAAACCTCCCGCTCGTTCGGGCACCGGGCGAAGTTGATACATCCAATGATATTCGCCTTCTTTGAACCATTTCTGATTCACCCAATCGGAGTCTGAGTATTTCTCACCTTCCTCGATCAGCTCGGAATGAAACAGTTTCAGTTTCAAGATATCATCGTTTATCTCCCACAGAAACAGTTCCCGTGCTTCGATCATCGCCTTGATTTTTTGGAGGTTCTCGCTCCTTCGCAGTT
>JAZODX010000044.1:0-12959 GCA_045597265.1 Eubacteriales bacterium | reverse complement strand
GTCGTCTGGGGTTCGGCTATGGTTGGACGTGCGTCGGACGAAGTCAATCAGTTGCAGAATCAGGCCGCCGAGCTCGCCAAAACCGAGCGCGAGCTGAGCCAGGCACTTGACCGCAAGAACGATCTGCGTACTATCGAGCAGATTGCAGTTGACGAGTTGGGCATGATCCCGACCGACCTGATTACCAAAAAATATATCAGCTTCAGCGGAATTGACGTAATTGAAGCCTATGCGGATGACGAAAAGGACAGCGTCGGACTCTCCACGCTTCTTTCGGCCATCGGTATCGGCGTCGAATAATGTGCACGCCCCTCTGCGGGGATGCATATTTTTCCGACACGCGGCATATATTGCCATGTGCGAAATAACCGTCAAACGCCTGACAATCGGCAACGGTGAAGAGTTATGACTCCTCACCGTTGGGCTTTTTCAGGCAAATCCCGAGGGAAAGGAAGAGGGCTATGGCAAAGTTATCGGTTGACAGCCGGGTCAGATGCAAGGCGCTGGGCATTATCGGAATCTTTGCCGTTCTGTTTCTTCTTCTTTCGGTGCGCGTCCTGATGATCCAAACGGGGGATTTTGCTGATTATCAGCAAATCGTCATTGATCAGATGACCCGTGAATCGAAGATCAGCGCCGAGCGCGGCGATATCTACGACACCAACATGGAGGTGCTGGCGACCAACGTTACGGTATGGCGCGTGTTTATCTCCCCCAAGGATATCGCGGCCGCAGAGGAGGCGCGTCTTGCGGCGATTGCCGAGGGCGGAAAAGCCGCAGAGGCGGCTTCGCGGGTGCCGCAGGCGGAGCTGATTGCGGAGGAGCTCAGCAAAATTCTTGACGTGACGGCAGAGCGGGTGCTTGAGCTGGCTGCGGACACGAAGATGCTGGACAAAACGGTTGCCCGCAACGTTGAGGAAGAAACGGCCGATCGCATTCGCGCCGTGATTGATCAATACGGTCTTGAGACACAGATTTACCTTGAGGCCGGAACCAAGCGCTATTACAATTACGACAATCTTGCCGCACACGTGCTGGGCTTTACCGGAACCGACGGCAACGGATTGTTCGGTCTTGAGAAAAAATACGACGGACAGCTCTCCGGTCAGCCGGGGCATTACATCATTGCCCGGGATGCATACAGTCGGGAGATGCCCTTTAAATATCAGAGCTACGTTGACGCAGAGGACGGCTGGAACCTGGTTTCCACCCTTAACCTGCGGATTCAATACGAGCTTGAGCGACAGCTTGAAGCAACACTGATTGAATCGGGCGCGGCCAACCGCGTAACGGGAATTGTCATGGATGTCAACACCGGTGCTATTCTGGGTATGGCAACCAAGGGGGATTTTAATCTCAACGATCCCTTTACCCTCAACGAATCATCCGCGGCGTTGCTTTCTGCCTCGGGCTACGCTGAGGGAAGTGAGGAATATGCGGCGCTTCTTTCGGAATTGCGCTACGCGATGTGGAACAACAAAGCGGTAACCGAGCTTTACGAGCCGGGTTCAACCTTTAAGATTATGACCTCGGCCATGTGCCTGGAGGAGAACGTAGTTAAGCCGAGCGATGAGTTTTATTGCTCGGGTGGACTGATCGTGGAGGGCTGGTCAAAGCCCATTCATTGCCATAAGGTGATCGGACACGGTCATGTTACCTTTGCGACGGGACTTCAGCAGTCCTGCAATCCCGTGCTGATGACCATTGCCGGACGGCTCGGCGTGGATAAATTCGTCAAGTATTTCAACGCATTCGGTTACATGGAAAAGACAGGGATCGATTTGCCGGGTGAGGCATCCACGATCTTCCATACGGCGATGGGCAATGTTGATCTTGCCACCGCTTCGTTCGGACAGAACTTTAAGGTCACCCCCATAGCGCAGCTGACCGCTATCTGTGCCGTTGCCAACGGCGGATATCTGGTTACGCCGCATCTGCTCAAGGCCTTTGTTGATGACGAGGGCAACGTGATGGAGCAATACGAAGCCACTACCCGTCGGCAGGTCGTCAGCACCGAAACCTGCCGTACGCTGATTGATATTCTTGAGGAGGGCGTTGCGGGAGACGGCGGCGCCAAGAACGCATACGTTGCCGGCTACCGCGTCGCGGCGAAGACCGGTACGTCACAGAAGCGCGATAAAATGGATGCAAACGGCGAGGATACCCTCCGCGTCGGCTCCTGCGTTGCCTTCGCCCCGGCCGAAAACCCGCAGATTGCCGTGCTGATTATGGTTGACGAGCCGATGAACGGCAGTGTCTACGGCTCGATCGTTGCCGCCCCTTACGTGGCGAATTTTCTTGAGGTTGTTCTGCCCTATCTCGGCATTGAGGCCAACTATACCGAGGAAGAGCTTGCGAAGCTCGACGTGAATCTGCTGGACTACAGCGGATGGCTGATCGAGGACGCAGTGAAGAGCATGGGCTTCGTCGGTCTTGACTATACCGTCGTGGGGGACGGAAGCAAGGTTACGGCGCAGATTCCTGCCGGGGGAAGCCAGCTGGCCAAGGATACGGGAAAGGTGATCTTCTATACCGGAGAAGCCTTGCCCG
The DNA here is from genome assembly GCA_045597265.1 of Eubacteriales bacterium. GTDB lineage: Bacteria > Bacillota > Clostridia > Oscillospirales > CAG-272 > SIG693. The sequence continues at coordinate 10,409 of JAZODX010000044.1, read as the reverse complement.
AGGCAACGGTTACCGTGCCCGACGTAATGGGCAAATCGGCAGCCGCGGCCAACAAGCTGCTGATCAATGCGGGACTCAACGTACGCATTGACGGTACACAGAATTATCAGAGCGGCGCAGGTGCGGTTGTCGTATCCCAGTCTCCTGCCGCCGATACCGTCGTCACGCCGGGTACCATCGTGACGGTGGAGTTCCGCTACATGGACGGTACAGATTAAAAAACGCATCAGACGTACAAAATCCGGGAGGTTGAACCGATTATACCGTCAGGAGGATGTATGCGTCTGGTTGAATTATTGCGGGAAGCGGGGATGCCCTCTCCTTCCGCGGGATATGATCCCGAAATCAGTACGATCGTGTCCGATTCGCGCCGCGTGACGCCGGGCAGTCTCTTCGTTGCGCTTCGCGGTCTGCATACCGACGGCCATGCGTATTTGGCAGAGGCCGCTCGGGCAGGAGCTGCGGCGGCCGTCGTTGCATGCAATGCCGTGGGGGATTTTCCTCTTCCCGTCATTCGTGCCGACGATACGCGCCGTGCACTCGCTTATCTCTGGGATGCCTTCTGCGGGCATCCGACAAAGAGGATGCGCCTGATTGCCGTGACCGGAACGAACGGAAAAACCTCGGTCAGCTATATGCTCCGTTCAATCTTCTCTGCGGCACTTTACCGCACGGGACTGATCGGAACGGTAGATTGCTTTTCGGGCAAGCGAAGGCTATACCTTGAGAACGGCGACCCGCTTGCCAACATGACTACGCCCGACCCTGCCGAGCTCTATCGGATGCTTGAGGAGATGCGGCGGGATGCGGTTGAGATCGTGATTCTGGAGGCCAGCTCTCACGCCCTTGCACTCGGTAAACTGGCGCCTCTTTCCTTTGCGGCGGGGATTTTCACCAATCTCTCGCCGGAGCATCTGGATTTTCACGGCTCAATGGAAGAATATCTTGCCGCGAAGGCAGCGCTTTTCCCGGCCTGCGCGCTTGCCGTGATCAACCGTGACGACGGCTGCTTTGACGCAGTGGCGGCAGCGGGCGCCGGACGGGTGGTGAGCGGCGGCTTCTCGGATGCGGCCGACTACCGTGCCGTAGATATTCGTTCCCTTGGGGCGAACGGGATAGAGTATCTGCTTGATTCGCACCGCGCACGCTTTCGTCTGCGTTCCCCGATCCCGGGGCGCTTCACCGTTGAGAATTCTCTGCTTGCCGCGGCATGCGCAATCGAACTTGGCGTGTCTCCGCTCGCCGTACAGGATGCACTTGCCTCACTGCGCGGCGTTGCCGGGCGGCTGGAGCGCGTCGTGCTTCCGGGCGACCTTCCGTTTGCCGTGCTGATTGACTACGCCCACACCCCCGATGCGCTGGAAAAGCTTCTGCGCACGGTGTCTGCCTTCAGGCGGAGCGGGGAACGGATCGTTCTTCTCTTTGGCTGCGGCGGAGACAGAGATCCCGCCAAACGAAAACCGATGGGGCGGATCGCCACCGAGATGGCTGATTTCGTCATCATCACCTCCGACAATGCGCGGAGCGAGCCGCCGGAGGATATCATTGCCGATATCCTGCGCGGGGTTGACCGCGAAAAGCCTCACATCGTCATTTTGCGGCGGGCAGAGGCCATTGACTATGCTGTTCGCACTGCCCGACCGGGAGATATCATTCTGCTCGCCGGAAAGGGGCACGAGTGTTATGAGATCGACGCGAGCGGCCGCCATCCCTTTGATGAGCGGCAGATCGTAGGGGATGCCGTCAAACGGCATTGGCGCCCCGCCGAGGCGTAAGCCGCGCCGCGATGTGGGACTTGATCGGAAAATAACGGATACGGAAAGGTGATTTGACCATGAAAAGCGTTCTTTCGCTTTATCGATATACTGCCGCCGAGATTGCCTCGGCTGTGGACGGGGAGCTCCATTGCTTCGGCTGTGACGGAAATGCCGTGGTCAGAAGCGTGGTAACCGATTCGCGTGAGGCCGAGCCGGGTGCCCTCTTTGCCGCCATTCCCGGCGAGCGCGTTGACGGCCATGACTTTATTGCATCGGCTGTCGCAGGCGGAGCTTGCTGTGTTTTGGCGTCGCATATACCCGACGCAGAGCTGTCGGACTGTGCGGTCGTACTCGTTTCCGACGTCGTGGCGTCGCTCGGTGCACTGGCACGCGATTATGCACGAAAAACACCCGGACGGACGGTCGCCGTTACCGGATCGGTCGGCAAGACGACAACCAAGGAGTTTCTCGCTGCCGTGCTGGGACAGAAATTCTGCCTGCACAAAACCGCAGGCAATCACAACAATGAAATCGGTCTCCCGATGACGCTGCTTGACGCGCCGGAAAACGTGGAGGCCAAGGTATACGAAATGGGGATGTGCGATTTCGGAGAAATCGACTATCTTTCGCGCATTGCCGAGCCGGATATTGCCATTGTGACAACCATTGGCTCCTCGCACCTGGAAACGCTCGGCACGCGCGAGAATATCTGCCGCGCCAAGCTTGAGATTACCCACGGACTCAAGACCGATGGCGTGCTGATCTGCAACGGTGACGAGCCTCTCCTCTTCCGTGAAACGCTGGAGGGCAGAAAGCCCGTTTTCGTCGCCATCCGCAATCGGCACGCAGATTTCCGTGCTGTGAATATCCGCGCGGGGATCGGCAAAACGACCTTTGATCTGCTCTATCATAACCGCGCCGTTACCAACGTGGAAATTCCCGTGATGGGAACGCATCACGTATACGCTGCGCTTTTTGCCTACGCGGTCGGCGTTCTCTGCGGTATGCAGGATGACGAGATCCGCCGCGGTCTGCTTGCCTTCCGCAATACGGGAATGCGGCAGAATATTTACGATCTGCACGGTGTGACAGTGATTGAGGACTGCTATAACGCAAGCCCCGAATCGATGCGTGCGGCCATAGACGTGCTTTTCTCGCTGGCAGGACAGCGCGGGGCGCGCACGGTTGCACTGCTCGGCGATATGCGCGAGCTCGGACGCGATTCGGCGCTGATGCATAATCAGCTCGGGATCAGCGTAGCCCAGCGCAGGCTGGATTATCTCTTTACCCTGGGTGGGATTGCCGAGGAAATTGCGCAGGGCGCAATCTGCACGGGGATGCGTGCCGATCGCGTTTATGCAAATCCCGACTGCGGCCGTCCCGACCATAGCGGAGAGATGCTGCTGAAGATTCTGCGTCCGGGTGACGTTCTGCTCGTCAAGGCAAGCCGTGCCGTTGCGGCCGAGCGGGTGATCGCTTATCTGAAGGAGAATGCCGATCGGATCGGTGAAGTGAAATAAAAGGAGCGCGTTATGGAAATTAACCTCATCGTCCTCTTCGTGGGCGCTCTCATCGTCTGCTTTGCTCTGACGGTGGCCGCCGCGCGCTATGTGATTCCCAAACTGAAAAGCAAAAAAATGGGACAGCCGATTCTTGAAATCGGTCCCCGTTGGCATAAATCGAAGGAGGGCACCCCGACGATGGGCGGGATTGCTTTCATTTTCGCCATTCTCGTCACGACGGCGGCAGCCTTCGTGTATGCAGCATTCGTCGGCCGCGCCGGTGAGCTGACGCCTTTTCTGCCGACCCTGGGGCTTGCCTTGGCAAATGCACTGATCGGCATGGTAGATGACCATGCCAAGCTGCTCAAAAAACAGAACGAGGGGCTCAAGGCCTACCAGAAGTTTTTGCTTCAGGTGATTGCCGCGGCAACCTATCTGATCGTCATGCGCGTCATCGGCGCGATTGATACGACGCTTCTCCTGCCGTATTTTGACGTAGAAATTGATTTCGGCATCTTCTACTATATCGTGGCGATGCTGCTGATTACCGGTGTGGTTAACAGCGTCAACCTGACCGACGGCATTGACGGTCTTGCTTCAAGCGTGACGATGGTGGTGGGCGTTTTTCTCGCCATCCTCGCCTTTCTGTGGAGCGATGTCGCACTCGGACTCGGTGCCGCTCTGACCGTCGGCGGAACGCTTGGCTTCCTCGTCTATAATTTCTATCCTGCCCGCGTATTTATGGGCGACACCGGATCTCTCTTCCTCGGCGGTCTCGTCGTCGGCTCTGCCTTTATGCTTGATTCTCCCCTGATTGTTCTGGTGATGGGCTTGGTTTACATTCTTGAAACGGCCTCGGTAATGCTTCAGGTCGGCTATTTCAAGCTGACGCATGGCAAGCGGATCTTCAAAATGACCCCGATTCACCATCATTTTGAGATGTGTGGCTGGAGCGAGGTCAAAATCGTCGGTGCAGCTTCGCTTTTGACCGTGGCTGCCTGCCTTCTGGCTTATCTCGGACTCTGATTCCGATTCAAATTCCCGAAAGGAGAGATCACCGTGCGCCGAAACGATCCATCCCCCGAATCCCGCAATACCCGTCGGACGTCGGCTCCCGCCAATTCGCTCTCTCCGTCCGCTGATCGGAAAAACGAAACAACGACGCGTGCTCTCTCGACACGTGCCCGTCAGAAGGAGGAGCGCAGACTTGCGCTTGCCGCCGCACGGGAGATGGAGGATGCGCAGTACGTCCGCGTCTATACGGGCATTGACCGTCCGTTTTTGCTTTTGGTTATGGCGCTTCTCGCCTTCGGTATTGTGATGGGATTCTCGGCCGGCTACTCCTATGCCAGCTACGAATACGGGGACAGTATGTATTTCTTCCGACGCCACTTGATTTTTGCGGCACTCGGCACGGTGGGAATGTTTCTTTGCCTCTACATCCCGCTTCGCGGAATTCACCTGCTCTCCATTCCCGCGTACTGCGTCGCGATCGCTTTGCTGGTTCTCGTGCTGATTCCCGGCGTGGGAATCAGAGAGGGCGACGCCCAGCGCTGGCTGTATATTCCCGGCGTCGGAACATTTCAGCCCTCCGAAATCGCCAAGCTTGCCATGGTCATGATGATGGCGTGGTATATTTCGAAATTTTACGATAAAATCACCGTGGAGGGAAAAAAGGGTCACCCCTTCCTCTGGGGCTTCGTCGGATGCTGCCTGGTCTTTGGGCTGATTGCCGGCCTCGTTGCGCTTGAGCATCATATTTCCGGTACGCTGATTATCGGCGCAATCGGGGTGTGCATGATGTTCGTCGGACGGGTACGGGTGCGGTATCTGATTGCCGTCGGCATTCTGCTTGCCGTTGCGGGATATTTCCTGATTTTCGTATCGGGATACGGACAGACGCGCGTGGATATCTGGAAAATGGTTCTTTTCGCACCTGAGGAAATTCCGAGAGAAATTGCACAAAATCAGGCCTATCAGAATTTGCAGGGGCTCTACGCAATCGGCTCGGGCGGACTCTTCGGCGTCGGACTCGGCAACAGCTTCCAGAAATACGGCTTCGTTTCCCAGCCGCAAAACGACTTTATCTTTTCCATTATCTGTGAGGAGCTCGGCTTCATCGGCGCCATCGGCGTGATGGCCCTTTTCCTCGCGTTTGCCTGGCGGGGATATATTATTGCCCGCAATGCTCCCGATCTCTATTCCTCTCTCGTCGTTTTCGGAATCGTCACACAGGTCACCCTTCAGGCATTGCTGAATATTTGCGTGGTGACGGCAATTATTCCGAATACGGGTATTTCGCTCCCCTTCTTCAGCTCGGGCGGTACGTCCCTGCTGATTATCATGGTGGAGATGGGAATCGTTTTGTCCATTTCCCGTTATTCTTATCAAAAACGCACCTGATCGAAAGGAACCGTTTATGCGTGTGCTGATGACAGGCGGCGGAACGGGCGGGCACGTCAATCCCGCCATTGCCATCGCTAATACCATAAAACAGAATCAACCCGACGCCGAGATTGCTTTCGTCGGCACCTCGCGCGGCATTGAAAATAAGCTTGTTCCCGCAGCGGGCTATCCGCTCTATCACGTGGAGGTGCGCGGCTTTCGCCGCTCGCTCTCCCCGGCCAATCTCCGTGCGGCGTGGCTGGCCTTCGTGTCACCGATCCGCGCCAAACGGCTCATCGAAGAGCTTCGCCCCGACGTCGTCGTCGGCACGGGGGGATACGCCTGCTGGCCCGTTCTCGTCGCGGCCGCACGGATGGGAATCCCCACGGCGGTTCATGAATCCAATGCGATTCCCGGTGTGACCGTACGCCGCCTGCAGTCCTACGTTGATCGTATTATGCTCAATTTCAGCGAGAGCGGTTCGCATCTGGATGCACGGGAAAAGCTGATGGTGGTCGGTAATCCTCTGCGCGGGGAGTTTGGCAATCTGAGCCGTGAGGCTGCCCGCGAAAAGCTCGGGATCGGCAGCTATCGCCGTATGATCCTTTCCTGCGGCGGCTCACTTGGTGCCGAGCCGATCAACGACGCTATGCTTGCGCTGATGCGCGACTACGGTCTTTCCCATCCCGACGTGCTTCACGTGCACGCGACGGGATCGCTTGAATATGCGGCGGCAAAGGAAAAGTTTGCCGCATACGGCCTCGAGGGGAAGGATAACCTGCGTTTGGTCGAATATATTTACGATATGCCCGTACAGATGGCAGCGGCCGACCTGGTGGTGAACCGTGCCGGTGCCATGACCCTCTCCGAGCTGGCCGTCCAGCGCAAGGCTTGTCTGCTGATTCCGTCTCCTTACGTAACGGCAAACCACCAGTATAAAAACGCAAAGGTGCTCGCCGATGCCGGTGCGGCATTGCTGATCGAAGAAAAAAATCTGGATGCTGAGCGTGTTCTGCGCGAGGTTTCTGCCTTGCTTGAGGATGACGCCCGCCGCGGCGGGATGGAGGAAGCAATTTCTTCTTTCGCCCGAAGCGATGCAAATCGGGTTATTTATGAAGAAATCTGCCGATTGGTCAAGTCGCGTCCGTCCCGATGGAAATGAGCGGAGACCGATCTTCGCCCGTGTACGTAAAGCTTAAGAAAATTCCGATTCCGAAGAAAGGAGGCTTCCCGCAGGGAAGTCAAAGGTGTTGTACATGACGGCAGCCCGTGAAACCCCTTACTCGCGAAGCCGCCCGCATTCGCCGCCGCGCCGCGGCGATCCCTCTGCACGTCCGTCGAAAGCGTCGGCAGGGGGCGCTTCTTCCATAGAAAAAAACACTGCTCCCCGCCGCCGATCGCGGTTCGGCACGGCGATGCTCGTGCTTTTGCTGCTGATGATTGCTGCCGCGCTCTTCTCACTTGTGGTCGGCGTGTTTGCGGCAATGCTCAAGCTGCATACCGTGACGGTCGAATGGCCGGCTGACGTCAGCAAGACGGTGACCGACGAGTCGGTTGTACTGTCCTCCGGTCTTCGTGCCGGGGACAGGCTGTATGCCATAGACGGCGATGCGCTGGAGGCGAAAATCCTGCGTGCGCATCCCTATCTTGCTTCCGTTCGGATTGAGTACCGTCTGCCGGATACGCTTGCGATTATCTGCACACCGCGCGAGGCCGCGTACTATATTGCCGTCGGCGGTGAATGGTTCGCCGTGTCCACCGATCTTGCGGTTCTTGAGGAAAGCGCCGATGAAGAAGGCTTTTCCGCCCGTGGACTCGTGCCGATTATTCTGCCCGAGGTACGCTCGGCCGTGGTCGGACAGAGACTGAGCTTCGTCGAGCCGATCGATCCGTCCTATATCACCGCTCTGCTCAGTGATCATTACGCAAGCCCACTCTGGGCGAGCACCGATCTGCTTCGCGTGGAGAGTCGGTTTGACGTTCGTATGATCGTGCGCGGCAGCTATGCGCTGACACTGGGGGACAGTCGGGATATTTCGCTCAAGCTCGAGCTTGGTGAAAAGATTCTCGAGGACGAGCTGTTCGGTGCGAACAGCGGTGCCTTTATTGATCTTTCCGATCCCACGGAGGGAAGCGTGATTTTGGACAAGCAGACCGATTATACCCGACTTTGGCGGAGTTAGAACAAAAAAAACGGTAAAATTTTATGAAATTTTGTAAAAGGTATTGCAAAATCACGAAATTTCGTATATCATATAAAGTAGGTATACTATAGACCAATTGCAAATACCTTATGGATTCATCAGAAAAATGCAGATTATATAAATCGGGAGGAAATTCACAATGACGTTTGAACATGATGATAGCTGTGACAGCGGCGTAAGCATTAAGGTCGTAGGTGTAGGCGGCGGCGGTAATAATGCAGTCAACCGCATGATTGAAACCAATATCCGCGGTGTTGAATTCATTTCGATCAACACCGATATCCAGGCACTTCGCAGCTCCAATTCCCCCAACCAGGTTGTGATCGGTGAAAAGATCACCAAGGGACACGGTGCAGGTGCTAACCCCGAAATCGGCGCACGCGCTGCCGAAGAAAATCTCGAGGATATCAAAGCTGTTCTTGCCGGAACCGATATGGTTTTCATTACGGCAGGTATGGGCGGCGGTACCGGTACGGGTGCGGCTCCCATCGTTGCCCGCATTGCGAAGGAAATGGGAATTCTGACGGTTGGTATCGTCACCAAGCCCTTTGCCTTTGAGGGCAGACGCCGTATGGAGCAGGCTGAGGCAGGTATTACCAATCTTGAGGATTACGTAGACTCGCTGGTAATCATTCCTAACGAGCGTCTCAAGCTTATCTCCGACAACCGTATCACACTGGCCAATGCTTTTGAATACGCTGATGACGTACTTCGCCGCGGCGTACAGAGCATTTCCGAGCTGATTAACGTAACCGGCTTTATCAACCTTGACTTTGCAGACGTTTCCGCTATCATGAAGGACGGCGGCTTTGCCCATATGGGTGTCGGTAAGGGTGAGGGCAAGGATAAGGCCGAGCAAGCCGCACGCGAGGCAATTACCAGCCCGCTGATGGAAACCTCCATCGAGGGTGCCCGCGGTATTCTGGTCAGCATCACGGCCTCCCGCGATATCGGCCTTGAGGACGTTGAGCTCTGCTCCAGCCTGATTGCGCAGGAAGCACATCCCGATGCAACGGTTATCTGGGGTGCTGCATTCGATCCCGAGCTTGAGGACACCATCAAGGTTACGCTGATTGCAACCGGATTCGAGAAGAAGGACGGAACGCCCTCGGTTAAGGCACAGCGTCTGGCCGAGAAGAATAAGCCGGCAGAGAAGAAGGCAGAACCCGAGAAGGCTGCACAGGCAGCACAGCCCGTGGCCGAGCAGCGCATTCCGCGCCGTGAGCTCCCGCTCTCTCCGAGTGCGCAGACCGCACCCGCTCAGCAGAGCACTCCCGCACCGATGGAGGAGACCGATCTCGTGGAAGAGCCGATCTTCAGCTCGCGCGGGGACAGTACCGATTCGGTCATTTCGGACGATGAATTCGACGACATCATGTCGATGCTCAGAAAGCCCAAGCGCCGTGACGATTTCCGCGGCAGACGGTAATTTGAGGTAAAAAAAGAGGAATAGAAACCGCCGTGCGGGAAATCCCCCGCACGGCGGCTTTTTGTCGTTTTTCCTCCATAAAAGGGAAAGTGAGCCGGAGGAAATTGGGAGAAGAGACGATTTTTGAAAAAAGACTTGCAATGCTTGGGCGAATGTGGTAAACTATTGTATAAATAGGGGAATACCCGAAAATGCCTGCGCGAGAGGCAAAGCGGCGTTACCGATTTGGGTCGGTAGCGTTATTTGCGTTATTGCGCGCCGATTGACCGGTGCGCATTTTTTGGTTGCTCCGATACGTGGAGAGGGGAGTATGTGCATGAAAATGTTTTGGCCGATTTCCGAATGTATTCATCGCCGCAAGGCTTCTCTGCTTTCCCGCGCTATATCTGCGTCCTTTACCGAACCGTCAAAATCTGTTGCCTCCGCTTATGGGATGGCTGCATGAGTTTGGCGGTTTTCCTTTATTCCGTCGCTTTTTACCGCGTTGAGGGAACGGACACTCGCGCTGTTTGTTCCGTCTTGGCGGGCGGCTACGCATTTTTCCACAGGAGGGGATAACCATGAGTATCTATCAAGCCGATAAGCCGCATGAGGAGTGCGGCGTATTCGGTATTCACACCGGCGGAGATTCGTCGATTAACGTCGTTTCCGCTACGTATTACGGGCTGTATGCCCTGCAGCACCGCGGTCAGGAAAGCTGCGGTATTGCTGTCAATGACGACGGCCTGATTCACGCCTATAAGGACGAGGGTTTGGTGAACGACGTGTTCAGCGAATCGGTGCTGAGAAAGCTGGGGAACGGCACGATGGCTGTCGGCCACGTCCGCTACGGCGATGCAGGGACGAAGGGAAGAGAAAACGCTCAGCCTCTGGTTGCAAACCACGTAAAGGGCTGTCTTGCGGTTGCGCATAACGGCTGTATCACAAACGCCGTTGCTCTGCGCGAGCAGCTTGAACTCAGCGGCGCCATTTTTCATACCACAAGCGACGTGGAAGTCATTATGTACGAGATTACGCGCTGCCGTCTCACGGCCCCCTCGATTGAGGACGCCGTATGCGGTGCAATGGAGGCGATCGAGGGCGCGTATTCCATGGTGCTGATGTCTCCCTCGAAGCTGATTGCCGCCCGCGA
>JAZODX010000043.1:0-3101 GCA_045597265.1 Eubacteriales bacterium | reverse complement strand
AGGCGGCCCTTCCCGAATCCCCGACCGTGCTCACCCGCGTGCTTGTCGGTCCCGCAAGAGAGGGCTGGCACGATTTCGATGCCGAGCTTCCCCGCTACTCCGGTCACCTTGACCGCGTCGACGTCGGCGGAAACGATCCCGCCATCATGTTCTTCACCTCCGGCACGACCGGATACCCCAAGATTGCCGTACACGCGCACAAATACGCGCTCGGCCACTATCTGACCGCCCGTTACTGGCATAACGTGAATCCCGACGGCCTGCACTTTACCATTTCGGACACCGGCTGGGGTAAGGCGCTCTGGGGCAAGTTCTACGGTCAGTGGCTCTGCGAGACCGCCGTGTTCACCTACGATTTCGACCGCTTCAACGCCGCCGATATCCTGCCCCTCTTCGCACAGTATAATATCACCACCTTCTGCGCTCCTCCGAACATGTACCGCTTCTTCATCAAGGAGTCGCTCGATAAATACGATCTCTCCTCACTTGAGCACGCCACCATCGCCGGTGAGGCGCTCAATCCCGAGGTTTACGAGCAGTTCAAGAAGGCAACCGGCCTTTCCCTGATGGAGGGCTTCGGCCAAACCGAAACCACCCTCGCCATTGCCAACTTTATCGGTATGACCCCCAAGCCCGGCTCAATGGGCAAGCCCAGCCCCCTTTACGATGTGGATATCGTCGACCCCGACGGCAAGCCGGTCGGCGTGGGCGAAACGGGCGAGATCGTCATCCATACCGACCGCGAGGTTCCCTGCGGCCTCTATCTCGGCTACTACCGTGACGAGGCACACACCCGCGAGGCATGGCACGACGGGCTCTACCACACGGGTGACACCGCGTGGCGCGACGAGGACGGATACTTCCACTACGTCGGACGCACCGACGACCTCATCAAATCCTCCGGTTACCGCATCGGTCCCTTCGAGATCGAGAGCGTCATCATGGAGCTTCCCTACGTCCTCGAGTGTGCCGTTACCGCCGCACCCGATCCCATCCGTGGACAGGTCGTCAAGGCCTCCATCGTTCTCGTCAAGGGAACCGAGGGCTCTGATTCCCTCAAAAAAGAAATCCAGACCTACGTCAAGGAACATACCGCTCCCTACAAATATCCCCGCATCGTCGAATTTCTCGACGAGCTGCCCAAAACCATCAGCGGCAAAATCCGCCGCGTTGAGCTGCGGGGAAAGAACTAAACGGAAGGAGAGCGGGTGCCTTTTGAAAAAGGTACCCGCTCTCCTCTTCGCTTCGGCCTCGCCGAAGCGAATTCACCACTCTCCCGCGAAACTCTTCCAACACGTATAAATTGAAATGGCTTCCGTGCCTCGTCGCAATGCGGCGAGCCGGAAGCCCTTTCCTATGTAACTTGTCAGGTGACCGGTCGGCGCCCTCACCGCGCCTGCCTCCGATGCGCATGAGCAAATCACGCACCGTTCCGCCACCTGCGCGCCGGAAAGTTTTAGCGGATGGTAAAGGTGCTTTTTTCAAAAGCACCTTTACCGGGGCATGGAGCAGCGCCCCATACACGCTCACTCATAAAGCGGGAACTTGCGGCAAAGCTCTGCCACCTCAGCGCGGATGGCATCAGCCTCTTCCTCAAAGGCAACTGCGGTGCGCTTGAAGAGACGCGCGATGGTACGCATTTCCTCGGTACCAAGACCGCGAGTGGTAACGGCGGGCGTGCCGACGCGAACGCCGCTGGTGATGAAGGGCGACTGCGGATCGTTGGGAATAGCGTTCTTATTTACGGTGATATGCACCTCATCAAGGCGGCGCTCAAACTCCTTACCGGTAAGCCCCACGGGGCGCAGGTCGAGGAGGGCGAGGTGGTTATCGGTACCGCCCGAAACGAGGTCGAAGCCCTCGGCTAAGAGACTGTCGGCAAGAACGCGCGCGTTCTCCACGATTCTGTGCTGATAAGCCTTGAACTCGGGCTTCAGCGCCTCCCCGAAGCAAACGGCCTTGGCAGCAATGATATGCATCAGCGGGCCGCCCTGCGTGCCGGGGAAAATGCCCTTGTTGAGCAGCTTGCCGAACTTTTCCTCGTCACGGGCGAGAATCAGACCGCCGCGCGGGCCGCGCAGCGTCTTATGCGTCGTCGTCGTTACGATATCGGCGTAGGGGACGGGCGAGGGATGCTCTCCTGCGGCAACGAGGCCTGCGATATGTGCCATGTCAACCATCAGATAAGCGCCGACGTCATGGGCAACCTTGGCCATGCGCGCAAAGTCGATCACGCGGGGATAAGCCGATGCACCGGCAACGATCAGCTTGGGCTTGACCTCGTGTGCCTGCTGCTCGAACTTATCGTAGTCAATGCGATGCGTCTCGTCGTCAACGCCGTAAGGAACGAAGTTGAAGTAGAGACCCGACATATTCACCGGACTGCCGTGGGTCAGATGTCCGCCGTGTGCCAGACTCATGCCCATTACCGTGTCACCGGGCTGAAGAAGTGCAACGTAAACGGCAGTATTTGCCTGTGCACCGCTGTGCGGCTGAACGTTTGCGTAATTGGCGCCAAACAGCTGCTTGGCGCGCTCGATGGCCAGATTCTCCGCTACGTCCACGCAAGCACATCCGCCGTAGTAACGCTTTGCGGGATAACCCTCGGCATATTTGTTGGTCATAATCGAACCGGCGGCAAGCAGAACCGCCTCGGAAACAAAGTTCTCGGATGCAATCAACTCAATGCCGTTCTGCTGACGGTCGTATTCGGCACGGATGGCATCGGCAACGGCCGGGTCAAACTCGGCAAGACGGGCGTACATATCCTTGATCATTGCAAAATCCCCCTAAAAAACATATTTGGTTTATTATACCGCATTTTTGCGAAAAAAGCAATAGAATTCCGAAATAATGACGGATTTTTTTGCATCTCCTGCATTTTTTGCCCATTCACCCCCAAATATACCCTAAAAACGCAAAATTACGCGCCAGAAAAAAGAAATCAAGATTCATTTTTCGTCATTGTTTATCAAGCTAAACTTTTTTTGAAAAAGAAGGGCAAATCCGTTGACAATAACTCCCTTTTTGTGGTATAATAGATCAGTAGCCGGATTTCGGTCTGGCAATTTGCACAGAGGAGAGCGAATATGCCGGATAAT
>JAZODX010000042.1:0-3009 GCA_045597265.1 Eubacteriales bacterium | reverse complement strand
TGCGGTGATATTCCCCTGCGCATCTACCGTGGCAACAGCGGGATTGCTGCTGACGTAGGTAAGCTGCTTGGTGCTGTTCGCCGGGCAAACAGATGCGCCGAGGGGCATGGTCTCGCCGATATTGATCTGCAGCTGCTCGGGAGCGGTGACGCCGGTTGCCTTCACCTCGTCCTTGACATGGACGGTAAAGGTGGTGTAGACCTGCATATCATACGAGTAAACGTAGATGGTTGCCGTGCCGATCGATACGGGCGTGATCATACCGCTTGCATTGACGGTTGCGACCGCCGTGTTGCTCGAATAATAGCTAAGCGGCAGCATGGCAGCCACGGCGGGATAAATCTGCGGGAGGAGCTGATAGCTTCCCGAGGTATCCATCGACGTGCTGCTCTCGGACAAAGTGATCGATTCGACAAAAACACGATCGGGAATCTCGATGATGGCTGTTTTAGAATAAATAGTACCCGAGTTTGTTACACATGAAATCATGCCATAGTGCGCAGCGAGAAGATCTGTCGAATTGTTCGGACGAAGAACCGTTCCGAAATCGATCAGCTCCTCGCCGTTGAGCCAAACAAATCTGCCGTTCTTTATCTCTGCGCCGACAATGCCGGCAAGGTCTGCTTCGGCAAAGAAAGCAAGCTCCTCGAGGCTTTCGATATAAGCCGGCGTACCGCCAAGATAAGCCGCCAGTTTCTTTAACAGCTTCATTCCCTTGCCATTCAAATTCCAGTAAAAAGCAGTCTGATCAAAATTCAGTTCCAGATAGGTCACACCCGTTTGGGGATTACGCACAGCCTTGTTTATCTTGAGCGTTGGGAAAGACATCGGCTGCAACGTACTTGTACCGCCCTTTGTCTCACTATCCCAATAATTATTGTTGCCAAGGAACACACAATTATTATAGGAATGTTCATCGGAAAAAGAAATATAGCTGTCTACGAAGATACACGATTCGCAGTTTACTTGAATGGTTTGCGCATATGTTGAGTAGGAGGCCTCTCCACCCAGCTTATAGAAAGCACAGTCTATCGCTTTACCGCCGTATAACTTGGGAGAAGAGGCATTGTTTGTCACGACCTGCCCGCTCGAAAGTTTTCTGTAGTACAAATGCGACTTATAATTGCGCGTAAATTCGCAGTTCTCGGCAAGGGTGAAGGTGTGGTGAGCCGAGCCCGCATAAGACGAACAAAGATTGGTCAGCTGCGTATAGGTATAATTGATCTCGCCGTTTCCGCTCTCGTAAATATCTACGACGTAATCTCCCATGAGATCACTCGGGAAAATCTTGACCGGCTCTTCCTCGGTACCGATGCAGTTGAGCTTACCCTCGACGACAAGGCTTGCCATATACTGGTCGGCATAGGGGTCGGTGGAATCGCTCGTCCAGAACTGGATGCTCGTACCCTCGGTGACGGTGACGGTGACTCCCTCCTCGATAACCGTAGAGTTGGGGATGATGTAGTAGTTATCCTTGGTGAGGACCATATCCGAGGAGATGACCTGCGGCAGAACAACGCCGTTTTTGACAACCAGCTCGATCTTCGTTGTGGCGGTATAGGTGGTGTTGTCCTCCTCGTCGAGGGCATTTTCGCAGGTGACGGTCACGTTGAGAATCAGGATGGTTTCATTGGGAGCGTTCTTCGCAATTTTGAGATAGAAGGGATTCTCCCAGCCGGTGAAGAGGAGGCCGTCCATGATCTTTCCGCAGTCCTGCGTGGAATAGGTGCCCACGCTGCCGTAATTGAGCGAGGCAGATGCGCCAAAGCTGATACCGTCGGCAGAGAAGGAAACGTAGGGATTGGGGATATCAGCCTGCGAAAGTGCGTCAATTGTCACAACGGTGTTCTCGCTCATGCCCCAGCGGTTGCGCAGCTCGAAGCCGAGCACAATCGTCTCGCCCGCATCGAGCGTGCCGTCTGCATTGTTGGCAGAGTTCACCGAGGTCGAATCAAAGGTAGCATATTCGCTGACCGTAACCTCAGGCTTCGGCAGCTTGGTCAGTGCATCGTAGAGGTTGGCGATACGGGGAAGCTCCGACTGATGCATATGGTTTTCGGGATCGATACATTCCGCACTGCGCTCCGAGGTAGATGCCAGCTGGCCGTAGATAAACTTGGTGGGATAAGCATCGGGATCGTCATACACACTGCGGAGGATGGCCGCCATGGCCGAGACAATGGGTGCCGCCATGGAGGTACCGTTCCAGGTCGCATACTTATCGTTCGGGATGGTACTGGTGATGGCATTACCGGGGGCATACAGCTCATATTCCACCGAGTTATATGCCTTGACGTCATAGTTGGTAAAAGAGGACTCCACGCCGTAGTCGTCGATACTCATGACACCCAACACGAAGCTGTATGCAGCGGGATAAGAGGGCTTAACATAGGGGTCACCGGGGTAGCGCTCCTCGTTGGGTTTGCCGTCGTTACCCGCGGCGGCAACCAGAACGCTGTTCGTATATGCCGCCTCAAGGGCATCCTGCACGGCGATGGTTGCGGCGATACCGCCGAAGGACATGTTGATGACATCGGCGCCGTTCTCTCTTGCATAGTCAATGGCAAGGCAGATATCGGTCTGCAGGAAATAGCCGCTTGCCTGACCGGCCTTGATCGCCATAACAGTGGTGTTATAGGCAAGGCCGACCACGCCAACCTTATTGTTGGCGGCGGCAATGATGCCCGCAACGTGGGTACCGTGGCCGTGATCGTCGTCACCGTTGCCGCGCTTTGCCACGATATCGACACCGTAGTAGTCATCCACGTAACCGTTGCCGTCGTTGTCAATACCGTCGCCGGGGATCTCGCCCGGGTTGGTCCACATATTGTTCTTGAGGTCCTCGTGGTCATAGTCGACACCGGTATCGATAACGGCAACGATCACGCCGGGGTCACCGCCCGGATTCTTCTTGTCGTTGGTAATCTTCTTCCATGCCTTCTGCACACCGCAGCTGTCGAGATGCCACTGATCCTTCTGCTTCTCGTTGCCTGCAACATTGACCGAAAC
>JAZODX010000041.1:0-8305 GCA_045597265.1 Eubacteriales bacterium | reverse complement strand
TGAAGTATTCGTGAAGGGTCCCGGCTCCGGCCGTGAGTCCGCAATCCGCGCACTGGAGACCGTTGGTCTGCAGATCACGCTGATCAAGGACGTTACCCCCATCCCCCACAACGGCTGCCGCCCGCCTAAGCGCCGCCGCGTTTAATCCAAAAGGAGGAAACAAATTATGGCTCAGTATAACGGTCCTGTTTGCAAGCTCTGCCGCAGAGAAGGCACTAAGCTCTTTCTGAAGGGCGATCGCTGCACCTCCGGTAAATGTGCATTTGACCGCCGCTCTTCGGCTCCCGGCCAGCACGGCGCAGCAAACAAGAAGATGAAGGAATACGGTATTCACCATCGCGAGAAGATGAAGACCAGAAGATATTACGGTGTCCTCGAGAAGCAGTTCAAGAACTACTACAACGAGGCAGAGCGCGTAGAGGGTATGACCGGTGAGAACCTGCTCAGCCTGCTTGAGCGCCGTCTGGACAACGTCGTATATCGTATGGGTATGGCAGAGAGCCGCAAGGAAGCTCGCCAGCTCGTTCGTCACGGTCACTTCACTCTCAACGGCAACAAGGTAGACATTCCCTCCCTGCTCGTTAAGGCCGGTGATGTTGTTGCAGTTAAGGAAAGCAGTCGCGACTCCGCTAAGATCAAGGCTCTTGCCGAGGCTATGAGCTCCAGACTGAACCCGAAGTGGCTCGAAGTGGACAAGGAAAACCTCAAGGCAAAGGTCGTTGCTCTCCCTGTTCGTGAAGACATCGACTTCCCGTTCGACGAGCAGCTGATCGTCGAGCACTATTCCAAGTAATCCTCTCCTGCGTACACCGTTTTCTGTGTGCGTAAAATACACTGTAACCCGGCGGCTTGGGCCTGCCCGCACAGTAGGGGAGGATGCTTGCGAGCCGCACAGAAGAACCACAATATTTTTAAGGAGGGTTATTTGGAATGATTGGAATCGAGAAGCCTAATATCTCGACTGTTAATTTGAGTGATGACGGGAAAAGCGGTAAGTTTATCGTTGAACCTCTGGAAAGAGGCTATGGCATTACGCTTGGCAACTCGCTTCGCCGCGTATTGCTCAGCTCTCTGCCCGGTGTCGCTGTAACCAGTATTAAGATCGACGGAGTGCTCCATGAGTTTTCGACCGTTAACGGTGTGAAAGAGGACATTACCGAAATCGTTCTTAACGTAAAGGGAATTACGGCGAAGATGCACGGCAACGCGCCCAAGACTGTGATCATTGATATGACCGGTCCCTGCGACGTCACTGCCGGCGATATCAAGCAGGATGCTGATATCGAGATTCTTAACCCCGAACATCACCTTGCCACGCTCGGTGAAAATGCGCGTTTCTTTATGGAACTGACCTTCGACAGCGGACGCGGATACGTCTCGCAGGAGAGAAATAAGCAGCTCTATAATGCCGCGCTCGGAAACAACACCTCCGCACCGCTTGGTACTATTTTTACCGACTCGATCTACACGCCGGTTTACAACGTAAACTACACAGTAGAAAACACGCGTGTCGGTAATATTACAGACTACGACAAGCTCACGCTGGAGGTTCTGACCAACGGAACCATCTCGGCGAAGGAAGCGATTTCTCTTGGCGCCAAGATTCTCAACGAGCATCTCAACTTGTTTGTGGATTTGTCCGATGAAGCAAAGAAGGCAGAGATTTTGGTCGAACGCGAAGAGACCATGAAGGAAAAGGTCCTTGAGATGACCATTGAGGAACTTGACATGTCTGTCCGCAGCTTCAACTGCTTGAAGCGCGCAGGCATTGACACGGTAGAAGATCTGACCAATCGCACCGAGGAGGACATGATTAAGGTTCGTAACCTCGGTAAGAAATCGCTTGAAGAAGTCATTTTCAAACTGCATTCGCTCGGTCTCGACCTCAAGAGAGAGGAAGAGTAAGACAGACGCCACGTTTGTCTTATCCGTAAATGCAGGCTAATTCGTAATTTAACTACAGCAGAAGGAGGGAATTAAAATGCCCGGAACCAGAAAACTCGGCAGACCGACCGCGCACAGACAGGCGATGTTCAGAGGCATGGTAACCTATTCACTTGACAATGGTTCTATTGAGACCACGCTCACTCGCGCCAAGGAAGTTCGCAGCATTGCAGAGCAGATGATCACCCTTGGTATGAAGAACACCCTTGCTTCCCGCCGCGCAGCGCTGGCATATATCACCAAGGAAGAAGTTGTTTCCAAGCTGTTCAATGAGATCGCACCCAAGTACGCAGAGCGTATCGGTGGTTACACGCAGATCTATAAGCTTGGTCCCCGTCGCGGCGACGCAGCCGAGATGGCACTCATCAAGTTGGTTGACTAATCGGTTTTCCATATGATGCAACAGCAGGCACCCACATCGCGTGGGTGCCTGTTTTTTTGCTTTCTTTGACATGATTATTTTTCTTTTTCTCTTGACAATCCATGGGGATTGCGGTATAATATATCGGTAATGGGCCTTTAGCTCAGTTGGTCAGAGCCACCGGCTCATAACCGGTTGGTCCCGGGTTCGAGTCCCTGAAGGCCCACCAAGCCCGGAAGCATAGCGTAAATACGTTTGTGCTTTTCCCAAAGAAAAGCGACTTGTGTTGACAAGTCGCTTTTTCGCGGGTTTTTTGCTATGATATTTTTCAAAGGAAGTGTTTTTCATTATGGCAACGTTGTTATCCGTTTCAATTGCGCTTCTTGCCGGCCTTATGATGACGAGAGCCTTTAAGCCGCTGAAGTTGCCGTCGGTCACTGCATATTTGATTGCCGGTGTGCTGATTGGTCCGTATTGTCTCGGTGCCCTCGGCATTGAAGGCCTTGGTTTCCCGAGTATGGATGCCGTTCACGTTTTATCCTTGATTTCTGAGGTTGCACTTGGTTTTATCGCTTTTTCGATTGGTAACGAATTCCGTTTGGAGGATCTGAAAAAGACGGGAAAGCAGGCTTTGGTAATTGGTATTCTGCAGGCTCTTGCCGCAACGCTCTTGGTCGATCTCGCTCTGCTCGGTCTGATCTTTATTCTTCCCGACGGAACGCTCACCGTTGCACAGATGCTGACGCTTGGTGCAATTGCAACCGCTACAGCACCGGCCGCGACCCTTATGGTCGTTCGTCAGTATAAGGCCAAAGGACCGCTGACCGACCTTCTTCTCCCGATCGTAGCGCTGGACGACGCCGTCGGTCTGATCGTGTTCGCCGTCTCCTTCGGCATTGCCAGAACGCTTGGCAGCGGTTCGGTTGACATGGTATCGATTATTGTTAATCCCCTCGTCGAAATCGTATGCTCGCTTATCCTTGGTGCAATCATGGGCTGGGTGCTGACACAGCTGGAAAAACTGTTTAACTCCAATACCAATCGTCTGAATCTGACGATTGCAGTTGTATTCCTGACTGCGGCACTTTCTATGCTTGATTTCCATGTGGGCCCTGTACATATCAGCTTTTCCTCCTTGCTTGTCTGTATGATGCTGGGCACAATCTTCTGCAATATCTGTCCGCTTTCTCACGACTTGATGGCAGCATCCGACAAGTGGACCTCGCCGCTTTTTGCAATCTTTTTTGTCATCAGCGGTGCAGAGCTTGAGCTGAACGTTTTTGCAGAATGGTCTATTGTCGTGATTGGCATCGTATATATCCTGTTCCGCTGTCTCGGTAAATACTTCGGTACGTTTGTCAGCGCAAAAATGACGAAATGCTCGCCTGCGATCTGCAAATATCTCGGCATTACCTTGTTCCCGCAGGCAGGCGTCGCCCTCGGTATGTGCACGGTTGCAATGCAGCTGGGCGCTGAGGGGCAGTTGATTCGCAACATCACCCTTTTTGCCGTCCTGATTTATGAAATTGCTGGTCCGCTTCTGACCAGACAGGCACTTTCTGCTGCCGGCGATATTCAGCCTATGTCTGACGAAGTCAAACAGCGTCGCCGGATTAAGCTTGAGGCAGCCGGAAAAGATACCGGTCGATAAAATAATTTGAACAGATGGGAAATCCGAACATGACGAAGTGTTCGGGTTTTCCCATTTTCATGTTGAAGAAAGATCCGGGGGAATCGCATGAAAATGATAATTTCTCGCGTCGGGCAGTACGCTAAGGCCTTTCTCAAGTGGACGGCTATATCCGCAGTGATTGGCCTGATTGGCGGTCTGCTTGGCAGTATATTCCATATCTCGATCGATTATATGGCACAAGCGCGTGAATCGCATGCGTGGATTCTTTACTTGATGCCGATCGGTGGCCTGCTCATTGTCTGGCTTTATCGGACGTTTCACGCCAATCGCGGGGTGGATACCAATTTGGTTCTCGAATCGGTGCGTAAGGAAAAGGATATTCCTTTTATGATGGCGCCGCTGATCTTTATCGGAACGCTGGTTACCCATCTTGTCGGCGGATCGGCGGGCAGGGAAGGCGCTGCACTCCAACTGGGTGGGTGTATCGGCTATCGGATCGGTAAGCTGATTCACCTTAATCGGGATGATTTACATATGATCGTGATGTCGGGGATGAGCGCAGTTTTTGCCGCTATGTTCGGGACACCGCTGACCGCTGCCTTTTTTGCTCTTGAAGTAACCACAGTCGGTATTATGCATTATGCAGGCCTCGTGCCTTGCCTGATGGCGTCTCTTTTGGCTTATGTCATTTCGGGTTGGATGGGGATTGAACCGGTTAGATTTTCGCTAAATATTTCCGAACCGCTCTCCGCGGGCTTGGTTCTTCGTACAATTCTCCTTGCCTTGGTTTGTGCGCTGATCAGTATTCTCTTTTGCGTTGTAATCCGTTTCTTCTGCCGTGCGATGAAGAAGCTTTTTCCGAACGCTTATTTGCGTGTAATTATCGGCGCTCTTGTGTTGATTACTTTGACTTGTATCGACGGAAGTGATGATTATAACGGTGCCGGGATGGAGGTAATCACGCGAGCTATGCAGGGGAATGCACGTTCGGAAGCATTTTTGATGAAGCTTCTCTTTACCGCGATTACGATTGCCTCCGGGTACAAAGGCGGAGAAATCGTTCCTGCGTTTTTTGTCGGATCAACGTTCGGCTGCGTTGCCGGCACGTGGCTTGGGCTTGACGCAGGGATTGGCGCGGCAGTCGGACTGATTGCACTTTTCTGCGGCGTTGTCAACTGCCCTGTAGCCTCAGTTTTGTTAGCCCTGGAGCTATTCGGTGCAGACGGTATTTTACTCTTTGGATTGGTTTGCGGCGTCAGCTATATGATGTCAGGCAATTACAGTCTCTATCGCAGTCAGATGATCATGTATTCAAAGCTTGATTCCTGTCAAACGGACGCATTTACTGACGATTAAAATTCGTCTCATTAACAAAATATTACCATTTTGCACAAAAAAAATTCATAAATGAGTGCTATAATAATATAAATCCTGAGGGAGTAATTCGGCACGGTATTACCGTGTTAGATAAATCAACAAACATGACGGGATACCGTCTGGTTTATCTTGAAAGAATGAGACTCATATGCAGATCACTGTATATGAGTCTGTTTTTATTATAATTTGGAGGGAAATTCATGAAAGAATATCTCAAATCATGTGAGGACGTTCTGGCGGCACAAGAAAGCACGCCAAACGGTCTGAGCAGCACTGAGGTACAGACGCGAACCGAGAGATACGGAAAGAATAAGCTTGCCGAGGGGAAGAAAATCACGCTTCTCCAGCGCTTCCTTTCCCAGCTGGCTGACCCAATGATTATTATTTTGATCATTGCCGCAGTCATTTCGGGCGTAGTCGGTGTCGCGGAAGGCGAGGGAATGGCTGATGTTATCATCATTATGGCGGTTGTTCTCATCAACGCTGTTCTCGGTGTTTTCCAGGAAAGCAAGGCCGAAAAAGCAATCGAAGCCCTGCAGGAAATTGCCGCCGCAACCTCAAAGGTCATTCGTGACGGTTACCAGATGACCGTTCATTCCGAGGATCTTGTGCCCGGTGATATCATCGTGCTTGAAGCCGGTGATGCCGTTCCTGCCGATGCGCGTCTGATTGAGTGTGCAAGCCTCAAGATCGAGGAGGCCGCACTGACCGGTGAGTCGGTCCCCGTGACGAAATACGTAGACACGCTTGAAGCGCCTGAAGGGAAGGATATTCCGCTGGGCGACCGTAAGAATATGGTTTACATGGGAAGCACGGTTGTTTACGGCCGCGGAAAGGCTGTGGTTACCGATACCGGTATGCAGACCGAAATGGGTAAAATCGCCGATGCGCTGACGAAAGCCGAGGACGGCGAAACACCGCTTCAGCTCAAGCTTAATCAGCTCAGCAAGATTCTCAGCTTCCTTGTCCTTGGAATCTGCGTTGTGGTGTTTGCCGTTGATATTCTCAAACTTCTGCCCAACGTGCAGTTTACCGATCTGATTGATACCTTCATGATTGCCATCAGTCTTGCGGTTGCGGCAATTCCCGAGGGACTTGCCGCCGTCGTAACGATCGTACTTTCGATCGGCGTGACCAATATGTCAAAGCGGAATGCCGTGATCCGCCGTCTGACCGCCGTGGAGACGCTTGGCTGTGCGCAGATTATCTGCTCGGATAAGACGGGTACACTGACCCAGAATAAGATGACCGTCGTGGATCACAGCGGAGATGACGAGGTTCTTCTTGCCCGTGCAATGGCACTTTGCTCCGATGCTGAGCTGGATGAAAACGGCGAAGCGGTCGGTGAGCCGACCGAGTGTGCGCTCGTTAATTATGCGGCTTCTCTGAAGATGCCCAAGCCCGCACTCAAGCAGGCAATGCCCCGTGTCGGCGAGGCTCCCTTTGATTCTATGCGTAAAATGATGTCCACCGTCCATCAGACCGAGGAAGGCGGCTTCATTCAGTTTACCAAGGGTGCGCCTGACGAGGTGCTGAAGCGCTGTACGACGATGTACAAAAACGGACAGATCGTTGCGCTCGACGATCATGCCCGCACCGAAATTCTTGCGGCCAATAAAGCGATGGCAGATCAGGCACTGCGCGTTCTCTGCGCCGCACAGCGTATCTGGATCGAGGCACCCGCCGATTATGCCTCCGAGGTTCTTGAGCAGGAGCTTTGCTATATTGGACTTACCGGTATGATTGATCCCGTACGTCCCGAAGTAAAGCCCGCTATCGAGCGCTGCCGTGAGGCAGGTATTCGCCCGATTATGATCACGGGTGACCACAGAGATACGGCTGTGGCGATTGCGATGCAGTTGGGGATCATCGATGATCCCGCTCAGGCAATCACCGGAGCACAGCTTGATGAAATTTCAGATGAACAGTTTGTTGATGATATCGAGAAATATTCGGTTTATGCCCGCGTTCAGCCCGAGCACAAGGTGCGTATCGTCAATGCATGGCGTGCAAAAGGGAAGATTACGGCCATGACCGGCGACGGCGTCAACGACGCTCCCTCCATCAAGAATGCCGATATCGGTGTCGGTATGGGCATTACGGGTACTGACGTTACCAAGAACGTTGCCGACATGGTTCTGGCCGACGATAACTTTGCGACCATCGTCTCTGCCATTGAGGAAGGCCGCCGGATTTACGATAATATCCGTAAGTCTATTCAGTTCCTGCTTTCCTCCAACCTTGCCGAGGTTTTGGCCATTTTCTTCTCCTCGATGGTTGGCTTTACGCTGCTCAAGCCTGTTCACCTGCTCTTTATCAACCTGATCACCGATACCTTCCCGGCACTTGCCCTCAGTATGGAAAAGGGTGAGCGGGATATCATGAAGCGAAAGCCGCGTGATGCAAAGGACGGTATTTTTGCCGGCGGCATGGGCTTCGACGTTGTCCTGCAGGGGCTGATGGCGGCCGTTATTACGGTGACGGCATATTTTGTCGGTCACTATATTGAATCGGGTGCATGGGAATTTGTTGACAGCCCCGATGGTATGACCATGGCATTCCTTGCACTTTCGATGACCGAAATTTTCCATTCCTTTAATATGCGCTCACGCCGCAAATCGATCTTCTCGATGAAGACGCACAATCTGTTCCTCTGGGGTGCAATGCTTGCCTCCTTCGTTGCGACGACGCTCGTCGTATACGTGCCCTTCCTGCGTGAGATCTTTGAGTTTACCGAAATCTCTCTGCTTGAATACGGCATTGCGATGCTGCTGGCACTCTCGGTGATTCCGATTATCGAGGTAGTAAAGCTCATTCAGCGTGCGCTCGACCGCCGCAAGAGAAGTGAATAAACCCGAAGGGGGATCGTGCAGTCAAGAACGATCCCCCTTCGTCTTTTTCGCTCATGGAATGATTGGAAATCCCTTGATTTTTCATCGTAGATATGATATAATCACGAAGAAGAATAACGGAGAACGTGAGAGTATATT
>JAZODX010000040.1:0-17768 GCA_045597265.1 Eubacteriales bacterium | reverse complement strand
AGCCATGGTCACCACCGGAGTGTTGCTCAGGACCTCACCGGCGAACGTGGCATTGGTGTAATATACACCGTAAGTTTCAAAGTAGAAATAGCCCAGTTCCGTGATCCCCAGCCAGCTCTCCGGCTTCAGATTTCTACCTTTCAAATGAATGGGCATCTTTCCGGTCAGCGCAAGTACAGTCATAATCGCCACTGCAATAATAAAACGTATGGACAAGAGAACGTCCGGCGTCGTCGTATTCATGGCCACCTTCGTGAACAAAAAGCTGAAGCCCCAGATGGTATTCCCCGCAGCGGAAGCTGCGATTGCCAGATATCGTTCTCTCTGATTTATATTCAAATCTGTCAAAAAGATCGCCTCCTTGCAGTCTGATTTTCTTTACACCATTTTATTATACCACCATTTCCTCCTTGCGCAATTCCTCAAAATGCGATACAATGTACAAAAGTCTGATAATTCAAATAACAGATATAGTAGGAGGTTCATTTATGGGTAAGTTTGTAGTTCGTAAAACCAATACCGGTGTTAAGTTCGATTTAAAGGCAACCAATGGTCAGGTCATTGCTACTTCTGAAGTGTATGCTTCCGACGATGCTTGTAAGAAGGGAATCGCCAGCGTACAGAAGAATGCTCCCGTGGCTAACGTGGAAGACCAGACCGTAGAAGGTTACGCTGAAGAAAAGCACCCGAAGTTCGAAATGTACGTGGACAAGGCAGGCGAATATCGCTTCCGTCTCCGTGCAAAGAACGGTCAGATTATTCTCTCCGGTGAGGGCTACGGTACCAAGGCAAACTGCCAGAACGGTATCGCATCCATCGGCAAGAATGCTCCCGATGCAGCAGTTGTTCTCGTTGAGGACGTCGTTGACTGATCATGGTGATATAAAATATGGGTTGCCGCGCAAAAGCGCGGCAACTTTTTTTATCAGCCCCCTTGACACATAATACTATGCGTGATATAATATTATTGCAAATCAAGGAAAGGAGATGCGCAAATGGACGCACAGCTTCGCCGTGCTTTACTTGAAAACTGTGTGCTGGCCGCTCTGCGGGAGGGGGATTCCTACGGATATCGGATCGTGCGCGAGGTCTCACGGCAAATTGCCGTAACCGAGTCAACCCTCTATCCCATTCTGCGCCGTCTTGAGGCGGCAGGATGCCTGACCGTATACAGCGAGGAGCACAATAACCGTCTGCGCCGTTACTATGCCATTACTGATGCGGGACGGGAAAGAATTGACGCCTTCCTGCACGAATGGGAGGAAGCGATGCGGGTTTATGCATATATCCGCGGTACGGATGAAAATGAGAGGAGCGAGAAAAAGTGACGAAAGCCGGTTTTTTGAAAAAATTAGAGGAGGGACTGCGTGATCTTTCCGCAGAGGAGCGGGAGAGAGCGGTTTCTTATTTTGCAGAACAGATTGACGATTGTATTGAGGAGGGAATGACCGAGGGAGAGGCCGTTGATTCGCTCGGGCGTCTCGAGGAGATTTTCGCGCAGGTGCGCGAGCAGAGCGGGCAGGCAGCGGCCGAGACGAAGAGCGAACAGGGAAAATCGAACCGACCGGAAGCGAAGAGCTTTTCCACCGAGCAGCGTCCGCATATCATCCGCCTGACCGAGCAGAACAACGCCGTGGAGATTCTTCCCTCAGCGGACGGAAAAATCCGCATTGAATACGACGTCAGCCGTTGGATACGTGCGGAGATATCCTGCGATGAAGGCGTGCTGATCTACCGTGCAGAGGAGATTTTCCACGTCTTTCATTTTGATTTTGTCTCCCGCCGTCCCACACGGCTCTATTTGCCGGGGGAATATTTGCCCGAGCTTGAGATTAAGACCTCTAATGCGAAGCTCACCGCAGATCATATCTCCTGTGCTACTGCAAATTTGAAAACAAGCAACGCTGCGTTGACACTGTCGCATATAACGGCAACCGAAAAACTTGAAGCGGTGACCGCTAATGGTGCACTGTATTTTGCGCACATTTCCGCAAAAGCTTGTGGGGGGAAAACATCAAATGCTGTTTTGAAAGCAGAACATATGACCGTTGAAACCGTTCTTGGACTGCACACATCCAACGGATCGATCTGCGCCGAGCATATGACGGTGGATACGCTCAGCGGAGTCACCGCAAACGCCAAAATTTGCGTTGAACATGTTACGGCGCAAACTAATCTTTCACTCAAAAGCTGCAATGGGCATATTGTGCTCCGAGATTCCACCGCGGAGAATTATGTGTTCAGAACTTCTAACGGATCTATCTCTGCATCGCTCCCCGGCTCGATTGCCGATTATCGGATCACCTCGTCGGGCGGGACGAAATCGACCCTGCCGACCCACAAGGGAAGCGGCGAACGCTCGCTTTCCGCCGTTACCTCGAACGGAAAGATTGACGTTATCTTCGCCGACGACAGGTAAGTCGCCTGTGTGCCGAACGTGACACATATGCATAGGCTCCCTCCGAGAGGGAGCTGTCACCGAAGGTGACTGAGGGAGTGCAGCGTGCACAAACGGATACACTGACAGAATATCTCTCTTGCAAAACCGCCCAATCCCGCCGCACTCCTTCCCTCTCGCTTCGCGAGCTACTTTAGAGGTTGCTTGCAACCTCGTGGCGCGTGTACCCGCCCTCATCGGAGGAAGGCTAATTGTGCGCATCATTTCGCTCGGCAACGAATGCATAGCCTTCCCTCTTGACGAGGGGCGGGAGATGTGCTATACTATGCTTTGCGCAGGGCGGGAGAAAAAGGAAGGCGGTGCGAATCCGCCGCGAACCCGTCGCCGTGTTGGAATTGCGCTGTTTGCCCGACGTTCGCCGCGAACGCCGCACCGTCACTGTTCTCCTCGGGGAATGGGAAGACGGCAGACAGCAGGACGAGATATCGTCATCTTCCTCAGCCGAAAGACTTTGCTCCTCAAGTACACAGTCCCCGCGGATCGTCGGAGCGGCTCTGCCGCTGCTGTGTCTCCTGTGCGAAAAATCAATACAAAGGAAGGTAAACCCTATGCAAACACGCAATCCGATCATGAGATCCTGCGTGCTCCTCTTCCTTGCGGTGCTGATCGCGGCTATGGCACTTTGCACGGGATGCGCAGACGCGCAGACACAGACGGGCACGAAAACCATCACGGTTGATATCGTCCTTGCCGACGGTACAACCACCACCCACACCCTCACCACCGATGCGGAATTTCTCCGCGGTGCGCTCGAGGAAAAAGAGCTGATTGCCGGGGACGAGAGCGAGTACGGTCTCTTCGTCAAAACGGTAAACGGCGTGACGATAAACGAAGCCAATCAGGAATGGTGGTGCTTCACGAAGGGCGGAGAGACTCTCTTCACCGGTGTGGATACTACCCCCATTGCCGACGGCGACAAGTTTGAAATCACGCTGACGGTAGGCTATTGAGTCCCGTGGCGCGGCGCGGAAGACGCTTATTTGCGGTGGTGCTCGGCGCAATGTTCGGTGCGATGCTGTATATCTCGCAGGTGGTGCTTGCCGGATTGCCCAATATTGAGCTGGTCTCCCTGCTTATTCTCGTCTGGACACGGGTATTTCGCTGGCAGGCTTTGCCCGGCATCGGGGTTTTCATCCTTCTGCAGGGGCTGACCTACGGCTTTGGCATATGGTGGGTGTCCTACCTCTACGTCTGGTTTATCCTCTGGGGGCTTGTGATGCTCGTCCCGCGTCGGGACGGCGAGGGACAATCGCTGCGGCGGTATTCATTTGCTTCGCTTGGCTGGGCACTGCTCTCGGGGGCATACGGCTTTGCCTTCGGTGCGCTGACCGCGATTCCGTGGCTGATTACGGGCGGGCCGAAAACGGCACTTGCCTACTGGCTGTCGGGGCTCTCCTTCGATATTCCGCACGCTATCGGAAATTTTACGCTGGCACTCGTTCTTGCCGTTCCGCTGATCACCTTGCTTGAGAAAATTCATAAACGAAGCTGAACCGTTGCCCGGGATTCCGGGCGGAGGGGATGTGCGCCCGGCGGCGTGCATCTCCTCTTCTTTTTCCTTGAAAAGAGGGCGGGTGTGTGGTATAATAAAGAAAAACGCTCCAATTCCCCTACGTGTTTCGCGCAGATATGCAGTTTGTTCTGTCAGGCGGGGCCGTGTATCCCGCCGCCCGAAACAGGTGAAATCGCACGGAACGGCGGGAGTACCCCCACCCTGTGGCGAAATGATATGTGCATGGACTGTGCGAATACTTTGTCGAATTGGGAAAAAGAAAAAGCCCGCTTCTCGCGGACGTATATACGGAGAAACTATGATTCCAAACATATTAATGATCACAACGGGCGGAACGATCGCCTCAATGAAAACGGCCGACGGGCTTGCCCCGGGGCTGTCGGGCGAGGAAATTCTCGCTTATATTCCCGGCGTTCGGGATATTTGTCGGGTTGATGCGCGGCAGGTATGCCATCTCGACAGCACCAACGTAACTCCTGAGCATTGGCGGATGATGGTCAGAGCGATTGAGGAAAGCTACGACGATTACGACGGCTTTGTCATCTGCCACGGCACCGACACCCTTGCCTATACGGCGGCGGCGCTGTCCTATATGATTCAGAATTCCCCCAAGCCCATCGTAATTACCGGCGCGCAGAAGCCGATCAATATGGACGTGACCGATGCGAAAACCAACCTGCTCGACAGCTTTATCTACGCTTCCGATCCCGATTCGCAGAACGTGAGCATCGTCTTTGACGGCAAGGTGATCGTCGGCACACGGGCACGCAAGGCGCGAACCAAGAGCTTCAACGCTTTCTCCAGCCTCAATTATCCCTTCACCGCCGTGATTCAGGACGGTATGCTTGTGCGGTATATTGACGAAGCGCCGCTGACGGGTGGGGTGCGCTTTTATTATGATATGTGCGAGAGCATCTGTCCCCTCAAGCTGATTCCCGGGATGCGGCCGGATATTCTTTCCTATTTATTTGCGCATTACGACTGCATCGTGATTGAAAGCTTCGGCGTCGGCGGTATCCCGCAGAATCTGGTGAATGCCTTTTACGATGAAATGGAGCGCTGGGCAGGCTGCGGCAAATGTGTGGTCATGACCACGCAGGCGGCCAAGGAGGGAAGCAATATGACGGTATACGAGGTTGGCAAGAAGGTCAAGCAGGATTTCAATCTGATCGAGGCCTATGACATGACCTTTGAGGCAGTCATCACCAAGCTGATGTGGATTATGGGCATGGGATGCGCCGATTACGACAGCATCCGCGACCGTTTCTATACCACCGTCAATCACGATATTCTCTTTGCCCGCCGCATCGCGGAGGCGTAAGAGCAGAGAAAGGAAAAGATATGACAAGGAAAAGTTTATCTCCCGCGCGGCGAATCGGGAAAATTGCCGCCGTGCTTTTCGGCGCAGTTCTTTTGCTCGCCTTGACTGCCGTGCTTGGCTTCATCGGCTATATGATGCTGCCGGTCAGCGATTATTATGCGGCGTCCGAGCGTGCGTTTGTCATTCCCGGTCTGCAGGAGAATTTCGTTCCGCAGGGGCTTTGCTATGACGAAGCACGCGATCTCTTCCTCATCTCGGGTTATTCGTCCGAGAAGGAGGCGTCACCCGTTTATTTTGTCAATCGCACGAGCGGCGAGCAGGTCAAGCGCGTGCTCTTGCACAAGGCAAACGGGGAGGAATTCACGGGGCATTCGGGCGGCATCGCGGTGCACGGTGACTACGTGTATATCGCGGGCGGCTCGGGGCGCTGCCTTTACGTTTATGCCTATGGCGATCTGCTGGCCGCAGAGGATGGCGGGAGTGTTTTGCGTCTCGGCAAGGTTTCCTTCAAGCATTCGGACGACGACTATCTCGGATCTTCCTTCGTAACGGTGGACGGAGACCGGATTATCGTCGGCGAATATTATTATCCGCCCGAATATCCCGCGCTCGATGCACATCAGGTAACGACGGCGGGCGGAGAGACGCACGGTGCCTATGCCGCTGCTTTTTCGTTCTCCTCCGCACATGAATTCGGGGTGGATCCGACTCCGCTCTGCGTCTATTCCATTCGGGAAAAGGTGCAGGGAATGTGCTTTGCCGACGGACGGATTTATCTCTCCACCTCCTACGGGCTTTCTCATTCTTATCTCTACGCCTATGCGGCGGCGTCTGTCGAGCAGGCGGGGGAGGCTGAGCTGTTGGGGACGCGCGTTCCGCTCTATGTGCTGGATACGCCGTCGCTTGTCGGTGCGTATAAAATTGCGCCGATGTCGGAGGAGATCGTTATGCTTGACGGCCGACTTTACGTCATGTGCGAATCGGCGTCGGGCAAGTATTTCTTCGGCCGTCTGATCGGCGGCAAATGGTGCTATGCGGCCAACCTGCAGAAAATGAAGGCTGAGTAATTTGTCGGGACGTTCGGCTTTTGCATATACTGGGAAAAGATTGCACGAATCGGGGGGGACGCTTATGCAACCGAAAATTTTCGTATCCGGTGTACCGGACAGCCGCAATTATATTGCCGCCCTTGCGGGGGCGGGTGCAAGGGTTGAGGCAGCCTATCTGCCCGACGCTCCCCTTTCCGCCGCGCAGTGCGTCGATTACGACGGGCTTGTTTTTGCGGGCGGCGTTGATCTTCATCCCGCGCGGTACGGGGAGGGAATGAACGGCTCGCGCAAAATCGATCCTTTGCGCGACGAGCGTGAGCTCGCGCTTGCCCGCGCATTCCTTCGCACGGGCAAGCCGATTCTCGGTATCTGTCGGGGACACCAGCTGCTCAACGTTCTGTTCGGTGGAACGCTGATTCAGCATCTGGAGACCACTCCGCAGCACATGGCAGAGGGGGATACCGTCCACGCGATCACTGCGGAGGAGGGAAGCTTTCTGCATAGCCTTTACGGCGCGCATTTTTCGGTAAACAGCAATCACCACCAGGCAGTCGGGATTCCGGGAGAGGGAATCCGCGTGAATGCCGCCGCCGATTGCGACGGAACGGCAGAGGCCTTTGCGCATCGCTCGCTTCCGGTATTCGGGGTGCAGTTCCATCCCGAGCGGATGTGCCTTGAGCGGGCAAGAGAGGATACGGTCGACGGACTTGCCGTCTTCCGCTGGTTCTCAGCGCTTTGCGCAAAATAAAAGTCCCAATTACCTGATGCGTCCCCGGGCAGAATTGCGGCCTGTTGGAATTTGGCAAAGCCAAGTTTCCGTTTTGTCGCCCGAAGCAACCGAGCCGGCACGAAAGGGAGGGAAAGAGCTCTCGCTCCGTGGCGGAATTGCATATTCCCGGACGGTGGGGACGCGTTGTCGAATTGGGTAAATGAATAAGCGGGGTACCGTGCGAGTGGGCACGGTACCCCGCTTCCGTTTAATCGTGACGGACCTGCTTGCGGTATTTCATCGGCGGAACGCCGATTTTTCTTTTGAAGAGATTGGAAAAATAGTATTCGTCCGAAAAGCAGAGCTTTTCGCTGATTTGCTTGGTGGTCAGGTTTGTGTCGGCCAGCAGCTTTTCTGCCAGACCGATTTTCTTTTGGAGCACGTAATGATACGGCGTAACCCCGTATGCCTGCTTGAAAATGCGAATGGTCTGCGATTCGGAACGGTTGATATAACTGCACAAAAGGGAAAGATCGAATTTTTGCGTGACCTGTGTGTTAAGAAAGTCCTTCATGCGCTTCTCCACCTCCGAATACCCCGACTCGCCACGGATATGGTTGCGCATTTTCAAAAAGATTGCATTAAGAATGCCGATCATTTCGGCAGTGGGATCCTCCTGGGTCTCCTTTGCCAGAGCAATGATGCGGAGCAGCTCGTCCCGCAGATTCAGTCCGCGGAAATGCGAGACGTCGCGCAGACCGTAAGCATCGGTGAGCCTTTCGGCCAGACTGCCCGAAATGTTGACGAAATGCTTTTTCCAGGGCGTTTCGGAATCGGCATAATAATGCTGATCCTTGCCCGCCTGCAGAAAATAACTGTCCCCCTCAACGGGGATAAAGCTTTTGCGGTCAAGATGAACCGTTCCGCTTCCTTCCTCGATATACTCGATGCAGGAAACCCTTGAATGCTCGCGGACAATGCGGTAATGCTTGTCGGGAAAGGTCGTTCCGCAAAGACGAAAGCAGATCAGAGATTTGTTTTCACTTTTTTGATTGATGGTATAGATTTCCTCGTGCACGCGTGTTTTCCTCATTTATTTCGTTGTTTTACATATTGTCTTATCTTTATTATAGCAGTATAATGAAATAAAATCAATCATTTCGGAGGATTTTGCCATGAAATTCAGACCCGTTTCCACACCGCTGGTCACCGTCGATCCCTTTTTCTCCATCTGGTCGTGTGACGACGCCCTCTACGGCGGCCCCACCGAGCATTGGTCGGGCAGACCCTGTCCGATTTTGGCCGGTATCTACGTCGGTTCCTCCTTTTACTCCATGGGGGCGTTTGACCTTCCCGGTACCGCACTCCATAGCCGCATCTATCAGACCGACTGTACACTTACCCCGACCTCGACGACGTATACGTTCGAAAATAAATTTGCTTCTGTTCAATTGACCTTTACCACGCCGCTCCTCCTTGATCGGCCGGATATTCTTGCCCGCCCGGTGAGCTATGTGCATTATGCGGTCACACCCAAGTGCGATAAGCCTATCCGCTTCGTGTTTGGCATCAGCAGCCGTGCATGCATCGATAAGACGACGCAATCGGTACAGTTCAAGAAAACGTCCTACTCCCTTGCCTGCGGAAACATCTGCCAGACCCCGCTTGCGCAGTCGGGTGACAACGTTATGATCGACTGGGGATGGCTCCATCTCTGCGATCCCGATGCACGGGTGGGAAGATTTGTTGAGCAGGAAGCCTTCGAAGCTCTGCCGATCAATCAGACTTACCGCCCTTACGTGGATCATCCCTATCTCTTGACCATCAAACCCGCACTTGAGGGCGTGATCACGCTTGCGTACGATGAGATCAATCCCATCGCTTATTTCGGTAAACCGCTGAACGAATATTATACGAAATATTTCTCCGATTTTGAGGGTATGCTCAAAGCGGCAATCACCGAATATGGGGAAATTAAGGCGGCGTGCGATGCGTTTGATGCCGCTCTGATGGCGGAGGCGGGAAAATACGGTGAGGATTATCGCAACATCACCACGCTGGCCTATCGCCAGGCCGTTTCTGCGCATAAGCTGGTCGAGGATGAGGAGGGCAATCTGCTCTTCCTTTCGAAGGAAAACGATTCGAACGGATGTATCGGTACGCTTGACGTAACCTACCCGTCCATCCCGCTCTTTTTGCGCTATAATCCCGAGTTTGTCAAGGGAATGCTTCGCCCCATTATCCGCTACGCACAGTCACCCGAATGGCCCTTCGAATTCACGCCGCATGACGTCGGACAGTATCCGCGTGCAAACGGACAGGTGTACAGCATAGAGACGCTTTACCTGCGCGGCCCGAACGGAAGATCATACGGCGCGCATAAGGTATCCCAGCAGATGCCGGTTGAGGAAGCAGGCAATATGCTGCTCTGCCTTGCCGCGGTCAAGAAATATTCGGGCGGCGACGATTCGCTTTTCAGAGAGAACAGCGCGTTGATGAAGCAGTGGGCCGATTATCTGGTTAAGTACGGATACGATCCCGAGAATCAGCTCTGTACCGATGACTTCGCAGGACACCTCTCCCGCAACTGTAATCTCAGCCTCAAGGCGATCCTCGGCATTGCCGCATACGGCGAGCTTGCAGGTGACGCCGAATACAGCCGGATTGCCGCCGATTATGCCCGCCGCTGGGAGACCGATGCCGTGGCCGCACACGGCGCGACCCGCCTTGCCTTTGGCGATGAGGATGGCTGGAGTCTCAAATACAATATCGTATGGGATAATCTGCTTGGCTACCGTCTCTTCTCGGATGAGATCAAACAGCGTGAGATCGCTTTCTATGAGACCAAGTTCAACCGTTACGGTGTTCCGCTCGACAACCGCGCGGCCTATACCAAGATTGACTGGCTGATGTGGTCGACGCGGATCTGGGATGATGAGACCTACTTCGCGCGCGTCTGCGAATCCATCGTCAACATGATCAACGAGACGACCGACCGTGTTCCGCTCACCGACTGGTATTTTACCGACACCGCTGCCTATCGCAATTTCCGCGGCCGCTCGGTGGTCGGCGGTCTGTTCATCCGCATGATTTAATTACGACCATTCCCATGGGGCTGCCGTATTTTCGGCAGCCCCTTTCTCTCCGCACGCAGGGAATGCGGAAAGATGATCGAATTTGAAACTTGACTTGCCGCAGCGTGCGGGGTATAATGAATGCAGAATGAATAAGAGAAGGAGAGCCCGATGAAATCCGAAATTAAGGTTTTTGAAACGATGCAGTATATTCTTCGTTATCCGCGCAATTTTGACGCGGGAAAGCGCTGGCCGCTGATTCTGTTTCTGCACGGCGCCGGAACACGCGGAAAGCAGATAGCAAAGCTGCAGGATAACGTCTTTTTCCCGCTGACGACCGGGCTTGCGGATTTTCCGTTCGTCGTTGCCGCGCCGCATTGTTCGGTCAATACCTGGTTTGACTGCTTTGAAGAGCTGCGCAGATTTGCCTGCGAGATGGCGAAGCTCCCCTTCGTTGATTCTGAGCGGGTGTATTTGATGGGGGCAAGCATGGGCGGATATGGGGCCTGGCAGCTGGCGATGAGTCTGCCCGAGCTGTTTGCGGCCGCCGTTCCGATCTGCGGCGGAGGAATGTATTGGAATGCGGCGCGGTTGGTAAACGTACCGATCTGGGCCTTCCACGGGCAGCTTGATCCGACGGTCAACGTGGAAGAATCGATCAGAATGGTCAACGCAGTCAATACGCGCGGCGGCCGAGCCAGACTGACCGTCTATCCCGAAAATGCACACAACGCCTGGAGTGATACCTTTCGGAATCCCGAGGTGTATACCTGGCTGCTCGCGCAGAAAAAGGCACATACAAAGGAGGCGGAGGACGCCTATCGAGACGGCAAGCGTTTCGGCTGATTGCACGGTGTTGGGGAAGAGAAAAGCTTCCCTCCGACTCGCTTTGCCACCCTGCAAGGCTGCCCGGCAACCCTGCTGACCGTGCAATGCACGGACAACTTGCTATCGCCATTCCCCGCAAAATGAAAAGGCACCCCCGACGGACGAGCCTCCGTCGGGGGTGAAATGCTTTAATACGCGATCGTGGTCATCAGGGTCATCTCAGGCTGAGAGACGTCCATGCGGCTGTGCTGTGCAATGACGGGAACGCTCGAGGTAAGCAGAACCGAATAGGGGGTATTGTAGGGAACCGTCTTCCCGTCCTCGCTCTTGATCTTGTCAAGGCGAATGTGGTTGCTTCGCTTTGCTTTACAGGTGCAGACGAAGCCACCGACGGGATCCTTATCCTCAAAGAAAAATTCGAGGTGGATGACTGCGTCCTCCTCAGTCAGGTTCAGCACGCAAATCGCTTCGTGAGAAACGAAATTGCCGTTTTTGGTATCACTCATATAGCCGTCGGGAACGATCCATGTGGTTTTTCCGAGCATAGGTGTTTCTCCTTTTTTGTGAATGGTATCTTTATTATACCACAAAACCGGGAAAAAGCAAGAGGATGCGTGCGAAAATCGGCGTATACCGTCCGCCGTGAAAATTCTTTTCCGAAAAGGGGCGGATATAGACTTTCTTCGGGAAGATAGTGCAGAAAATGGGGAAGAAATTGCATTGCATATTTGTGCGGAATCGATTAAAATGTAACCGAATCCGATGCGGATTATCTTGACGATTTTTTCGTATTTACGGAAGGAGAATTTTTATGCAGCCGAAAATGTGGGCCTATCTGATTCATATGGGCAGAAATATGTGGTACAAGAAGGGCATGGAGGTGCCGTGGCTGGGTGAGCTCGACGATGAGCAGCCGATCTGGCATGATTATCTTAATTGTGACCGTGAGATTTGGCGCAAGGTTACCGATTTCCTCCCTACCTGTGGGATTAACACGCTGCTCATCGATATGGGAGAAGCCGTTCGTCTGGACAGCCATCCCGAGCTTGCCGTAGAGGGAAGCTGGAGCAAGGAGGAGTTCCGTGCGGAGCTTGCCCGCCTGCGTTCGATTGGACTGACCCCGATTCCGAAGTACAATTTCTCAGCCGGACACAATGCGTGGCTGGGCGAATACGCTTATATGATCGGCACCGAGAAACACAATCAGGTCTGCCGTGAAATCATTGAGGAGGCCATTGAGCTCTTTGATACGCCCCCCTTCTTCCATCTCGGTCTTGAGGAGGAGGACCCGACCAATCAGGGCGGTCAGCCGGTTTCCATTATTCGTGCCCCCAATCGCAAGACGGCGGATTCGCTCTTTTTGTTTGACGTTTGCCTGCGTCACGGCGTTCGCCCCTGGATTTGGCTCGATTATAAGGGCATCAAGGAATTTGGCGGCCCAGAGGCTTTTCGGGCCAATATCCCGAAGGACGTGCTGGTCTCCAATTTTGTTTACCGCATGATCTGGGATCACCCCGAGGCGTTCGATCGCGGAGAGGATATGAAATGCTACCGTTTGCTTGACGAATGGGGCTACGAGCAGATACCGACCGTATCCACCTATGCGTCTCAGCTGAATCCCAAAATCACCATGAAGGTGTTCAAGAAGTATCTGCCAAGCGATCTTGTCACCGGATTTATGACGGCTCCCTGGGGAGCAACCGTGCCGAAGAGATATTATTATTTGCTCAATGACGCGTTCGTTTTCGGCAACGCGAAGAAGGATATTTTTGGTGACTAAGCTGCCGAAATTATATATTTAACAGACGGAGGAATGATTATGCAGCCGAAAATGTGGGCTTGTTTATTGCATTTTGGTACCAATATGTGGTACAAAAAGGGGAT
This sequence comes from Eubacteriales bacterium, assembly GCA_045597265.1. Classification (GTDB taxonomy): domain Bacteria; phylum Bacillota; class Clostridia; order Oscillospirales; family CAG-272; genus SIG693. Next base: position 4,932 of record JAZODX010000040.1, on the reverse strand, counting down.
GGAGGTGCCGTGGCTGGGCGAGCTTGACGACGAACAGCCGATCTGGCACGATTATCTCAATTTCGACTATGAAACCTGGCGCAAGGTGACCGATTTCCTGCCTTCCTGCGGAATTAATACCCTTCTCATTGATATGGGCGAGGCTGTTCGATTGGACAGCCATCCCGAGCTTGCCGTTGAGGGAAGCTGGAGCAAGGCGGATTTCCGCCGTGAGCTCGACCGTCTGCGTTCAATCGGTCTGACACCGATTCCGAAGTATAATTTCTCGGCAGGCCACAATGCATGGCTTGGCGAGTATGCGTATATGATTGGTACCGAGAAGCACAATCAGGTTTGCCGCGACGTGATTGAGGAGGCAATTGAGCTTTTTGACAATCCCCCCTTCTTCCACCTTGGCCTTGAGGAAGAGGACCCGAAGAATCAGGGCGGACAGCCGGTTGCCATTATCCGTGCTCCCAACCGCAAGACAGCCGATTCGCTTTTCCTGTTTGACATCTGCCGCAAGCACGGCGTTCGTCCCTGGATCTGGCTGGATTATAAGGGGATTGAGGAATTCGGCGGCGAGGAAGCCTTCCGCGCCAATATTCCGAAGGATGTACTGATTTCGAACTTTGTTTACCGTATGATCTGGGATCACCCCGATGCATTTGATCGCGGAGAAGATATGAAGTGCTACCGTAGGCTGGATGAGTGGGGGTATGAGCAGATTCCCACCGTATCTACCTATGAGTCTCAGCTTAACCCCAAGCTGACAATGAAGGTGTTCAAAAAATATCTGCCCAGTGACCGCGTTTCCGGATTTATGACGGCATCCTGGGCATTTACCGTGCCGAAGCGATACTATTGCCTGCTCAATGACGCGTTTGTTTTCGGCAACGCGAAAAAGGCAATTTTCGGCGAATGAGTGCCAATGGCGCTTTACTTTATTTGATTAGGAGAATCATGCTATGAGCAGAATTTTCGTTCCGGTCGGGGGGACGCTTGATCTCAATCCCGAACAGATCGTACGCGACCTCAAGGCGATTGGCGCCGAGCGAGTGTATGTGACCGACGTTGGCCGTCCCTTTACCCGCGGGGAAGAGCGGCGTAAGATTTTCGCGCGCCTCAAGGAAACCTGTGCGTTTTATGAAGCGGCCGGATTTGAGACGGGACTATGGTTCTGCTCAATCGGCTTTGGTGGTGGCTTCTCGCACGACGAACGGGATTTCGCCGCGCAATTTACGCGGCTTCATTCGGTGTGCGGCGATGAATGGGGCGGGGGAGACGCCATTTGCCCGCTTGACCCGGAATTCAAGCAGCTAATGGTCGATTGGATCGAAGAGCTTGTTCGCTGTACGGGGGCAAAGATGCTGATGCTCGACGATGAACTTTGTATGTCGGTGCGTCCCGGAATCGGTTGTACCTGCGACCGGCATATGGCCGAATACCGCCGCCGTCTGGGTGAGGATATTTCCCGCAAGGATGTTGCCAAAAAGGTGTTCACGGGCGGCCCCAGCCGCTATCGTGACGTCTGGATCGATCTGATGGGAGACACCTTGCGTGACTTCTGTCGGGCAATCGCGGAGGCTGTTAAGCGAGCCGATCCCACTGTTCGTCTCGGCCACTGTGCAGGCTATACTTCATGGGACCTTGAGGGTGCCGATGAGATTGAGCTGATCAATATTCTGGCGGGGGACAACAAGCCCTTCATGCGCTTTACGGGTGCCCCCTACTGGCTGGCGAACCGCCGCTTTGACCGTCAGACCCTGCAGACCATCATCGAATGCACGCGTATGCAGTATGCATGGTGCAAAGGAACGGGGATAGAGGTGTTTGCCGAGGCCGACACCTATCCCCGCGATCGCTTCCACACGCCTTATGCTTATTCCGAGTGCTTTGACCTTGCCACCCGCGTCTCGGACGATATGGATACCCTCAAGTATATGTACGATTACGCCTGCGAGCCGACCTATGACCGCGGCTACGTCGAGGCCCATTGCCGCAACCGCCCGCTTTATGCGCAAATTGACGAGACCTTCCGCGGAAAAACCGCCGTTGGTATTCGTATTTACGAAGAAATGCGCAAGCTGCGCGGTGCGGATCTGCCCGAGGTTGACGTTTTCACGCCGGCAGACGAGCAGCGCGTGATGCGGGATATCTTCTTCTCGCACAGCCAGCAGTTGATGACGGCGAACGCTATTCCCACCGTTTACGACGGTCAGGGCATTTGCGGCGCTGTCTTTGGCGAGAATGCCAAATATCTGCCCGATTCCGCGCTTGAGACGGGGCTGATTCTTGATTGCAAGGCGGCAAGAATTCTGACCGCCCGCGGTATTGACGTCGGCCTTGCGTCGGCGGAGCCGATCACAGGCGGCTTTATGGAGCGCTTTGACGGTGCGGCGCACGATACCGATCTCTACGATACCTCGTCGGTTTATTCGGTGGGGGTCAAGGATGGGGCTCGGGTATTGAGCTGGTTTGTCTCGAGTCAGTATCCCGTTGGTACGCGCTTCCCCGCCGCTTATCTTTATGAAAATGCGAACGGTCAGCGCTTCCTCGTCTATGCCTTTGACGGTGAGAATCAGCCGGACAGCTCTTCACTTTATTGGTCGCACAGCCGCGGCGAGCAGATTGGTGATGCGATGGAATGGCTTTGCGGCGAGAAGCTTCCCGCACGCTGTGATCGCAACCCGCATCTCTACAGCCTCTGCAAGGCAGATGCAACCGCGCTTGCCGTTGCCTACATCAATTGCAACTGTGATGAAATATATGACGCGACCGTTACCTTTGCCCGTCCGATGAAGACGATGCGCTTTATCAACTGCACGGGAGAGCAGACCGACGCCATTACCGCAAAAATCCATTACGTCAAGGCCTACGGCTTTGCCGCGATCGAAGGCGAATTCGCCGATTGACCCGATCAAAAAGGGACGGATGTACCAATTGGTATATCCGTCCCTTTCTATGCATTTTTTTGCGACGTAGCTCTTGCTTTTTGGTGATTTATGCGTTATAATAATATATAAGATGCAAAAAAATGATTTATCGAGGTGCCGATATGGAACTGCGCAATATTATGACCTTTTTGAAAATTGCCGAAACGGGAAGCTTTACTCGTGCCGCAGGGCAGCTCGGCTATAATCAGTCTACTGTTACGGTGCAGATTCAGCAACTTGAACAGGAGCTTGGCGTGATGCTGTTCGACCGTGTTGGCCGCCGGATCAATCTGACCGAAAAGGGATACGAATTTCTCGGCTACGCTAACGAGATCGTTCGTGCGGCGATGAAGGCCAAGTCAATTGCGCAAAAGGATAAGGCGGCAACCGGACTGATTCGCGTCGGCGTCGTGGAGGAGCTGCTGACCTCGACCTTTACGCAGATGCTGAAGTTGTATTATACCCGCTTCCCTGGGGTGGAGATTGATCTGCGGATTGACCGCTCGTCGGTGCAGCTGGCCGACCTTCGTGCGGGGGAGCTGGATATGGCACTGATTCTGGACTATCCCACCGAGGGGGATGAATTCGTCCGTGCATGGGAGCGACGCGACCGCGCGGTGTTCGTCACACAGCCGGCCAACCTCATTTCGGGGACGCCGCTCTCGCTTGAAGCACTTTGCGCACAGCGCCTTGTACTGCCCGGACGGAAATCTCCCTTCCGCGTTCTCTTTGAGAAGATCGTTGCCGAAGCGGGAATCAAGGTGACGCCGGCGGTGAGTATTGATCATCTTGCCACCGTCAAGCACCTGCTGGCCGACGAAAACGTGGTGGCGCTTTTGCCCGAATATGCCGTTCGGGACGAGTTGGCTGACGGGGCGCTCCAGATTTTGTCCATTGACTGCCCCGAGCTGAGACTCCGCTCGCAGATGCTCTATCATCGCAACAAATTCGTTTCTCCCCCGATGCAGGAGCTGATCGACCTCATGTCCCGTTACCGGGGCCTCTGCCTGTAAGGAAAGACCAAAGGCGTACCCACCGTATGGCGGGTACGCCTCTCTTTTGCTTCGGATAAAGTGCTTATTCAGCGTCCAGCGCTTCCAGGTCTTCGCAGTCCTCGCAATCGCAGCAATCCTCGCAATCGCAGATGCAATCGAAGTGCTCGTGGCAGGCGGGGCAAACCAATTCGCTCGGATCAACGGTTTCGTCGAAGCAGATTACTTCACCGCAGGAAGGGCAGGTGATTTCATAGTAATCGTCATCATCGTCCTCGTCATCCTCGTCGTCAAAATCTTCATCGTCGCCGAATTCGTCCATGATGAACTCTTCAACCTCGCCCAGATCCTCGTCGATTTCCTCGATATAATCGTGCAGCGAGTCGGTAACGTCCTCAAGCTTGGAAACAGCCTTCGTCAGTTCGCCGATGAGGTCGAGCATGGCGTTGATGAGCTTGGTTTCGGGCTTGTCGGCATCAAGAGCGGTGCCCTCTGCCAGTCCCTTCAGGTATGCGGCTTTCTCGGTCAGTGTCATGTTCAAAAACCCCTTTCCGTGATACAGGATAGAATTGGAAATTTATCGTTTACGCGCGCTCGATGTACTCGCCGGTACGCGTATCGATACGAAGCTTATCGCCGATGTTGATGAAGAGCGGAACCTTGATCTGTGCGCCGGTCTCAAGCGTTGCGGGCTTAGAAGCACCGGTAGCGGTATCGCCCTTGAAGCCGGGCTCGGTGTCGGCAACCTCGAGCTCAACAAACAGGGGGGGCTCAACGCCGAAGACGTTGCCCTTGTAGGAAATAATCTTGCACATCATTTCTTCCTTGACGAAGCGGAAGTTTTCACCCAGCTTGTCGGAGTTGAGCGGAAGCTGCTCGTAGGTCTCCATATCCATAAAGTAGTACAGATCGCCATCGCTGTACAGATACTGCATGTCCTTGCGCTCGACGTAAGCATTCTCATACTTGTCGGTCGGGCTGAACGTACGCTCAATCACCGCACCGGTGATGACGTTCTTGAGCTT
>JAZODX010000039.1:0-50444 GCA_045597265.1 Eubacteriales bacterium | reverse complement strand
GGTTGCCAAGATCACCCAGGAGAACTGGTTCGACTTCGACGTCGTTATCGCAACTCCCGACATGATGGGTGTTATCGGCCGTCTGGGTAAGGTGCTCGGTCCTAAGGGCCTGATGCCTAACCCCAAGGCAGGTACCGTTACCCCCGACGTTGCCCGTGCTGTTACCGAGGCTAAGGCCGGTAAGATCGAGAACCGTCTTGACAAGACCAACATCATCCACTGCCCCATCGGCAAGGCATCCTTCGGCGCCGAGAAGCTTCAGGAGAACTTTGACACCCTCGTTGGTGCAATCATCAAGGCTCGTCCCGCAGCTGCAAAGGGTCAGTATATCAAGTCCTGTGTCCTTGCGTCCACGATGGGCCCCGGCATCAAGATCAACCAGGCTAAGCTGGGCTGATTGCCGTTTGGAGAGACACAGACAAAAAGAGATCGGTGAAAACCGATCTCTTTTTTTACATTCGGAGAAAACGCCCGGCAGAGCTGCTTTCCCGGGGGAGAATCGGGACGATATCGGGGAAACGGAGAAAAAATCGCTCAAAATCAATGAAAAATAAAAAATACCTCTTGCAATCGGACGAGGATTGTGCTATAATAACTATACGTCAATTTTTGCGCATGCGCCGAGCATGCACGGATGCGGCTCGCTTCTCCGCCGGAAGCGTGACCGTGGCGCATACGAAACGTGCGGCGGAGAAACGGAGTTTTATACAATGCTTGAAATTATCATTGGTATTCTTCTGCTGGTTATGGCAGTTTTCCTTGTTGTTGCTATTTTGATGCAGTCCGGCAAGGATAAGCACCTTTCGGGTACCATTGCAGGCGGTGCTGAAACCTTTTTTGGCAAGTCCAAGGCCAGCACCATGGATAAGATGCTCTCGAAGCTGACCACCATCATTGCAATTGTTTTTGCTGTGCTGGTCGTGGTGCTGTATATCCTTCTTTAAGGTCTTCGGCATGACAATACCGCTTTTGGGTATACTATCCAAAAGCGGTTTTTGTTTTTTTGATTAATTTCGGTATATTCTTATAATAAAGGAAAGTATCATGGAAAAGCTGATGCAGATCACCGCCGATATCTATCGGCTGGTTGTCCCCTTTGCGGATATTTACACCACGGTATTCTTTATCCGCACACCGGACGGGTGGGTGATTTTCGATACTGCCACCTATCCTACGGATATGGATAATTTTATTTTCCCGGCGATGGAGGAATTGGGTATTGCCGCAGAAACGCTGACCCATACGGTGATCTCCCACGACCATTCGGATCACGCCGGCGGGCTCGGTCGGTTGGCGGAGGTGTATCCCGACGAGGTGATCCTCTCCCGCAGCGAAGCGCTGGCAAAGCGCTACGCCACCGTTGTTGCTCCTGCGGACGGCGATCTACTGGCGGAGGTTCTGCGGATCGTGACCATTCCCGGGCACGCTCCCGATGCGCTGGGCGTCTATGACACCCGAACGAAGACGCTTCTCACCGGCGACGGCCTGCAGGCGTACGGCATTTACGGCTCCGGCAGATGGGGAGCGAATATCTTCTTTCCCGCCGACCATCTCAAAGCGTTGGATAAGCTCCGTCGGATGGAGATCGACACGCTGGTGACGTCTCACGATTATCATCCCGTGGGATACGCAGCCCACGGTACGGAGGAGGTCACCCGTTACATCAACGTCTGCGCCGACGCACTTACCAATATCCGCCGTTTCGTTCTGGAGCACCCCGGTATGGATGACGCGGCGCTCGTCGATCTCTATCGCATTGAGACCGGGTTGCCCACGCTTGGTGCACGTATATTCAGGGCAATGCGGGCGTGGATTGGCGGGACGCCTTGAAGCCATCCTATTTTGTGTTCCCGTTGCTGCACCCGTTGGACTGATACAGCCTCAACCGGGAACGCTGCATCAAATTGAAATTTACAATATTACAGAGTATGGAAGTAGACATGAAAAAACAAAGCAAAAAGAAAACGAATCGTCGTCCCTCCCGTCGGGATACGAAGCGGAATTCGGAGCGCCGTCCTGTCTCCGGGCGTGCGTACGGGAAAGCCACATCGGGCGGACGGACGAATGCGCCTGACTTTTTCGGCGTCTTTCACGGGACGTCAAGGGGCTACGGCTTCGTGACGCCCGATCCCACGCCGTCCGATCCTGCCCCCGAGGATCTGTTCGTTCCCGCACCCTATACGGCAGGTGCGATTGACGGCGACCGCGTCCGCTGCTGTGAGAAGGAAGCGGGCAGGGATTTCCGCGGATACGGTCGTGAGGAGCGCCGAGAGGCGGCCGTGCTGGCTGTCGTCGAGCGCGCCGTTACCACGCTGATTGCCGAATTCTGTGTGGAAGCGCATATCCGCGGCCGCCGCACGGTGCGTCGGCTGTATGCGATTCCCGAAAACAAGAAGCTTCCTTTTGAGATCGAAATTGCCTCGGCGGACGCACTGGGTGCCCGGCGCGGGGATAAGATTTCACTTCTGCTGACCGAATATCCAACCGCGGCCTCTCCCGCGCGCGGCCGCGTGCTTAAAATTTTCGGTGCGAAGGACAGCCGCGCGGCAAATTATGCCGCCATTCTGCATGAGAATGGAATTCCCACCGAATTTCCGGCCGAGGTGCTGGCCGAGGCCGAGGAGGTCGCGGGGCGCCGCGTCACCTCGCGCGGACGGCTGGATCTGCGCGAGAAAATCATCTTTACCATCGACGGCGCCGATGCCAAGGACCTCGATGACGCGATCTCGCTGGAGAAAACCGAGGAGGGCTGGTTGCTCGGCGTGCATATTGCCGACGTCTCTCATTACGTCAAGGCCGGCTCGGCGCTTGATCGCGAGGCGACCTCACGGGGGACCAGCGTCTATTTTACCGATCAGGTCGTCCCCATGCTTCCCACCGCGCTCTCAAACGGTTGCTGCTCGCTCGGCGGCGGGGTAAACCGCTACGCCATGTCGGCGCTGCTCACGCTCGCACCCGACGGCCGCCTGCTCGGTTGTGAGATGGCCGAATCGGTCATCCGCTCGCGGGTGCGCGGCGTGTACGGTGAGGTCAACGATATTTTCCTTCGCGGTGAAGCGTCCGAATTCGCGGCGAAATACGCCGACGTGATGCCGACCCTTTCTCTGATGCACGAGCTCTATACCCGTCTGGCCGCACGCTCTGCCGCAAGAGGTGCGCTGGCACTTGAGACGGCCGAGGCGCAGATTGTGCTCGATGGAGAAGGTGAGCCGATTGACATTATCCGCCGAGAGCGCGGAGATGCAGAGAAAATGATTGAACAGTTTATGCTGACGGCAAACGAAGGCGTTGCGACCTGGCTGAACGAGCGCGGTCTGCCCTGTGTTTACCGCGTGCACGAGGAGCCGCTTGAGGAAAAGATGCAGGCCTTTGCCGAATACGCCTGGAATCTGGGGCTTCCCGTCGGCCGACTCGGTCGGGGCAGCGTCAGTCCTGCTGATCTTGCTGCCGTGCTTGAGGGCGCCGAGAAAAAAGGACTTGCCGAAATCGTTTCCGTCGTGCTCCTGCGTTCCCTGCAGAAGGCACGCTACGATACCCGGGCGCTCGGTCACTTTGGTCTCGGCATCAAGCTCTACGCCCACTTTACTTCTCCCATTCGCCGTTATCCCGATCTGGCCGTTCATCGCATCGTCCGCACCGTGCTTGCAGGCAAGGCAACGGGACGTGAGCGGGATCGGCTGACCTCCTTTGCCGAGCGCGCCGCCAAGACGTCGAGCGAGAATGAACTGCGTGCTCTTTCGGCCGAGCGTGAGATTGAGGACCTCTACAAAACCATCTTTATGTCGTCCCACGTCGGGGAGGAATTTGACGCAAAAATTTCCTCGGTCACGGGCTTCGGTCTCTTTGCTGAGCTTGAGAATACCTGCGAGGGCTTGATTCCGATTGCTTCACTTGACGGCTTCTTCGTCTACGACGAGAAGAATCACCGTCTCACCTGCGGTGCGCAGGTATACCGCCTCGGCGACTCCATCCGCGTGCGGATCGAGTCGGCTGACGTGGCAAGCCATAAAATTGAAATGCGCCTGATTGCGCGCTGAAAACGGGGGAATTCTGTCATGAGCGAACTGCCGTCTGTTATTCGGAGCGGCGATTTCGAGGACGGGCATATCCAGGGGATTGCCGTGGATACAGAGCGCGGAGAGGTTTACTTCACGTTTACGTCCCGCCTGCTCAAAAACGACTTTGCGGGCGAGGTGCTCTCCCTCGCCGTCCGTCCGGGACTGTGGTTTCCCTACGGCGCAATCGGCATCTTTTCCTGCGGGGACGGAAGCTTCTATTTCTCGCATCCGCATAAGAGGTCAGGCGAGAAGACCTTCTGCTCGATGCTCCACCGTTACCGGATCGGCGAATATGACGAATGCTTTGAGCTCGTCTGACTTTGCCCGTTGATAATTCCACAAAAGCCTTGACCCGACAGGGAAAATCAGATATAATAAAATAGAACGCTACGAAGATAGGAGGGAGGTTTCGCGTTGTCCTTTACGCATACGATCCTGAAAGAAAAAATCAAGGAGTCGCTTTCATCGGTGCTTCCGGTAACCGGTATCGTGCTTTTGCTTTGCTTTACCGTTGCTCCCATCCCAACCGATGCGATGCTGGCCTTCCTGTTTGGCGCTGTTCTCCTGATTTTTGGCATGGGGCTCTTTACTCTTGGTGCAGATACGGCCATGACGCCGATCGGTGAGTACGTCGGCTCCACCATCACCCGCTCCAAGCGGCTTTGGTTTATCATCGGCGTGGCACTTTTCGTTGGCGTGATGATTACCGTGTCCGAGCCCGATTTGCAGGTGTTGGCCGAACAGATTGCGACGATTCCGAATATGATTCTGATTATTGCGGTTGGCCTCGGCGTCGGCATCTTCCTTGTGATTGCCATGCTTCGTATTCTTTTCCGCATCAGACTTTCCTATCTTCTGGTCGGATTTTACGTTTTGATTTTTGCTCTTTCCGCTTTCGTTCCCGCGGATTTTCTTGCCATTTCCTTCGATGCCGGCGGTGTTACGACGGGGCCGATGACGGTGCCCTTCATCATGGCGCTCGGCGTCGGTGTGGCAAGCATCCGTTCGGATAAGGGCTCGGAGGATGACAGCTTTGGTCTGGTAGCACTTTGCTCGGTCGGACCGATTGCGGCAGTTCTCCTGCTCGGTTTACTCTATCGGCCGACCGAGGGAAGCTACAGCGCGGTGGATGCCATTACCGCCGGCGACTCCCGTGCGCTTATCCGTCTTTTCGTGGAGGCAATTCCGCACTATATGTGGGAGGTCTTTATTTCGCTTGCTCCCATCGTGCTGTTTTTCCTTATCTTCCAGTTTTTTGCGGGACGAATGCCCGGTAAGCAGCTGGCAAAGATCTGCATCGGCGTGGTGTATACATATCTGGGGCTCGTCCTCTTTCTCACCGGCGTCAACGTCGGCTTTATGCCGGCCGGTCATTATCTCGGCCGTCTGCTCGGCGGGATGAAATTCAACTTTATCATCATCCCCATCGGTATGGTGATCGGTTACTTTATCGTTAAGGCCGAGCCTGCGGTTCACGTGCTCACCGAGCAGGTGGATCGGATTACCTCGGGCAATATCCCCCCGAATCTGCTCATGCAGACCCTCTCCATTGGTGTGTCGATTTCGGTCGGCCTCGCGCTGACGCGCGTACTGACGGGAATTTCCATCATGTGGTTCTTGATTCCGGGCTATGCGATTTCTCTTTTGCTGACCTTCTTCGTCCCCCCTATCTTTACGGCGATCGCATTTGACTCGGGCGGTGTTGCGTCGGGTCCCATGACGGCAACCTTCCTCCTTCCCTTTGCTATGGGGGCGTGCGCCGCGCTTGGCGGCAATATCATTACCGACGCGTTTGGCGTTGTGGCCATGGTTGCCATGACCCCGCTGATTGCCATCCAGATTCTCGGTTTGGTCTACCGCATCAAGACGCATCGCAAGGCAGAGCCCGCGCCTGCCGTCGAGTCGGTCGAGGACGATATCATCGAGCTGTAAGATCGGAGCTGTATATGAAGAATATTCAATTTTATATCACCGTAACGCGGCGGGAGGATACGCTGCGCTATACTGAATTTTATGCGGGGCACGGGGTGCAGATCGTCTACGCCGCCCCCGCGCACGGCACCGCCACGGCAAAGACGCTTGACCTGTTCGGCCTCGAGCAGACCGAGAAGAGCGTGCTCTTCTCGGTCGTGACGGGGGAGCAGGCAAAGGCACTGACCGAGGCGCTGGTCAGGGAGATGTATATCGATCTGCCCGATCAGGGCATTGCCGTCAGCGTGCCGCTTGCCACGATGGGCGGCAGACAGGCGCTGACCCACTTCATGCCGGGCTACGAGCCCGAGGAAAATGCAAACGAGGTGAAAGAAATGAACGATACCCCGAAGTTAGAGCTGATCATTGCCATCTCCGAGCGGGGACAGACCGATCTGGTGATGGACGCGGCACGCGCCGGCGGCGCACGCGGCGGTACCGTCATTCATGCAAAGGGAACGGCGGGTGCCGGAACCCAGACCTTCTTCGGCGTTTCGATTGCCGAGGAAAAAGAGATGATTTTCATCGTCGCCGACAGCGAATCGAAGCGGGACATTATGCGCTCGATTATGCAGAATGCGGGGGCTTCCACCGACGCCCGTGCCGTCGTTTTCTCGCTACCGGTCAGCGAGGCCTGCGGTTTCCGCTACGGCAAATAATTTTTGGTTCGACTTTTTGCGGGAGGGGCGCAAAAATGCGCCCCTCCCGCCCTGCTTTTTTGCGAAAAATACTGGACAATCCCCATACGGTTTGATATAATAAACTGTAACGCATTATGACGATAAGAAGGAGCACTACCCTATGCCGATTAAAATTCCCGGTGGCCTTCCGGCTGCCCAAATTCTGGAGAACGAGCATATTTTCATCATGGACGAAACCCGCGCGATGACGCAGGACATCCGTCCCCTGCGCATTGCAATCCTGAATCTGATGCCGACCAAAATTGCCACCGAGACGCAGCTGATCCGTCTGCTTTCCAATACCCCCCTGCAGATCGAGTTGACCCTGCTGGGGACCGAGTCCTACCGTGCTACCCATATTTCGGAGGAGCACATGGAGAGCTTTTATCAGAATTTCTCGGCAGTCAGACACAAGAAGTTTGACGGACTCATCATCACCGGTGCGCCGGTCGAAAACCTTGAGTTCAAGGACGTTGCCTATTGGGATGAGCTTTGCGCCATTCTCGATTGGTCGCGCAAGAACGTATATTCCACTCTGCATATCTGCTGGGCCGCACAGGCCGGGCTTTATCATCATTACGGGATCGAAAAGCACGCATTGCCCGAGAAGATGTTCGGTATTTTCGAGCATAAGGCGCTCTTCCTCAAGCATCCTCTCCTGCGCGGATTTGACGAGGTATTCCTTGCGCCCCACTCCCGTCATACCACGGTGAATGAGGCTGATATCGAGGCCTGCCCGCAGTTGGATATTCTTGCCCGCTCCGAGATGGCAGGGGCCTACATCATTGCCGATAAAAACGCGCGTCAGTTCTATATCACGGGGCACGCCGAATACGATTACGATACCCTCTCCCGCGAATATTTCCGCGATACCCTTCGCGGGCTTCCTATTGATATTCCCTATAACTATTTCCCCGGCAACGATACCTCCCGCCGTCCCAAGAACGTCTGGCGCGGACATGCCAACCTCCTCTTCTCTAACTGGCTCAACTATTTCGTCTATCAGCGCACGCCCTACGATATCGATACGATCGAATAATTTTAAGCCCGAAACGGCCCCTTTGTCCCGGATTTTTTGCGGATTTTTAAGGGGCTTTTTCCGAAAGGCCCCTTAAACGGGGTTACGGGGCAGAGCCCCCGATCAAACACCACGGAAAGGAGAGAACCGATGTTATCTGTCGTTTACGCCGCCGGTCTTGCCGGTGTTGACGGTTTTCTTGTGACGGTAGAGTGCAGCTCGGCAGAGCGTATCCCGCAGTTTGAGCTGGTCGGGCTTCCCGACGCGGCGGTCAGAGAAGCCAAGGAACGCGTCCGTGCCGCCATTGAAAACAGCGGAATTCCCTTCCCGGATATGGCGCTCACCCTGAATCTGGCGCCCGCCGACCGACGTAAGGAGGGGGCGGCCTACGATACGGCCATTGCCATTTCCATTCTGCGCTGCGCGGGGGCTTTTCCTGCCGAATATCCGCTCGACCGCGCCTGCCTGATCGGTGAGTTGTCCTTGTCGGGCGAGCTTCGTCCCGTGCGGGGCGTACTCTGTATGTGCCTGGCCGCCCGCGCGGCAGGCAAGACCGAGATTTTCGTTCCGCTGGCAAACGCTGCCGAGGCGGCCGCCGTCGAGGGCGTCAACGTCTACGGTGTGTCCAGCCTCAATCAGCTTCTCGGACACCTCTGCGGCAGGGCGGAGATTTCGCCATCCCGTGCCGACCGTGCCGCATTTGAGGCGGCGGCCGCTTCCTTCACGCTCGATTTTGCCGACGTCAAGGGGCAGTATATGGCCAAGCGCGCGATGGAAATCGCGGCGGCGGGCGGGCATAATATCCTGCTCATCGGCCCGCCCGGAACGGGAAAGTCGATGCTGGCAAAGCGCCTGCCCTCCATTCTGCCCGCCTTCACCTTTGAAGAAGCGGTTGAATCGACCAAGCTGCACTCGATTGCGGGTGTGCTGGGCGAGGGGCAGTCGCTTCTGACCGCCCGTCCCTTCCGCTCTCCGCATCATACCATGTCTGCGCCCTCACTTGTCGGCGGCGGTGCGAATCCCCTGCCGGGCGAGATTTCGCTTGCCCATAACGGCGTACTCTTTCTCGACGAGCTTCCCGAGTTTAACCGTCTGGTGATCGATTCCCTGCGCCAGCCTCTCGAGGACGGCGCCGTCACCATCACCCGCGCGGCGGGACGGGTGCGCTACGCCTGTAATTTTATGCTCGTCTGCGCCATGAACCCCTGCCGATGCGGCTATTACGGTCATCCGACGCGGAAATGCACCTGCAAAAAAGAGGATATCCGCAAGTATATGTCCCGGATCAGCGGCCCCCTGCTTGACCGAATCGATATTCAGATCGAGATGCCGGCGCCTTCCTTTGAGGAGCTCTCCTCGGCGCCCGATGCCGAATCCTCGGCCATTATCCGTGCCCGTGTCAACGCCGCACGCGCCTTTGCACGCGAGCGCATGGCGGAGGACGGGATCCTCTCCAATGCAAGGCTGGAATCCCCCTACCTCTTCAAATACTGCACACCCGATGACGAGGGCAAGGCGCTCCTGCGCAACGCCTATACCAAGCTCGGGCTGTCTGCCCGCGGCTATGACCGCCTCGTCCGCATCGCGCGTACGATCGCTGATCTCGATGCCAGCGAAGTTATCCGTGCCCGCCACATTGCCGAGGCTATCCGCCTGCGCAGTCTGGACCGCAAATATTGGGGAGAATAAGCCGGGAGACAGATGTTGACCGTTCGCTTACGTTTTGACTTTGCTCTGTCCTGTCCCGGACGGGCTGTGAATGAATTTATATGATGAAAAAACAATCAAAGCTTTCTTTACTTAAACTTTTCTTGCGGGGCAGCCTGCGCTATTTCGTGCTTGGCATCGCCTGCGCACTCGGCGTAACGCTGACCGACCTGCTCAGACCGCAGATTATACGATTTACGGTTGACTCGGTGCTGGGCAGTGAGCCGATCAACCTGCCGGGTCCGATTGCCGTGCTCGTGGAGCGGATGGGCGGTGTGCCCTATCTGCGCGAGCACCTGGGGCTGATTGCCGCCGCTGTCGTACTCACGTCGATTTTTGCGCTTCTCTTTCAGTACGGCTTCCAGCTGTTTAACTCTGTCGGCGCCGAGCTGCTGGTGCGTTCGATCCGCGACCGCGTGTTTGCGCATATCGAGCGTCTGCCCTTCGCCTGGCATATGAAGCAGCAGACGGGTGATATTATCCAGCGCTGTACCTCCGACGTGGATATGATCAAGCGCTTCGTGGCCGATCAGCTGACCTCGCTTTTCAAGACAGGGCTGCTTCTTGGCCTGTCGCTCTTTTTTATGTGCTCGATGAACCTGAAGCTGTCGATCATTGCGATGGTCTCCATTCCCGTCGTGCTGATTTTCTCTGTGCTCTTTCATCGTATCATCGGCCGCGGCTTCCGCGAGTGCGATGAGAATGAGGGGAAGCTTTCGGCCATTGCCCAGGAAAACCTCACCGGTGTACGCGTCGTCCGCGCATTCGGGCGCGAGGCATACGAGCGCGAGCATTTCGGTGAGCAAAATCGGTATTATACCGGCCTTTGGCAGAGACTCAACCGTATTTTCTCGGGCTATTGGGCGCTGGCCGATCTGATCTCCGGCGTCCAGGTTATGCTGATCGTCACTCTCGGTGCCGTGTTCTGTATCAGCGGTGAGATGACGGCGGGGGATTACCTTGCCTTTATTTCCTACAACGCTATGCTCGTCTGGCCTGTCCGCCACCTTGGACGTATGATTTCCGAGATGAGCAAGGCGGGCGTTTCACTTGGCCGAATTGCCGATATATTTGCCGCTGAGCCAGAGGCCGACCGCGAGGGCGCTCTTGAGCCCGATCTGCGCGGCGACATCGTGTTTGATCACGTCAGCTTCGGTTATGACGGCTGTCCCGCGCTTATTCACGATGTTTCCTTCACCGTTCCGGCCGGCGGGACGCTGGGTATCCTCGGCGGAACCGGATCGGGTAAATCGACCCTCCTGTATCTGCTCTGTCGCCTCTACGATCTTTCGCCCGATAGCGGCCGCATTACGGTGAGCGGTGTGGATATCGCCGATATCAAGGCCGCACATCTGCGTCGGGGCATCGGCATGGTCATGCAGGAGCCCTTCCTGTTTGCCCGAACCCTGCGGGAAAATATCGGCATTGCCCTTGAGGATGGGGAGAGCGACGACGCGATCTGCGAAGCCGCACGGACGGCTTGCCTGCATGAGACGATTGAATCCTTTACCGACGGCTATGATACGCTGGTCGGTGAGCGGGGGGTTACCCTCTCGGGCGGTCAGAAGCAGCGTGCCGCCATCGCGCGCGCACTCGTCAGACCGACCACCCCCATTCTCGTCTTTGACGATGCACTCTCGGCCGTCGATACCGAGACCGACGCAAAGATCCGCGCCGCGCTTGCCGCACGGACGGGAGGCGCTACCCGTATTTACGTTTCCCACCGCGTGACGACACTGATGCATTGTGACCGCATCCTGGTGCTTGAGAACGGGCGCATCGCGCAGTACGGCACGCACGACGAGCTGCTTACCGAGAGCGGGCTTTATCGCGAAATTTATCGGATTCAGACCATCCGCGAGGAAAACGGAGAGGAGGCGGGCGCATGAAAAAGAAACAGGAAAAAACCGCGCACGTATCTCTGCCCTGGTTTGGCATTCCGCGGTTGTTCCCCTACCTTAAGCAATACCGCTGGTATTATCCCGCCATGATCATCACTGCACTCTGCGGTACGGTGGCGGATATTGCCATTCCTCTCTTCCAGCAGTACGCCCTCAATCACTTTATCGCACTCGGCGTGCTCGATACGCTCGGCATCTTTATCGCTCTCTACGTTTTCACGCTGCTCTTCCAGATGACGGTCAACTTTACCTCGACCTATATCGGCAGCTGTATCGAAATTTGGGTTGGACGGGACCTGCGGCAGATTGCCTTCAATCATCTGCAGACCCTCTCCTTCTCTTACTTCAACCAGAACAGCGTCGGATATTTGCACGCGCGCGTCATGAGTGACACCTCGCGCGTCGGTGAGACGGTCTCCTGGATTCTGCTTGACTGTGTCTGGAACATTTCCTATCTGCTCGGCGCGATCGGCGTTATGCTTGCCCTCAACTGGCGGCTGGCGCTTCCCGTTATTGCCATCGTTCCCGTCACAGTCGCGCTCATCGCTCTCTTCCAGCGTAAGCTGACGCGGCTCAATCGCCGTATCCGCGAGCTCAACTCTACCATTACCTCTAACTTCAACGAGGGAATTACCGGCGCAAAGACGGTCAAAACGCTGGTTATCGAGGATAAGATTGCGGAGGATTTTCGCCGCGATACCGATGAAATGAAGCGCACCTCGGTGCGGGCTACCCACTTCCGCGCCATGTTCAGTGCCACCATCACCTTCGCCTCCTCCCTCGCACTTGCACTCGTTTTGCGCCAAGGCGGACACCTGACCCTGGATCTGGCGATGGAAATCGGCACGCTGTCGGTCTTTATGTCCTACGCGCTCGGCATGATGGAGCCCATTCGCTGGGTGGTCAACGCGATCTCCAATCTCATCTCGGTGCAGGTCAATATCGAGCGCTTGACCGGACTGATTTCGACCGAATCGGACGTGGCCGATTCCCCCGAGGTGATTGAAAAATACGGTGACACCTTCTCGCCCAAGTACGAGAACTGGGAGCCGATCCACGGCGATATCGAATTCCGCGACGTGACCTTCCGCTATCCGGACGGCGACGTGGATATCCTTGAGCATTTCGATCTCACCATCCCGCAGGGCAGCAACGTGGCCATCGTTGGAGAGACGGGTGCGGGCAAGTCGACGCTGGTCAATCTCGTCTGCCGCTTCTTTGAGCCGACCGAGGGACAGGTGCTCATCGACGGGCGGGATGCACGCGAACGTTCTCAGCTTTGGCTTCACCGCTCCATTGGCTACGTGCTTCAGACCCCGCACCTCTTCTCAGGCACCGTACGCGAGAATCTGCGTTACGGCAATCCCGACGCCACCGACGAGCAGATCATGGCGGCCCTTACGCGCGTTTCGGCCGACGCCGTGGTTGCCCGCATGGAAAAGGGTCTGGACAGCGAGGTCGGCGAAGGAGGAAGTATGCTCTCGACCGGAGAAAAGCAGCTCCTTTCCTTTGCACGTGCACTTCTGGCCGACCCGAAGATTCTCATTCTCGATGAAGCTACCGCCTCGGTTGACACCCTCACCGAGCAGAAGATTCAGCACGCGATCGAGGAGATCATTGAGGGCAGAACCTCTCTCATGATTGCCCACCGACTCTCCACCATCCGCCATGCCGACCTGATTCTCGTGGTCGATGCGGGACGGATTATCGAGCGGGGGACGCACGAAGAGCTACTTGACCGAAAAGGTGCCTACTACAATCTCTATACCAAGCAATATGAAGAAGAGGAGTCCGATAAGCTCCTCAGCTGAAAAAAGCCTTTGTGCGCATCGGATCGATGCACACAAAGGCTTTTTTATAGGAGTCCCAATTTCGGCAATGTGTTCCCGCCGACTATGCACATGCAAATTTGCCGTAGGGCGGGGGCTTGCTCTCGCCGCTTCGTGCAATTTCGGCTGTTTCAGGTGGCGGGACCAAGGCCCCGCCCTACAAAAAGAGCTTACTTCTGTCCGGGAACACAAAAGGTAATGGGGACGTATAGGGGAACCTTCTCAGTCGCCTACGGTGACAGCTCCCCCGGAGGGAGAGCCTGTTCTCCTCTTTTTTGAAAAGCTTTGGCGGGATGAGGTGGGGGAGAAGGGAGCCTTTGAAAAAGGCTCCCTTCTCCCCCACAAAAGGTTTTTTCTTATATCTCCGGAATCTCCACCGCGATTTCGCGGCCGAGCTTTGCGGATTTTGCGATATAGTCGATGATAATCTGGTTATACAGGATCTGGCTCGTCGGAACGGGAGCGGTCGTCCCGTTCTTGCAGGCGTCGAGGAAGGTGCGGATCTTGCGGTCGAAAAGGGACGGGCCCTTCATCTTGATGATCGGAATCTCGGTTTCTACCTGAGAACCGGCAACCTGGTGATAGATCTTCATCGGGCCGCCGACGGTACCGTTCCAGCACTCGGTGGAGGGAATGCGCAGACCGCCCTCGGTACCGAGGATGATGGTGTCACCGGGGGTGTCAAGATTCATTGCCCAGGCGATACGGAAGTCGAGCACGATATCGCCCTCGAGGCGAATGAAGGCGGCGGCAAAATCGTCAACGCCGAACTTCTCTGTATACTCGGGATGCTTCGGATAGTAATCGGGGCGGGTGCCGAAGTATGCCGACTTGTAGCCCGAGACGGTCAGCGGCTTCGGATAACCGATGGCGTTGAGCACCATGTCGAGCGAATAGCAGCCGATGTCGCCAAGAGCGCCAAGACCTGCGGTTTCGTCCTCGATAAAGGTGGTGCCGTAGGGGGTGGGGATGCCGCGGCGGCGGCCGCCGCCGGTCTGAATATAGTAAATTTTACCGAGCACACCCGATTCAACGATTTCCTTGATCTTCTGCATATTGGCATCCAGACGGGGCTGGAAGCCGATGGAGAGCACCTTGCCGCTTGCCTTCTCGGCGCGCATGACCTCGATCGCCTCCTCGGTGGTGACGGTGAAGGGCTTCTCCAGGAGAACGTTCACGCCGCAGTTGAGCGCGTAGATGGCGGGCTCGGCGTGCTGACGGTTGTAGGTACAGATACTGACGGCGTCGAGCGCGAGCGACTTGTCGTCGAGCATCTCCTTGTGAGAGGCGTAGTCGGTCTTGACCCCCTCAACGCCGTGCTTTTTGAAGAACGCGGCAGCCTTGCCGGGAATCAGGTCTGCACCTGCTACGATTTCCACGTCGGGCTGATTGAGGTAAGACGCGATATGTGCATCAGCGATCCAGCCGGTGCCAATGATGCCGACGCGCAGCTTTCGGCTCGAATCAATCGTGGTTTGGCTCTGGTCTTCCTTGAAAGCGTCCAGAATGTTTTCTGCCATGACGGTAGTCTCCTTTATTCTTTAATTTTCACACGCTTACCAATCGAGGCCGCGCAGATAATTGATGCTCATTTCGATCGATTCAAGCGGTGTCTTGCCCATGGAGGGGCGGTCCTGCTCGACGATAACCCAGGCGCTTCCCGCCTCCTTAACGGCGGCAAGGATCTCGGGGAAGTTCTGTACACCCGAGCCTACGGGACGGAATTCAAATGCAGTGCTTTCCTCGGCCTTCTTTTCGATGCCGATCAGCTCATACATTCTGTTGGTCCTCTGTCCCACAAAGTCCTTGAGGTGGACGATGGGTGCGCGGCCGGCATATTTGCGGACGTATGCGGCGGGGTTCTCACCCGCAACCTTTACCCAGCAGGTATCAAGCTCGGTTTTCAGTGCGGGAATAGCGGCATACAGCAGATCGAGCGCGTATTCGCCGTCCAGACGGATGAATTCGAAATCGTGGTTGTGATAAAGCAGACCAATGCCCTGAGCCTCGGCTTCGGCGGCAATCTGCTTGATATCCTCAACCGTGCCTGGCCAGCCGTCGGTACCGGGACGAAGCGCTTCGGGCAGATGGGGAACGGCAATGTATTGACAGCCTATGGTCACATAAGCCGCAATCGTGCCCTTCGGATCAGCCTTCAGCTCAGCCAGCGGAACGTGTGCCGAGATCGGTACGAGCCCGATTTCATCGCAAAGCGCACGTACGTCGGCAGGTGCATAGCCGTAGAGCCCTGCGAATTCCACGCCGTCATAGCCCATTTCCTTGATTTTTGTCAGTGTACCGCGCAGATCGTTCTTCGCCTCATTGCGAACAGAGTAGACCTGGACGGCAATCGGTAATGCCATAATCATACCTCCTGATGATAAAAATTGATCTTGCTGATTGTATTATAAGACAATTGATGCGAAGAAGCAAGACAAAAATCGGTGTTTTTAAGACAAAAATTGCTTTTCTCCGGGCCGCTGCCCGCTGCGCTATTCAAAAGCCCCGTTTCCCCCGACACGCCCGCCAGAGCAGCTTCCGACAAAGCTCAGCGGGGAGAACCAATGCGGCGGCCGCAAGGCTGACGGCAAGCTCTCGTGCGGTCAGAGGGGCGGTGCGCAGGACGGCGCCGCCGAGATAGATGAAGCCGATCTGTACGGCCGCAACCGCCGTCATGATGCTGATAAAGGCTCGATTTGCGGAGAGTCCCGCGAAGAGGTTGAGGCGATCGGTACGGGAATTGAAGCAGTTGAAGACGGCTGCAAAAATAAAGAGGGCAAAGAAGGCGGTCAGGAGATAAATCCGATCCTCCGCCGGGCGGAAGAGGGCGGTGACGGCGGGGAGCTTAAGGAAGGTGATCGAGAGGATGAGAGTAAAGAGCGAGCCCACGAAAATCTGATTCGCCATATAGGCACAGAGAATCGGTTCCTCCCGCCGCTTCGGCGGCTCACGCATCAGTGAGGGAAGGGGAGCCTCGCCTGCGAAGGCAAGGCCGCCGAGAGTATCCATGATGAGGTTGATCCAGAGCATCTGTACTACCGTGACGGGGGCATCGATGCCGAGAAAGGGGCAGATCATGGAGATCCCAACCGCGCTGAAATTCATGGTCAGCTGGAGGGTGATGAACTTGCGGATGCTCTTGAAGATATTCCGCCCGTAGAGCACGGCGCGGACAACCGAGGCGAGATTGTCGTCAAGGATAATGATATCTCCCGCCTCCCGTGCCACCTGCGTTCCGCTGCCGAGCGCAAAGCCGATGTCGGCAGAGCGAAGTGCCGGTGCGTCGTTGATGCCGTCCCCCGTCATGCCGACCACCAGATTTTCATTTTGCGCAATACGGACGAGCCGGCTCTTATCCTGCGGAAGGGCACGGGCGACGACGGCGAGACGGGGGAGTGCGGCGGCAATTTCGGTGTCGCTCATCCCCGACAGCTCCCCCCCGGTCAGAACAAGCGTGCGTTCGGCGGCAAGAATGCCGCATTCCCGCGCAATTGCTGCGCCGGTATCAGGGCTGTCTCCGGTGATCATGACCACGCCGATGCCCGCTCCCCGCAGATCGCCAACCGCCCGCTTGGCCTCGGGGCGA
Source organism: Eubacteriales bacterium (assembly GCA_045597265.1). Classification (GTDB taxonomy): domain Bacteria; phylum Bacillota; class Clostridia; order Oscillospirales; family CAG-272; genus SIG693. The sequence continues at coordinate 33,694 of JAZODX010000039.1, read as the reverse complement.
AGACGGTCGCGCAAAAGAAGAACGCCCTGCAGGGTGAGGGCGGGGAAGCGTCCGCGTCGTATATCGGCGATGCAGTCTCCCTCGGCCTCGGCGAGGAGAATCAGCCGCCCGCCCTCAGCGGCGAGGGAGCGCAGGCGGGCGGCAAAGATGGCAGAATCAAAGGACGCGTGCCGTCCGTCTGCCGCGAGCGCTTCCCTGACGTGCGGCAAAAGCAGATCGGGTGCGCCTTTGATGAGGGTCATCGTTCTTCCCTGTATTGCAATGCAGGCGGCGGAAAATTTTCTTGCGCTGTCAAAAGGAATCCGCTCCCGCACGTTCTTTTCGCCCGCCTCGCGGCGGCGGCCGACGAAGCGCCCGATCGCGCGGTCGGTTGCATTTCCGCCGAGCAGCTCCCGCACACCCCATTCCGCCTCGCTGTTGCAGGCGGCCTGCAAGCCAATCGCGGTTCCTCGCGCATCCTGCGGCAGCCGAGGGAGCTCTCCGTTCGGTGTGAGCAGTGCGGTAACGCTTAGCTTCCCTTCGGTGAGCGTTCCTGTTTTATCGGTGAAGAGGAGATTCATGCTTCCCGCCGCCTCAATGCCGGTCGGCTTGCGGACGAGCACGTTGTCCCGAACCATGCGGCGGATATTGGCCGATAAAACGACGGCAATCATCATCGGCAGTCCCTCGGGGACGGCAACGACGATCACGGTCAGTGCAAGGGTAAAGGCGTGCAGAAGATGATGGGCCAGATAGGGGAGGTCGGTCAGCTTCATTCGGATCAGTGCGGGGGTAAAGGCGCTGTCGATGAGAAAGGTGTTGACCAGATAAGCAAGCGCAACAAGCGCGGCCGCCGCATAACCGAGACGGCTGATGGTGCGTGCAAGCTGGGTCAAACGGATTTTGAGGGGGGAGGGACGGGGCGAGGCCTGAACCTCGCGGGAGATGCCGCCAAGCGCGGTCGCGTCCCCCACCGCCGTCACCACGTATTCACCCGTGCCGCGCAAAACGACCGTTCCTGCAAGCAGCGTCGTGGGATCGGCGGGGGAGCCGTCACCCGGCCGTCCGAGACGCTTCTCGACTTCACGGTTTTCCCCTGTCATGGCCGATTGATCCACGCCCAGCCGTCCCGAGAGTACCCGCCCGTCGGCGGGGATTCCCTCACCCGCACCGATACAGACGACGTCTCCCACCACCAGCTCAACCGCAGGGATCTCCATCATGCCTTCCGCGCGGCGTACGCGGCAGACCCGTGTGCCGCTCTCGGCGTTTAAGCGTGCAAAGGCTGTCTCGCTGCCGTATTCCGAGAGGGTGGAGATAAAGGTGGCGAGAAAAACCGAAACGGCAATTCCGCCCGTTTCAAGCCAGTCAGCCTCGCGGAAGAGGAAGATCAGATTCACCGCCAGTGCACAGAGCAGAATGCGGATCACGGGGTCTCCGAGATTCGCCAGAAACTGCCGACCAAAGCTTCGCCGTTTTTGGGCGGTCAGTCGATTCTCCCCATACCTTTCGCGTGCCGCCCGTACCTCGGCCGCGCTCAGCCCCCGTACCATAGACATCCCCCTTTTGCCGTTTTTGTCCAATATATGCACGCGGCGAAAAAAAGATGAAGAAAGGCAGAAGTCTCATGGTTGAGACCTCTGCCTTTCCCTTGTGGTTTGTAAATTTTTGTGACGTCGGGGCAGAGCCCCGGAGCGGGTGCTTATTCCACCGTAACCGATTTTGCCAGATTTCTCGGCTTGTCGATATCACAGCCGCGGCAGCGGGCAATGTGATAGGCGAGAATATGCAGGGCGGTAACGGCGCAGAGGGGCGCGAGGGTCACGTCATCCTCCTCCAGGCGGAAGATCACGTCGGCGCTTGCGGCAACCTCTTTTTCGGTAGCAGGCGTGCAGATGGCAATCACCGTGCCGCCGCGGGCGTGAACCTCACGCATATTGGAGGCCATCTTGGCTGCAACGGCAGGATCGGTGGAAACGGCCACCACGGGCACACCCGGCTCGATGAGCGAGATGGTGCCGTGCTTGAGCTCGCCCGCCGCATAGGCCTCACTGTGGATATAGCTGATTTCCTTCAGCTTCAGCGAGCCCTCAACCACGGCGTCGTAGTCGGCGCCGCGTCCGATGTAGAAGACGTGATCGGAGGGGGCAATCGTGGGGGCGAGTGCGGACAGCTCCGTCTCGCGCGCGATCACCGCCTCAAGCGCCATCGGCAGACGGTGCAGAAGGGCGTCGGTGCGTGCTCTTGCCTCGTCGTCGGTCATAAGTCCGCGCGAGCGGGCTGTTCCGACGGCAAGCAGGGCGAGAAGGGCGGCCTGCGTCGTGTAGGCCTTGGTGCTGGCCACCGCAATTTCGGGGCCGGCGTGGGTGGCGAGAACGGCACCCGCCTCGCGGGCAACCGAGGAGCCGATGACGTTGACGATTGCCGCCGTCGGAATGCCCTCTGCCTTTGCCAGACGGAGTGCGGCCAGCGTGTCGGCCGTCTCACCCGACTGGGAGAGCAGGAGGACCGGCTCGTCGGGGGAGAGGATCGGGTCACGGTAACGGAACTCGGAGGCAATTTCAACCGCAACCGGCAGGCGCGCGAGACGCTCCAGATAGGTGCGGCCGAGCAGGCCTGCGTGCATGGCCGTTCCGCAGGCGACGATGCGCATACCGCGCTGCCCCCCCAGCTCGTCGAGCAGAGGAAGACCGAAGTGGGGCAGGCCGTCTGCAATCAGGGGGGAGAGGGTCCGGCGAACGCCGTCGGGTGCCTCACCCAGCTCCTTGCGCATAAAGTGGTCGTATCCGCCGCGCTCGGCCTGCTCCACGTTCCAGTCCACGGTGCAGACGGGGTGTGTGCGCTCCCCCTCGGGACCGAAGAAGGCGATGCCCGTTTCATCCAGGCGAACTACCTCCCCCTCGTCGGGGCGGTAGTAGTTGCGGGTGTGCGGGAGAATTGCGGGAATGTCGGAGGCGAGCAGAGTCCCGTCGGCCGAAACGGCGGCGATGAGGGGACTGTCACGGCGAATGGCGTAAATCTCATGCGGGCGGTCGGCGAAAATCACGGCCAGCGCAAACGCGCCCTCCAGCCGCGCGGCGGCGGCAAACATGGATTTGATGGGATCGTGGGATGCGGCGTAAATGCTGTCAAGCAGCTTTGCCGCTGCCTCAGTATCGGTCTCCGAGGTAAAGACGTAGCCTGCCGCCGTCAGCTCGGCGCGCAGAACGCGGTCATTTTCGATAATGCCGTTGTGTACCAGCGCCAGGCGCGGGGTGGAATGGGGGTGCGCGTTTTCGTCGGTCGGCGCACCGTGGGTCGCCCAGCGCGTGTGGCCGATGCCGCAGCAGGCGCTGTCCGCCTTCTCGCCGGCGGCACCGGCGCGGAGGGCCTCCTCCAGCACCGAGATTCGCCCGGCGCGGCGAACGGTGGTCAGCGTACAACCCGAGAGCGCAACGCCCGCCGAGTCGTAGCCACGATATTCGAGGGCGCGAAGGCCATCGAGTAAAATAGAGCAAACAGGTTTAGTACCGGTGTATCCAATAATTCCGCACATGCTTGTATTTTCCTTTATTCAAAAAAATTACAGGCTGTGCCAGCAGGCACAGCCTGCTTGCGATAATGAAAACGGTAGATCGGGACAGATCTGTCCGATCCGTCCGTCGTTCAACTTTGCACTGTCCTTTGTTTTACGGTCACCCGTATATTTGTGACAGGCTGCGACAGTTTGTTCTGCCGGAGAGACACCCGCCGAAAATCTCGATCATCTCTCACCTCGTCTTCTGCACGGTGTACCGTGCAGTACCGGCGCTTAACTTCCAAGCTGCGCGAGAATAACCTCGGCAACCTCATGCGCGATGCGGTTGATTTCTTCCTCGTCCTCACCTTCTGCCATCACGCGGAGCAGGGGTTCGGTGCCTGACGGGCGAACGACGATGCGTCCTCGCTCGCCGAGCGCGGTTTTCGCCTTCTCGATTGCCTCGCGGACGGTGGAATTGGTGTAAAAATGCAATTTTCCGTCAGAAGTAACCGGAAGATTCAGTGTGACCTGCGGATATCGGGTCATGACCGAGGCCAGTGCGGAAAGCGCAGTTTTTTTGCGGCGCATCAGCGAAAGCAGCTGTGCCGCAGTGAGCTGTCCGTCTCCCGTGGTGGCAAAGTCGCGGAAAATGATGTGTCCCGACTGCTCACCGCCGAAGCTGGTGTCCTCAAGTTGCATTTCCTCAAGCACGAATCGGTCGCCGACCTTGGTGGCAAGGAAGCGCAGGCCGTGTGCCTCGCAGAATCGGTTAAAGCCGAAGTTGGTCATGATGGTGCCGACCACGGTGTTTTTTGCCAGGCGTCCGCGTTCGTGCATATCGAGCGCGCAGATTGCCATGATCTGGTCACCGTCAATCAGCTCACCGTGCTCGTCAATGGCAAGACAGCGGTCAGCGTCACCGTCGAAGGCGATTCCCGCGTCAAGACCGTGGGTGACGACGTATTCGGCAAGTGCCTCGGTGTGGGTTGATCCGCAGCCGTCGTTGATGTTGGCACCGTTCGGACGGTCGTAGAGAATGTCGACCTCAGCGCCCAGTCCTTCAAAAATGTGCCGTGCCGTCGTGCTGGATGCGCCGTTGGCACAGTCGATGGCGATGTGCAGACCGTCGAGAGCGTAGAGTACGCTGCTCTTGACGTGGTCGGTATAATCCCGGATGACCGTTTGCGGTCGGGTGATTTTTCCGACGTCCTGCCCGGTCGGTGCGGGCCATCCCGCATCATGCTCGAGCACGAGGGTTTCAATTTGCTCCTCCAGCGCATCGGGCAGCTTGTAGCCGTCTCCGCTGAAGATTTTCAGGCCGTTGTATTCGGCCGGATTGTGCGAGGCCGAAATCATGATGCCGGCGTCCGCCTTGTATTTGCCGACCAGATAAGCCACGGCGGGCGTCGGTACGACACCGAGATCAATCACGTCCGCACCCACCGAGCAGAGTCCCGCCATTGCGGCACACGCAAGCATATCGGAGGAGGTACGGGTGTCGGCACCCACCGCAACCACGGGCCGTCTTCGGCATCCGTCAGCCAGTACCATGGCCGCCGCACGGCCGATGGCCATTGCGCGTTCGCAGTTGAGTTCGGTGTTGGCAATTCCGCGAACACCGTCAGTTCCAAATAATCTTCCCAAATATTTCCCTTCCTTTCTTTCGGTAAAATTCGGACCTTCACCGTCAGTCTTTCCGACGGGGAACGACCGTGTCGGGTGCTTTGCAGATATGCGCCTCGGGTACCACCCCGCGGACGCTGACGAGGGGATAAACCTGTGCCGTCCGTCCGATCACACTGCCGGGATTGAGCACGCAGTTGCAGCCGATCTCAGCAAAATCACCCACCATTGCGCCCAGCTTTCGCCGCCCCGTCTCGATTGGCGTATCTGCCTTGACGATAACTGCCGTGCGGTCGCCCTTGACGTTTGAGGTGATTGCACCTGCACCCATGTGCGCCCGATGTCCGAGAATCGAATCTCCCACGTAGTTGTAATGGGGAACTTGAACGCCGTCGAAGAGAATACAGTTTTTGAGCTCGGTGGAATTGCCCACCACAGCCCCCCGTCCGATGATGGCTGATCCGCGGATGAAGGCACAGTGGCGAACCTCTGCGTCTGCATCAATGATGCAGGGACCGTTGATGCAGGCGGTAGGTGCCACGGCGGCGGAGATGGCAATCCATACGTCCTCTCCCACCCGTCTGTAGTCGGTCTCGGGCAGGGTTTTACCCAGGGCGATGATGTAGTCTCCCAAACGTTCAAGGGCTTCCCAGGGATAGAGCAGACCGTCAAATCGGCTTCGTGCAATCGTTTTCGACAGATCAAAGAGCGCGTGTATCGTTATATTTTTCATGTATCTCACCTCCTTCCGTTTCGATACGGTATCAGTATAGCATAAAAAGCGTCCTGCGACAATAACTTTTTGTCAAATTTCATATTAAGTTTACGAAAGCAGGACAGGATATTGACAAAAAAACGGGGAGAACAATACGGATTTTGAAAAAAGTGGGTTTTGTACCCGGTCGGGGCGATATCGGTATTGTCAATCGGGGACCGGTGTGATATAATAAAGAAAAACCATTCGGTTCTATTTTGAAACGGACAGAAAGGAAGACTCGTTTGATGGCAAACAAATTCTATCACTCCCCGCCTGATACGGGGATGCGCGGTGCGGAATATCTTCTTCGTGCGGCCACGGATCTGTCTGTGCAGACGGTATCTGCGGTATGTGCGGGAGAGAAAATCCCCCTTTTCCCGGAAGAGGAAGCGGAGGGCTTGCGTTTCTGGAGGGGAACGCTTCTGCCACTGCCCGATGCACGTGAGATCACCTATACCTTTTACGCCGATCTGTCTCCGGTCGGCACCTATACAGCCGAACTTCGCGAACCCGATCTGCCCGTTATTGCGATCACCGAGCTCTATCTGCGTGACAAGCATAATTGTACGCCGTACGTTGAGATTGTCAACACGACGGGGGCCAGACTTGATCTGGGCGGATACCAGCTGCTCTGGAAGACCGGCGGACCGGAGGATGATGGAGAAATTTCCGCCCTTCCCCTGGCCCAGGGGCTTGGCAGAACGATTTTGCCGCCCCGCTCGACGGCATTGCTCTGGCTGGCCTTTCCCGAGGCACATACGGCGAAGGTTCCCTGTGAGACGCCAGCGGATTTCTGCGCACGTTTTTCGCACGATCACGCATGGCGGGACGTGCGTCTCTCGCCTGACGAGATGCAGATCGTGCGGATTGAGGCGAGCGAGCAGCGGGAGGACGGGACGTGGCAGCTGCGTGAAGGAATTGCTTCCACGAAGGAGATTCGCCCCTGGAAGCGTATGACCTTCGGCATTGCGCTGCTTGGCGGGGATATGGCACGCGCCATTTGCCGCGTTACGATCAATAACCCGCCGCCCGGTACGTGGCGCGTGGATACGCAGCCGCGCCGCGCTTCCCTCTGGCAGCCGACCGCATTCGGCGGAAAGGATCTGCAGCGGATTGCGGCTTCTGCCGATGCGACGCCCGGTGTGCTCGGCCGCAGGCAGATGATCCCCGATCTCAAACGGGATACCCCCCTCTGTATCGTCCCGTTGGATTTTCCGCGTCTTCATCCGCTCGGTGACGGAGCGCTGACCCTTCGTTGGTTGGTTCGGGGCGGCGCGGTTCGTGCAAGCCGTCTGACGGTAGACGGCGTCTGCATGGATGCCGAGTGCCATGACGGCGTATGGTCTCTGACGCTTCCTGTCGAGCGACTGGCCCGTCTTGAACGGCTTGATTTCTCAATAGAAGCCGACAACGGCACATACCTCTGCCGTCTGCAGGGAGAGTCGGTTACTCTGCTTGATAACGCCGGGCCGACGGTAACTGCCGTTTCTCCCGAAAACGGCTATGCGGCGTTCGTTGGGGACAGGGTTTCGGTGAAGATTGCCTATTACGATCGTTCGGGAGTGGATACCTTTGCCTCCCATCTTTATCTTGACGGAATGGAGATCAGCCATCGGGCGGTCTGGACCGAGGAGAGCGTTTCGGTAACCCTTGACGCACCGAAGCGTGGAAAGCACAAGCTTGCCCTTAAGCTTTACGACTGCCTCGGCAATGCAAGCCGAACGGTGTCCTATTTTTCGGTGGCTGACCGTGACGCACTTGTCTGCTGGCGCGGTGAGGTGCACAGCCACACCGCCGATTCGGACGGTGTCGGCTCTGCCGCAGATGCAATGACCTATGCGCGGAACGTGGGCGGTGCAGATTATTTTGCCGTGACCGATCACAGTCACTATATGACGGCCGATGCGTATTCTGCCCAGCGGGAGAATGCCGACAGCTTCAATGCGGCGGGAAAATTTGCTGCGCTGTACGGATGGGAAATGACCTGGAACAACGAGTGCGGCTATTGGGGACATATGAACGTCCTTGCCGATGATACATTACATCACGATATCCGCTCAATGGATCTGCCCGGGCTCTTCGATTATCTTGCCGAGCGCCCGCAGACGGTTGCCATGTTCAACCATCCCTGTGACGAATGGGGCGATTTTGATGAGTTTGCACATCGCACGCCCGAGCGGGACGCGATAGTCTGCCTGGATGAAATCAGAGGATGGCGCTATGATCCGGCGCACAGGCTGGCACTCTCCCGCGGCTGGCACGTGGCCCCTGTTTCCAATGAGGACAATCACGCCTTCAGCTGGACAACGGCAACTGCGCAGACGGGGGTTGTCCTCGCTCCGGCCCTGACACGGCAGAACGTGCTCGAAGCGATGCGTGCCCGCCGCACCTATACCACCTCCGACGCGACGCTTCGCCTTCGTTTCCGCATCAACGGTGCGTGGCTCGGTTCGCGCATTCCCGCAACCGATCGCCTGACGGTTGATTTCGCACTCGATACCGAGCGGGAGGCCGGGATCGGTCTGATCCGCCTCGTCGGTGAGCACGGTATTACGGTGGCCGAATGGGACGTCGGAGCCGCAAGGCACGCAGAGAAAACGCTTCTTTTGCCGCCCGAGCATAAATATTATTATCTGAAAATGACCAATCCTCTCGTTGAGGGGGATTATACCGTCAGCGCTCCCGTTTGGATTGAGGGACGTGACGCGCTCGTCGCCAATCCCGAGCTTTCGCTGACGGGAGGGGATAAGCCGAATCTGGTTGGTGTGAAGCTGGAGAACCGTGCCGATCGTCCCATGAGTGATTTGCGCGCTGACTTCTATCTGACCGGGGCGGACGGATTCTGTATCGACAGCACCGAGCCTTACTGTACCGTCTATCCCGATGCGATTCCCGCCGGGGGCTCGGTCCGCATCGCACGTGCCTTCCCGCATTTGCCCGGACGTCGCCGCGTGACGGTGGTTGTCCGCGGTCGGGCAGGGAAGCGGTGCTATACCGATATCCGTTATCTGATGCTCACACCGGTCTCCGTGGCTGAGGTTTTGCCGTACAGCACGGATATTTCCGCGGCAGACGGAAAGCGCGTTTCCAATCCCTTTGCCTACGTCGTTCTCTTTAACCGACAGAATACTCCCCTCTCGCTTGACGGCGCACGGCTTTGCCTTTGGACGAAAACGGGGAAGAAACCGCTTCCCGCATACGTCTATCCGCTTGACGGCACGGCGATTGCCGCACGCTCGGCGGCGGTTTTCTGGATATGCCCAAAGGAGGCCGCATTGACGGGAGAGGATTTCAATCGGCATTACGGTACTGCGCTGACCGAAGGTGAGGACCTCTTTATCCTGCGCGGCACGCACTTCTCAAGCGGCAAAAACTCTGCCAGACGGCTTGATCTCGTGCTGGGTGAGGAGACGGTCAGCCGCGTCTATTGGAATTATGCCGCCGATTTCGGCAAACAGCCGACCGTTGACCGTGCACTCCGTTACGGCTATCGCGGCGGACTCACGCTGACCTCCGTTCTGCTTGACGACGCGGCAGAGCCCCATCCCGGACAACTGACGGCAGATCAACTGCCGAGCGCCCGTATGCTCGATATTCCCCTGCGTGAGCTGTGCCGCGAGAAAAAGGCGAAAAGGAAGGCCCAAAAGGCGGTCGTTGCCGCCGAGCGGAAGATTGGGCAGGGGGCGGCAGCGGCAATCGGCGTCGGTGCCGCCGCCCTCGGCGCTGCGGTTGGGGTCGGCGGTGCTTTGCTTGGGGCTTTCGTACGCAGAAAAGGAAAAAAATAAAGCTTCCCGTCCGTTTGGCCCGATTGCCGTGCCGAAGGGAAAGAAAAGCCAAAAGGGTCTGCCGCACGATAAAGTGCGGACAGCCCCTTTTTCTCGGATCGGCTATTTGTATGGAGGTCCGAGGATCGAGCGCCCGTTCTTCCTTCCTTGACAAGTGCGTCGATTCGTGATATAATATATAAGGTAATCTTTCGGCAGAAGCTTCTGCCGAGGGCAGGGAAGCAGAAAGTGAGACAACAGATGAAATATTTGTTTATTCTCAACGAACAGGCCGGTCGTGTGGGCGTGCACGAAAAGCTCTCGGCAGAGCTTGACGCGCTTTGCCGTGCGCGGAATCTGGATTATTCGCTTCGTACGACTGCGTCGCGGGAAGAGTCGGCGGAGGCCGTTCGGACCAGCTGTGCGGCGGGGGAAACGCGTGTTTTTGCCTGCGGCGGTGACGGAACCTTCAGCGGCGTGGTGAACGCGGCGATGGAGTGTCCCGAGGCGGCCGTCGGTGTAATCCCGATCGGTACGGGAAACGACTTCGTGCGCAATTTTGGTGATGCCTCTCCCTTCCTCGATCCTGCTGCTCAGCTTGACGGTCGGGAGGTTCGCCTTGATCTGCTTCGCTGTAATGACCGATTTTGCGCTAATATGGTGAACGTCGGCTTTGACTGCGAGGCGGCAAAGCAAGCGTCGCTTCTGCGCCGCAAGCGCTTCTTTGGGGAAAAGCTTTCTTATATCAGCGGCGTCCTGCTTACGCTGATCCGAAAACCGGGGGTCAGTCTGTCGGCTGCTTTGGATGAGGAAGAGGCCGCCCGTCACGATCTTCTTCTGCTTGCCGTCGCCAACGGCGCTTTCTGCGGCGGAGGATTCCGCTCGGCGCCGAAAAGTATGCTCGGTGACGGAAAAATGGACGTCTGTATGGTGAAGAATATCAGCCGCTCACGCTTTTTGTCGCTGGTTAAGGCGTACCATGACGGGACTTATCTTGATCTGCGCATTGCCAAAAAATTTATCGGATACCGCCAGGGGGAGAAGCTTTCACTCCGTTTCCCGCAGGTGCGGAATATCTGCATTGATGGCGAGCTCACCGAAGCCGACCGTCTGGACGTTCACGTTCTCCCAAAGGCCCTTCGCTTTATCCTGCCGAAGGGTGCCGTCTGGGCGGAGGAATTGACGCATGAACCTGCTCCTTCTCTCTGATTCGCACGGCCGGGCAGATTTGGTTCGCGAGGCGATTTCCCGCCAGCGGGAGCTTGACGCTCTGCTGTTTTTGGGGGATGGTCTGCGCGATCTGCCGCACGAGCTTGCGATTCCGTATTATGCGGTGCGGGGAAATTGCGATACCTTTACCTTCTTTGATCTCGACCCGGCACCGGACGAACGGGTCGAGATTTTTGGCGGGCGGCGGATTCTGATGATGCACGGACATACCCGCGCGGTCAAGGCGGGCTGTATGCGTGCGGTTGCCGCCGGCCTTGAGGTGAATGCCGACGTCGTCTGCTTCGGTCATACGCACGAGCCGTATGAAGCCTATCTTCCCGCAGGAGAGATGGCATTCGGGAACGTGCTTGAACGGCCGCTTTATCTCTTCAATCCCGGCTCGCTGCGGGAGGGAAGCTTCGGTACGGTTGTTCTTCGTCCGGAGGGGATTCTGCTCGCACACGGCAGAATCTGAAAAAGAAAAAACTCCCCGTCGGGGAGTGTGCGGAGGGTCGTCGCCGTGCGCGGACCGAGGGGATTGGCCTCGACCCGTTCCGGCTTGTGTTTGAAAATCAATCAGAGCAATTCGGTTGCGAGAACCGCTTCGAATCAGAGCAATTCGGTTGCGAGAACCGCTTCGTCCGATTCCGCTGCCCCGGCTCCTGCTTCGGCTTCGGCCAGTGCCTCGTTGTAGGCCCGGATCACAGCCGCTTCCAGCTCGCCGCGGAATTGCGCGTTGATGGGATGGACGATGTCTCTGTAGGTATCGTCAGGATTCTTTCGACTGGGCATCACGATGAAGAATTTGTCGCGCGCATGGATGACCTTGATGTCGTGAACGGCCAGCTGACCGTCAAAGGTGACCGACACAATGGCTTTCATGGGACCGTCATCGAAGAGCTTTCTGACTTTGATATCTGTGATATTCATTTTCTTTCCTCCGTTGCTGATAATTTGCACCTTTTCTGAATATAGTATATAATATCTTTGTGAAGATTATACAGCGGAAAAGAAATTTTTTTATGAACCATTCGTCAACCTTTTTCGAAAAATGCGCATAATGTGCGCAAAACGGAACGAAAACCGAAAGAAAGGCGGGAGTGAATTTATGTCAACCCCAAACACGCATTTCGGTGCGGCTGAGATCGCACGTCTGCTTGAAGGTGCGAGAAAAATATACTTTATCGGTGTCGGCGGGATCCATATGTCGTCACTTGCCCATATCACCCACGTGCGCGGTTACTGCGTCGAGGGGTATGACCGCGCGTCCTCTGTGCTGACGCGGCGGCTTGAGGAAGAGGGGCTTCCGATCTACTATACGCTCGACCCCGCCCATCTTGAGGAGGTCGACGCCGTCGTTTATACCGTAGCGATCTCGCCCGATAATCCCGAATACGTATGCGCCATGGAGAAGGGTATTCCATGTATTTCGCGTGCCGACTATCTCGGTTATATTATGGAGGCCTACCGCAACCGCGTGGGTATCGCGGGAATGCACGGCAAGAGCACCTGCACCTCGATGTGTGCGCACACCTTCCTTGCCGCAGAGGTTAACCCGACGATTATCTCGGGGGCGGAGATGGATGAAATGGGCGGTGCATATCACGTCGGCGGCGAGGAGCATTTCCTCTTCGAGGCCTGTGAATATATGGATTCCTTCCTCGATTTCAGCCCTACCGTGGCGGTGATTCTCAATATCGAGATGGACCATACCGATTATTTCACCAGTATGGAGCAGATTCGTACGTCATACGGCGCATTTGCGGCAAAAACGGGCAATGACGGCTGTGTGATTGCTAATTACGACGATAATGACGTTCGCCTGTCTCTTGCCTACTACGGTGGAGAGATTCTTTCTTTTGGAATAAATAACAAATCGGCCGACTATACCGCCGCCAATATTCATTACGTCAACGGCAAGCCGAATTTTGATATTCTTCGCCGCGGAGAGTTTTTCTGCCACGTCCGTCTGTCGGTCCCGGGGGCGCACAACGTCTATAACTCACTTGCCTGTGCAGCCGTTGCCGATCGGTCGGGGCTCTCTCCCGAGCAGATTGCCGAGGGACTCTCCACCTTTACCGGAGCCAAGCGCCGCATGGAGTTCAAGGGACGTCTGCAGGGGGCTGACGTGTTTGACGATTACGGCCATCATCCCACCGAGGTCCGCGCAACGCTGGACGGCGTGGCGCGTATGGGGTACGAGCGGGTCTGGTGCGTTTTTCAGCCGCATACCTACGCACGTACGGCCGAGCTGTTTGAGGAGTTCGCAGGCGCGTTTGAAAGTGCCGACCGCGTTCTCTTTGCCGATATTTATGCCGCACGCGGAGACGAGGATAATCACTTCGCCGTCAGCTCGGCAAAGCTTGCCGACCGCGTCGGCGAGCGGGCAAGCTATTATGACAGCTTTGCCGCCATCGCAGAGGAGCTCCGCGAGAACGTCTACGAGGGTGACGTGGTGATCATCATGGGTGCAGGAGATATTTTCCGTCTCTACGATGAGCTTGCACTCGAGATATAATGGTTTACTATAATAAAAAAAATTGATTATTTTCGCCAAAACTCTTTACAAGACGAGAAAAATAGAGTACAATACAGACAGTGTTGAATTTTAAACCGACAGGAAAGGGACGTTAACATGAAGAGTAAAATCCGCGACGAAAAAATTGATTATCTGTTCCGGGGAATTCTTACCCTTGATTCCATGGAGGATTGCTATAACTTCTTTGAGGATCTTTGCACGGTATCCGAGTTGAAGGAGATGTCTCGCCGTATGCTGGCCGCCAAGATGCTCAGAGAGAATTATATCTATTCCGAAATTGCCGCGCAGACCGGCCTCAGCACCGCGACCATCAGCCGCGTAAACCGCTGCCTGAAATACGGCTCTGACGGATATCTGAGCGTGCTTGAGCGCATTGAAAAGCGCCGCGGAAACTGATATGTCCCAGTACGACGCAATCGCACATGTATACGATCGGCTGAATGCCGAGCTTGATTATGGCGCGTGGGCGGATTTTGTTGAGGCGAACTTCGCCCGGCATCTGCCCGCGCGCCCCGCGCTTGTGCTTGATCTTGCCTGCGGAACGGGCAGTATGACCCACGCGCTGGCTGCACGGGGCTACGATATGATCGGCGTTGACCGATCGGCGGAGATGCTCTCGGAGGCGTATTCCCGCGCGGGCGAGGTGATGCCGCTTTTCCTCTGCCAGGATATGCGGAGCTTCGAGCTGTACGGCACGGTGGGCGCGGCGGTGTGCTGTCTTGACAGCGTCAATTATCTCGTCGGCGAGGGAGATCTTGATCGCTGCTTTGCCACGGTGCATAATTATCTTGACCCTGACGGCCTCTTTTTGTTTGACGTCAATACCCCCTATAAATTTACCCACGTATACGGGGACAACGCCTATATCCTTGAGGACGAGATTGACGGGCGCGCCGTCTGGTGCGGCTGGCAGAATGCCTATGATCCCGATTCGGGGCTCTGTGACTTTTATCTGACCCTCTTTGAGGAGGATGAGGACGGGCGCTATCTTCGTACCGAGGAAACCCAGCACGAGCGCTGTTTCACCCACGATATGCTGACCGACGCCCTTGCCCGCGCGGGATTTGCACATCTCGGGACTTATGCCGACTATCAATTCGGCGAGCCCTCTGCGACGACCGAGCGCTGGTATATTGCCGCTCGGGCGATTAAGCATTAATTTGTATCTATACGAAAAAGGAAAATATCATGCCGAAATCTACGATTCTCCGCGCCATGACCCGTGACGGCAGTGCGCGGCTTCATGTTATCAATTCCACCGATATCGTCAATACGGCGATTCGTTACCATCAGCCGATGCCTACGGGCGCGGCCGCACTCGGCCGTTTGCTGACGGCGGCGTCTGTGATGGGAAGTATGCTCGGTGAGCCGACTGACAACCTGACGGTTACTCTGGAGGGAGACGGACCTGCGGGACGGCTGATTGCCGTTTCCGATTATGCAGGCAACGTGCGCGGATACATTGAGCATCCCGAGGTGGATATTCCGCTCAAGGCGAACGGCAAGCTCGATGTCGGCGGTGCGGTCGGACGGGGTGCGCTCCGTGTAATCCGTGACTGCGGCGGCGAGGAGCCTTACGTTGGCTCGATTCCGCTGACCACGGGAGAGATCGCCGAGGATATCGCCGCCTATTACGCACAGAGTGAGCAGGTGCCGACCGTCTGCGCGCTCGGCGTCCTGATTGACCGCGACTATACCTGTAAGGGTGCGGGCGGCGTTTTCGTCCAGCTTCTGCCCTTTGCAGACCCCGATATCATTGATCAGCTGGAGCAGAACGCCGCAGAGCTTCGCCGTCTGTCTGCCCTGATTGCCGAGGGAGCGTCGAACGAAGCCATCGCGGATATCGCACTGGCCGGAATTCCTTATGACGTTTTCGATACGCTTGAGGTCGAATATCGCTGTACCTGCAGCCGCGAGCGTACCGCAGGTGCACTGAAGTCGCTCGGCCGCAAGGAGCTTGAAAATCTGCTTGAGGAAGCCCGTGTTGAGGACGGCGTTGAGCAGATCGAGGTCTGCTGCCGCTTCTGTGACCGCAAGGAGCGCTTTGTCCGCGCCGACGTGGAAAAAATGTTTGCCGCCGAATAAACGCGCCTGCCGAAGGCCATACTGAGGAGAGGGAGTTCCCCTCTCCCGGCGGCAGGAAATTTTTTTGAATAATTTCAAAAAAACCCTTGACAAGCAACGCTCAATCTGCTATAATATTGCCTGTTCGATGGGGTATCGCCAAGCGGTAAGGCAACGGACTCTGACTCCGTCATTACCTAGGTTCGAATCCTAGTACCCCAGCCAGAAAATCCTGCACGATAGTGCGGGATTTTTACTTTTTACCTCTTACTTCTTCACTCTTACCTAATTTGGCAGGATTTTTTGGGAAGTAATAGGTAAAAGGGAAGAGGTAAGAAGTAAGGTAGCTTTTCGCTGTGGCGAAAAGCATTTTTATTATAAAGGTGGAAAAGTAAGAGGTTTTATGATATAATTAAATAACCAAGAAGAAAGGCAGTAAGATTATGGCAGACAGTCCGTTAATTACGAAATCTAAAGAATTTGCTTTGCATATCATCAAGGTTTGTAATTATGTGAAGCAGAATAAAAAGGAAAGTGTGCTTACAAATCAGTTGATACGTAGCGGTACGAGTGTGGGTGCAAATATTCGTGAAGCTTTTTACGGACACGGTGCTGCTGATTTTATAGCCAAACTACAGATTGCCCTCAAAGAATGTTCAGAAAGTGAATATTGGTTGGAGCTCTTAATTGAAAGTGGATACTATGATAATAGGGATATCCTTAATAAATGTATCGAAGTAAAGAAATTACTTATTACCTCGATAAACACAGCAAAAAGTAAAATAAACAAATAATTTTCAAAAAATTTTCTGGACTTTCCCCTTCCTTTCGGTATAATGGTGTTTACCACCCGAAAGGAGCGCGGAAATGTCAAACCCAAATTTATTACCCTACTATCAAGTAAAATTTACCCTACTCAAATGCAAGCTGTCTTTCCTTGAAAATCCTCCTCAAACCGAGGACGAGCAATACGCTTACGATATTATCCAAAAGGCGTATGAGATCAACGAGAAAAAGATAGAAATACTTGATTTTGATAAGAATAAAAAGCTGCTGGAGGATTATTACAAATTTCTCAAGCAGCTTTAAAACGCCCATAAACTAAACGCATCGTTGAGTTTTTCTCGAAAAAACGGTTATTGTGCTTGTTCTATATTTGGTATATACTATAATCAGAAACAGCGCTGTTTACTTTTTACACACATAAGGAGATTTTATGAAACTAAATCTTTCTGAAAATTTAAAGAGATTGAGAAAAGAACGTGGGATTACGCAAGAGGAGCTTGCAGGTTTTATTGGTGTGTCCTTTCAGGCAATTTCAAAATGGGAGCGCGAAGAGGGCTATCCCGATATTACTCTTTTGCCGTCAATTGCAAGCTTCTTCAACGTAACACTTGACGAGCTTGTCGGTATGAATGAAATTCAGAATAAAGAAAAAAGAGACAATTTTTTGCGAACCGCAAGAAAGTTCAGCTCCGAAGGTAGGCTTGGCGATTGTATTTTCACATTAAGAGAAGGATTACACAGTTTTCCAAATGATTTTCACATTATGTTAGAGCTTGCTGTTTTTCTTGACGGATTTGGAGACACGGCAGAAGAACGCAAAAAGAACCGCAACGAATCGGTAAAGTTGTGTGAACGCATTTTAGAATTTTGCACGGATAATCAAACAAGAAATAAAGCACAGTCCTGTATGTGTTATTCTCTTTGGCGAAATGGTCAAAAAGAAACTGCCACAAAAATGGCGAGAGAACTTCCTACTTTGTACAGCACCGCCGAAACGACTCTGCCAAAATTTTTAAGCGGTAAAGAAAAAATCGAATTTTGTCAAAGTACTATCCAAAAATTACATTGGCATTTTTGGTGGCTTATTACCTGTATGATTGACGGTGATTATTATACAGATACGGAAAAGATTGAGCTTTTGAAAAAGTCGATTGCTTTTTATGAGATCGTATATGAAAAAGAGGATTATGCTTTTGCACATATCCGAATTGGAGATGCATACGAAGATATTGCTGTGTTGCACTTAAAGAACGGAAAGATAGAAGAGGGACTCGCAAATCTTGAAAAATGCGTTGATCATTGTGTTGCGTTCGATACTTTGCCCGACAGCGTGAAGTTTGAATCTTTGCTGATAAACTCCTTGGAATACAAAAAAGAGCAGACCTCCAAACCTACACAAAATAATAGTTGCCGAAATGTACTCAACAGCATCTTACGTGATTTGAAAGATGAAAATGGAATTTATCATCAATGTGAGCAAAATGATAAATTCAAACGAATCGTAGAAAGGCTTGAAACAACAGCAAACTGATCGAAAATAATATGTTATCTATTTCGGTCAGATAGAAAAATCGAAAAAATACAGTAAAATCGGGTTTAACATTAGAAAATAGCTTTTAAAAAGCCTAAAAAGTCCGAAAAAGCCTTGAAAAACCTACGTTTTAGGCATGTCATCTAAAACGGTCACCAAACACAAAGAGAAAAGCTACCCATCGGGTGGCTTTTCTCTTTGGCTGGGGTACTATCTCGAAAATCCTCCGAAACCCGAGGACGAGCAAAACGGTTACGATAATATCCCAAAGGCGTACGAGACCGACAAGAGGGCGTGGATTTTTCGTCTTACCCGTATATATATACCGAAAAGAACAGTATGGCGTGCCAATTGGCAGTGTTTTTTGGCCAATGTGCTGTTTTTTGCCGAAATATGTGAAAGGACTTGCAAAGGGGGGAAGAATATAGTATAATAACAAAAAATAGTTTTTTGGATGACGCTTGCAGGAAAAAGCAAATGCTGCCGAAGGAGTAACACTCTCAGGTTTCCGGGGTTCCGGATGAAGACTGTAAGCTGACAAAACTTTGGAGAAGCTCATTCGATTGAGTGCCGAAGGTGCAAAGCGGTTATCGCTAATCTCTCAGGCAAAAGGACAAAGTTTTACGGGACGCGGGTCTCGCACTTTCTCTTTTCCCATATGAGATTTCAGGCGGTTTGCGCTTTTGCGCAAACCGTTTTTATTTCAGCTTCAGGAGGAACTATGGACGCATTTCTCGAAAAAGTCGCCGAGATAAACGGCGAGATCAACACCTTTATCTGGGGTATCCCCGGACTCGTTCTTCTGCTCGGTACGGGCATTCTGATGACCTTGTGTACGAAGGTCTTTCAAATCAGCCATCTCTGCCACTGGTGGAGGGAAACCATCGGCAGTCTGTTTGTCAAGAACAGCGCGTCGACCAAAAAGACCGACAAGAAGACGATTTCCCAATTCCAGGCTCTCTGCACGGCGCTTGCCGCTACCGTCGGTACCGGAAATATCGCCGGCGTTGCGGCTGCTATCGTCATCGGCGGCCCGGGAGCGGTTTTTTGGATGTGGGTCGCCGCATTTCTCGGCATGATGACCAATTTCTCGGAAAACGTGCTCGGCATCTATTTCCGTCGCCGCAATAAGGACGGCGAGTGGTCGGGCGGTGCGATGTATTACCTCAAGGACGGACTCGGCAAAAAGAAGGGGTTCGGCAAAATCGCCTCGGTTCTGGCCGTGCTCTTTGCCTGCTTCGCCATTCTTGCTTCCTTCGGTATCGGCAACATGGGGCAGGTCAACAAGATCGTGCTCAACATGGAGAGCGCCTTCTTCGCCAACGTTGACTGGACAATTGGCGGAATCAATATGATCAATCTCTGCATCGGCCTGCTTCTTCTGGTGATCGGTGCGCTGATTATCATCGGCGGTCTCCAGCGTGTGGCGTCGGTGGCTGAGAGAGTGGTTCCCTTTATGGCGATTGCATACGTTGCGTTTGGTTTGATTGTTGTCGGCGTCAACTACGAGCGGATTCTTCCCGCGTTTGCCTCGATCTTCAGATTTGCCTTTGGCGTAAAGGCAGTTGGCGGTGCTGCGGCAGGTATTGCAATTAAGACGGTCGTTGTACAGGGCTGCAAGCGTGGTGTTTTCTCAAACGAGGCGGGACTTGGTTCCTCCGTTATGGTACATTCCTCTTCCAACGTTAAGGAACCGGTCAAGCAGGGGCTTTGGGGTATTTTTGAGGTTTTCTTTGATACCATGATTATCTGCACTATTACCGCCCTGATTGCGCTCACCTCCGGTTTGATTGATCTGAAAACCGGCTACGCACTTGAGGGGGTCAACGATGCAACGCTGATCAGTCGTGCGTTTGGCGGCGTATACGGCCAGGTGGGTGAATGGTTCATTGCCGCTGCGATGCTACTCTTCGCCTTCACGACGGTGCTCGGCTGGTCGCAGTATGGTTCAAAGGCAGTCGAGTATCTTTTCGGGCAGAAGGGCGTCAAGATTTACAAGGTGATCTTCGTTCTCATGATCGTCTCGGGTGCCGTGATGAATTCCTCTCTGGCCTGGGATATTTCGGATACCTTCAACGGGCTGATGATGATTCCCAACCTGATTGGTGTCGTCGCCCTCTTCCCGCTCGTCATGAGGATCACGCAGAACTACGTTAATCGCAAAATCAAGGGCAAGGACGAAGCCCCCATGCTTTCCCACGATCCCGAAATCGCAGCCGAAATGGCACGGAAGCCGGGCGAAGAATAAATAAGGAAAATACCGATTACGCACGGCGTGCACAATCGGTATTTTTCTTATTTATTTTCCTTTTTTTCGCAAGTGCAGCTGCAGCTGCTGCAGCCGCAGCAGCCTCTGCCCCGTTTTTTGCGTCGGTGGCAGAAATAAATTGCGACGGCGACGAGCAGGGCAATGACGGTGAGCAGAAGATAATCGGCGACGGTCATGCGAGGATCACCTGCCCAACGGTGTAAACGATCCATGCGGCGATCCACGCGATGCCGCACTGGAGGAGCGCAATGCCGGCGGCCTTTAGGGCGGAATCAAGCTCTCGCTTGATGGCGGCAATGGCGGCGACGCAGGGGGTGTAGAGAAGCGTGAAGGTCAGGAAGCTGACGGCGGTCAGCGGGGTGAAGAGCTGAGCCAGGAGCGCCGGGCTGTCGTCGATTGACGCACCGAGGAGAACGGTAAGGGTACTGACAACCGCTTCCTTGGCAGAGAAGCCGGTGATCAGGGCGGTGGAAATGCGCCAATCGGCAAAGCCGAGCGGAGCGAAGAGGGGAGCAATGATCCGCCCGACGAGGGCGAGCAGGCTGTCTGCGCTGTCAACCACGACGTTGAAGCGCAAATCGAAGGTCTGGAGGAACCAGATCAGGATGGTTGCGACGAAGATCACGGTAAACGCGCGCATAAGAAAATCCCGTGCCTTATCCCACATCAGCATTAGTACGCTTTTGGGGGAAGGGAAGCGGTAATTGGGCAATTCCATCACGAAGGGGACGGGCTTGCCGCGATAAACCGTTCGGCTGAGAATCAGCGCACAAAGCACGCCGACCGCCATGCCGCCGACGTAGAGTGCAATCATCACCAGCGCGCGGTAGCGGGTGAAGAAGGCCATCGTAAAGACCGAGTAAATCGGAATTTTGGCCGAGCAGCTCATAAAGGGGGTGAGCAAAATGGTCATCTTGCGGTCGCGCTCGGAGGAGAGAGTTCGGGTGGCCATAATGGCCGGAACCGAGCAGCCGAAGCCGATCAGCATCGGGACGAAGCTGCGGCCGGAGAGACCGATTTTGCGCAGAAGCTTGTCCATGACGAAGGCAACGCGTGCCATGTAGCCCGAGTCCTCAAGGATGGAGAGGAAGAAGAAGAGGGTGACGATGACGGGCAGAAAGCTGAGCACGCTGCCGACACCGGCAAAAATACCGTCGATGATGAGGCTGTGTACGACGTTATTGATGCCGAAGCGGGTCAGTGCGCCGTCGGTGAGTGCCGTCAGCCAGTCGATTCCCATCGCCATCAGATCGGAGAGGAAAACGCCGATGACGCCGAAGGTGAGGTAAAAGATCAAAAACATAATCCCGAGGAAAACAGGAATGGCGAGATATTTATGGGTCAGGATGCTGTCGATCCGCACGCTGCGCTTATGCTCGCGGCTTTCGCGCGGGCGGACGACGGTATCGGCGCAGATACGCTCAATGAAGGCGTAGCGCATATCGGCCAGCGCCGCGTTGCGGTCCAGTCCGCGGTCGGTTTCCATCTCTGCTACCGTATGCTCAAGGGTGTCCAGCTCGTTTTGATTGAGCGCGAGGCGCGAGATGATATCCTCGTCTCCTTCCACCAGCTTCGTAGCGGCGAAGCGGAAGGAAATCCCCGCCTCCTGCGCATGGTCCTCCACCAGATGCGAGACGGCGTGAATACAGCGGTGTACGGGGCCGACCTCGCAGAAATCGTAAATTTTCGGCAGAACTCTGCGCTTTGCGGTTTGCACGGTCAGCGCAATCAATTCATCGATGCCCTCATTCTTCGCCGCGCTGATCGGGACGACGGGAATGCCGAGCTTGGCGGACATTGCGGCGATGTCAATCGTGCCGCCGTTTCCGCGCACCTCGTCCATCATATTGAGGGCGAGCACCATCGGCACCCGCATTTCAATCAGCTGCAGGGTGAGATAGAGATTGCGCTCGATGTTGGTGGCGTCAACGATATTGATGATACCGTCGGGCTTCTCGCCGAGAATAAAATCGCGCGTCACGATTTCCTCGCTGGTGTACGGACGCATCGAGTAGATGCCGGGCAGGTCAACGACGGTGCAGTCGCGGTAACCGCGCACCTCGCCCGATTTTCTCTCCACCGTAACGCCGGGAAAATTTCCGACGTGCTGGTTTGAGCCGGTTAACTGATTGAAGAGGGTGGTCTTTCCGCAGTTCTGGTTGCCGACGAGAGCAAGCATCATATTGCATCACCCGCCTTTTCTCCGGCAATATCAATCTGACGGGCATCCTCAATACGGATGGTCAGCGTATAGCCGCGCAGGCGAAGCTCCATCGGATCGCCCATAGGTGCGATTTTGGAGACGGCGACGCGCGTGCCCGGAATCAGGCCCATATCCAGCAGACGGCAGCGAAGTGCGCCCTCGCCGCCGACCCGGGCAATGACGCCTTCCGTACCGATCGGCATTTGATCAAGTGTCATAGAAAAACCTCACAGGTAAGTATAGACTAACTGTATAATAGGATAGCACGGCGGCAGAGGTTTGTCAAGGAAAATCGTACAGATAATGAAAGAAGACTTTTTCAGAGAAAGTGTCGCCTCCGCTTTCGCACGGTGAAACGTTATTTCTTTAAAACGCAGAAAAATCTTCGGCAAAAAAAGAAAAAACGCTTGACAAGCGGGGACAATTGTGCTATCATTAACCCCAGACAGTTTCTGTCACGGCAACGTCCGTTCTGGTAAAGGAAACGAAAGAGAAAATGGCTGCGATGATGAATTGTGCATACTTTTTCTTCTTTTTTAGCTTTGCGTTTTACTTTCGCAAGGCTTTTTGTCGTTCCACTGCCAGAGTATGATTGAAGGATGTGTCCGTTAATTCAACCATTAAGCCGCAGTGAAACGACACTGCGGCTTTTCTGTTCGCAGCGCCAACCGGGCGGTAATTTCAGGAGGAAAACACCATGATTGCAAAGCTTGTCAAAAATCCCGATCCCCGTAAAGTAGACGATCTTCTCGCGCGTCTTGCCGAGATGGGCGTCAAGGGACAGCCGATTCAGGGCGGCGAGACGATGGTCATCGCGCTGATCGGTGATACCACGAAGGTCGACCACGATTTTCTGCACGCGCAGGATATCATTGAGGACGTCACTCGCATCCAGGAGCCCTATAAGCTTGCCTGCCGCAAAACGCATCCCACCGATACGGTGGTCACGGTCGGCGGAACGGCCAAGATCGGCGGCGGAAATTTTGCCATGATGGCAGGTCCCTGCTCGGTGGAATCCCGCGAACAGCTTTGTACCATTGCGTCGGCCGTTAAGGCGTCGGGTGCAACCGTTCTGCGCGGCGGTGCATTCAAGCCCCGTACCTCGCCATACGCATTCCAGGGCATGCGGGACGCCGGCATTGAGCTGATGCTCGAGGCCAAGCGCCAGACCGGACTTCCCATCGTAACCGAGATTATGGATATTTCCCAGCTTCCCCTCTTTGAAGAGGTCGATATGATTCAGGTGGGTGCGCGCAATATGCAGAACTTTGAGTTGCTCAAGGAGCTGGGCAAGCTCCGCCGCCCGATTCTGCTCAAGCGAGGTCTCTCGGCTACCCTTGACGAGTTGCTGATGTCGGCCGAATATTTGATGGCAGGCGGCAACACGCAGGTCGTGCTCTGTGAGCGCGGTATCCGTACCTTCGAGACGGTAACCCGCAACACGCTTGACCTCTCGGCCGTTCCCGCCCTCAAGCAGCGCACGCATCTGCCCATCATCATCGATCCCTCGCACGCAACGGGCAAGTCGGCGTATGTTGCACCGCTGGCGCTTGCCGCCGCGGCGGTCGGTGCCGACGGTCTGATCATTGAGGTGCACAATAATCCCGCCTGCGCGGTTTGTGACGGCCCGCAGTCGCTGACGCCCGAAGCCTTTGACGCGCTCGCCGCACAGATCAAGGGGATTCTGCCGATGGCATACCGCTATACGAATTGATTTTTTTGCTTAGAACGGAGAAGGGAAAGATTTATGCATGACGTTTTGATTGCGCGCGGCCTGCTTGCCCGGGTCGGCGAAAAGCTGGCGGAGGTGATTTCCCCCTGCCGCACTGTCGTGGTTAGCGACGAAAACGTAGCGCCGCTCTACGGTGAGCGGGTGCTTGATTCTCTTGCGGCGGCCGGCTTTGCACCGACGCTGACGGTGATTCCCGCCGGCGAGGCGAGCAAATGCGGTGCGCAGTATCTGGCACTCTTGGAAACCTTTGCCGAGGCGGGGCTGACCCGCTCGGATCTCGTGGTCGCCCTCGGCGGCGGCGTGATTGGCGATCTGGTTGGTTTTGCAGCCGCTACCTATCTGCGCGGCGTTGCCGTGGCGCAGATCCCCACGACCCTGCTTGCCGCCGTTGATTCGTCGGTCGGCGGGAAGACGGCGATTGACATTGCCGCGGGAAAAAATCTGGTGGGTGCTTTCCATCTGCCCATCCGCGTGCTGTGCGATCCCTCGACACTCTCCACCCTTCCGCCCGAGCAGATGGCGGCGGGAATGGCTGAGACGATCAAATACGGCGTTCTCTTTGACGAGGCGCTGTTTACCGATCTGGCACAGGGGGTTCCGTCCGACCTGACCGAGACCGTCTCCCGCTGTGTGGGCTATAAGCAGGGTGTCGTCTCCCGCGATTTCAACGATCGGGGTGAGCGCCAGCTGCTTAATCTCGGTCATACCTTTGGGCACGCGATTGAGGCCTGCAGCGGATACACCATTCTGCACGGCAACGCGGTGGCCGTCGGTATGCGGATGGCGGCGCGTGCCGCCGTGATCCTCGGCGTGGCCGAGGAGGATTGTACGGCGGCGGTCACTGCCGCACTCCGTGCGGCCGATCTTCCCGTGGATACCGCTTATTCGGCGGCTGAGATGACCGCCGCCGCCCTGCACGACAAAAAACGCATGGGCAAAACGATCACCCTCGTGCTTCCCGTGCGAATCGGTAAATGCATTCTGTATCCCCTTCCCGTCGAACGCCTCGGCGGGCTGATGGAAGAGGTTCTGGCATGGAACGGTTGATTCCACCCGCCGTGGCCTCGGGGTGCATTGCGGCCATTCCCTCAAAATCCGATGCGCACAGATTGCTTTTCTGTGCCGCGCTGGCCGATGCACCTACCGAAATCGTGGTGGGGGAGGGTGAGCTTTCGGCCGATATCCACGCCACGATCGGTTGTATTCGTGCACTCGGCGGAGAGGTCAGTGAAGGGAAGGATACCCTTTGCGTAACGCCGATTAATCACGCCGCACTGACCGATCCCCGCGTCTGCGACTGCGGGGAGAGCGGTTCAACGGCACGCTTCCTTCTCCCCATTGCCGCCGTGCTTGGGGAGTACGCGCCCATTACTCTCGTCGGACACGGGCGCTTACCCGAGCGTCCGTTTGCGCCACTGTGCGATGCGATGCGGGAGGGTGGAGCCACGCTTGACCGCGATCTGCTCCCCATCACCGCCCGGGGCGGCCTGCGTGCGGGCGAATACCGCATCGCGGGCAACGTCAGCTCACAGTATATTACCGGGCTTCTCCTCGCTCTGCCTCTGCTTGGCCGCGAGAGCCGGATTACCCTGACCTCTCCTCTTGCTTCATCGGGATATGTGGAGATGACCCTTGCGACGATGGCGCGCTTCGGCGTCGAGGTGCGTGCCGATGCCAATGGGTTTACCGTTCCCGTTGCCCGCTATTGCTCCCCCCGACGGGTCACGGCAGATGGTGATTGGTCAAACGCCGCCTTCTGGCTCTCGGCCGGAGCCGTCGGCGGGGAGGTCAGCGTAACGGGACTTTCCCCCGACAGCCGTCAGGGTGATCGCCGCGTGGTTGACATTTTGGCGCGCTTCGGTGCGTCGGTCAAGGTCTGCGGTGACTGCGTGACCGTAGCCCGCGGCAGCTTGCGGGGAATCACTCTGTCGGTTGATGAAATTCCCGACCTCGTTCCGGTTCTTGCCGTCGTGGCGGCTCTGGCAGAGGGAGAGACCCGCTTTACCGATGCGGGACGGCTTCGCCTCAAGGAAAGCAACCGTCTTGCCACGGTCAGCGCCATGATCTGCAATCTCGGCGGCGACGCACGCGTGGATGGGGACAGCCTGATCGTACGCGGTAGGCCCGCCCTCTGCGGTGGAACCGCAAACAGTGCGGGTGATCATCGCATTGCCATGTCGGCGGCGATTGCCGCTCTTGGGGCAACGGCGCCGGTCCGCGTGTGCGGTGCTGAGGCCGTGAATAAATCTTATCCCGCATTCTGGCAGGATTGTGCCCGCCTGTTTTCTCTGTGATCGGGTACCTTTGTATTGATTTCGAAAGGACGAAAAAAATGAGCAGTCAGTTTGGGCATCATCTCAAAATCAGTATATTCGGCCAGTCGCATTCGGCCGGAATCGGTGTCGTCCTCGACGGCCTTCCTGCCGGCGAGGAGATTGATCTTGCGGCGGTTGCCGCCTTTATGGCGCGCCGCGCACCGGGGAACGGCCCCGCATCGACGGCACGACGTGAGGCCGACTTGCCCGAGATTCTCTCGGGACTTTACGAGGGGCGCACCTGCGGTGCCCCCCTCTGCGCCGTCATTGCCAATACCGATGCACGCTCGGCCGATTATGCCGCCATTGCCGATAAGCCCCGTCCGTCACACGCCGATTACACCGCTTACGTCAAATACGGCGGGGCGGCTGACGTGCGGGGTGGTGGGCATTTCTCGGGTCGGCTGACCGCTCCGCTCTGCTTTGCGGGCGCCGTCTGCGCGCAGATTCTGGCGCGCCGCGGCGTGACGGTCGGTGCACACGCGGCAACGATCGGTATGACCTTTGACGAAAGCTTTGACGCGCGCCGCGTCACGGCGGCCGAGCTTTCCGCCGTTGCCGAAAAGCCATTTCCCACCATTTCGGACGCCGCGGCCGACGCTATGCTGGAGGCGATTGCCGAGGCCAAGGCCGAGGGGGATTCGCTCGGCGGCGTGATTGAGTGCTTTGCTGTCGGTCTTCCCATCGGACTCGGCGAGCCGATGTTCGGCGGCGTCGAGAGCAGAATGGCCGAAGCAATTTTCGGTATTCCCGCCGTCAAGGGGCTTGAGTTTGGCTCGGGCTTTTACGGATCCTCTATTCCGGGCAGTGAAAATAACGATCCCTTCCGCATGGAGGGGGATGAGATTGTCACCGTGACCAATCATCACGGCGGCATTCTGGGCGGGATTACCTCGGGAATGCCCCTGGTGCTTCGCGCTGCCATCAAGCCAACCCCCACGCTGATGCGGGAGCAGGAAACGGTCAGCCTCTCGGGCGGCTGTGACGCAGTTCTCCCGCCGCGCGGCCGTCACGATCCCTGTATCGTACCGCGTGCCGTTCCGGTCATCGAGGCCGCCGTGGCAGCCGTTCTGCTCGATCTTTGGCTGGAATCGGGTAAATTTCCGAAAGGAATGTGATTGCGATGTCTGAAACGAAACCGATAGATCTTGCTCTGCTCCGTCAGCGCATCAATACAATTGACGGCGATCTGCGTGCGCTCTTCCTTGAGCGGATGGAGGTGTCGGCCGAGGTTGCCGCGTATAAGCGCTCGGTCGGCATGGCGGTGCTCGACCCTGCGCGTGAGCAGGCAGTCCTCGATCGCCTCTGCGACGGTCTTGAACGTCCGCAAGCCGAGGCGGTCAGCCGCCTTTGGGGACAGATTTTTGAGCTTTCCCGCGCCTGTCAGCATCGCTTGCTTGAGCAGGACACCTGCCCGCAGGCGTCCGACCTTCGCGCGCGGCTTGCCGGGAAAAAGGCACTTCCCGCCCGTGCGCGGGTTGCCTGTCAGGGGCGGCGGGGCGCGTATGCCCATCACGCCTGTGATCGGCTCTTTGCCGAGGCCGACGTTGAATTTTTCCCCGATTGGGCGGCGGTGACCGACGCGGTGCTGGACGGTCGCTGTGATTACGGCGTCCTGCCCATCGAGAACAGCACGCGGGGCTCGGTCAGCGGCGTCTACGAGCTGCTTCGTTCGCGGAGGGTGCACATCGTCCGCAGCTGCCGCCTGGCCATTCGCCACGCATTGCTTGCCCTTCCCGGGGTTACGCTTGCCGATATCCGCGAGGTGCGCTCGCACGAGCAGGCGCTCGGGCAGTGTGCCGCGTGGCTTGACGGACATCCGTCGATGATGCGGGTGACCGCCCCCAATACGGCAATGGCCGCCGAAGCGGTTGCCGAATCGGGCCGCCGTGACCTTGCCGCCATTGCCTCCCCCGACTGTGCCGCACTTTACGGTCTTGCGGTCGTGGTGGATGACGTAACCGACTGCGGCTTCAATTATACCCGCTTCGTCTGCATTGCGCGGGAGGGGGAAATCACCCCCGACGCCGATAAGCTTTCACTGATCGTGACTCTTCCGCACCGCTCGGGCACGCTTGCGGCACTGCTTGGCCGATTCGCGGCGCGGGGCCTGAATCTGACCAAGCTCGAATCCGCGCCGATTCCCGACCGTGATTTTGAATTTATGTTCTGCATCGATCTCGAAGCACCCGATCCCGACGCACTTCCGGGTCTGCTTGACGATCTCGCACCGCTGGTTGAGTCGATGACGGTGCTCGGCGTGTACGACGAAGAAAAATAAGCGGGAGGGGATGCAGAAGATGTACTATTTGATTGGAAACCCGCTCGGGCACAGCTGGTCGGTACCGATTCACCGCAGGCTTGCCGATTATTCGTATACCCTCAAGCCTCTGCTGCCCGAGGCGCTTGACGAATTTTTGCGGGCGAGAGAATTCTCCGGGCTGAACGTGACCATTCCCTATAAGCAGGCCGTGATTCCGTACTGTGATGAGCTGACCGAGACGGCAGCGAAAATCGGCGCGGTCAATACCGTCTATTTTGAGGGCGACCGTATGATCGGGCATAACACCGACTATGCGGGATTTGCCTATCTTGCCCGCCGTACGGGTATTGATTTTGCTGGACGTGACGTCTATATCCTCGGCAGCGGCGGTACCGGCCTGA
The DNA here is from genome assembly GCA_045597265.1 of Eubacteriales bacterium. GTDB lineage: Bacteria > Bacillota > Clostridia > Oscillospirales > CAG-272 > SIG693. The sequence continues at coordinate 4,760 of JAZODX010000039.1, read as the reverse complement.
CGGCGCGTGCGGTTGCCGCCGACGGCGGTGCGGCGTCGGTTACCGTCGTCTCCCGCGGAGGAGAATTCCGTTACGACGATCTTTACGCGGTAAAGGGCGAGTTTTTGCTCATCAACACCACGCCGGTGGGGATGTATCCGAATTCGGATCTCTCCCCCGTTGATCCGGACAGGCTCCCCGGCTGTGTGGGTCTGCTCGACGTGATCTATAATCCACTCCGCACGCCCCTCGTTCAGGCGGCGCGGGCGAAGGGAATTCCCGCGGCGGGCGGCCTGCCCATGCTTGTGGCACAGGCGGCGTATGCGGCTGAGAAATTCCTCGGCCATCCGCTGGAGGATGACGTAATTGCGCGCACGCTTGCCGATATTACCGCGCAGTGCGCGAATATCGTCCTAATCGGGATGCCGGGTTCGGGCAAAACGACGGTCGGAGGGCTTCTTGCCTCCGAAACGGGCCGAGAACTGGTGGATACCGATGAACGGATCGTTGCACGAACGGGAAAAACCATTCCCGAGATCTTTGCCGAGGTCGGCGAGCCGGGCTTCCGCACCATTGAGCGGGAGGTCGTGGCCGAGGTCAGCCGTGAGCGCGGGCTTGTCATTGCCTGCGGAGGCGGTGCGGTGCTCGCCCCGGAGAACCGTGCGGCGTTGCGGCGAAACGGGCGGGTCTATTGCCTGCGCCGTCCGCTTGAGCGGCTGGCAACTGACGGGCGTCCGCTTTCGGGCGATCTTGAGCGGATGCGTGCCATGGAGGCGGTACGCCGCCCGATCTATGCAGACGCGTCCGATTGCACCGTCGATAACTGCGCTGACCCCGCCGATGCGGCGAGAGAAATTCTCGCCGATTTTATGCAATTCGTGGATTAAGCAAAAGAGAGCCCCGCCATTTGGCGGGGCTCTCTTTTGCTGTATAGGCCGCGCTCGCCGCAAGGAGGCAGACGGGTAAAGCACCCGTCTGTCCGGGCGACCGAGGAGAGAAAAGTAAATAATATATGAATTGCAGAATAACGGTTGACATTTGTTATCCAATCTGTTATTCTTAAGATAACAAATGTTAACCAAAGGAAATCGGGAGGGCGTAAAATGGAGAGAATTCACTTATCCGACGGAGAATGGAAGCTGATGAAGCTTCTGTGGGAAGCGTCGCCGCGCACGATTGCCGAAATGGTGCGTGCGCTGGCCGAGGATACGGGGTGGTCGAAAACGACGGTTTTCGTCATGCTGCACCGTCTGATGGATAAGGGGGCGGTGCGCCTGGATGACAGCGGGCGTGTACAGCATTATTATCCGCTTTTGGCACGCGAGGACGCGGCAAACGAGCAGACCTCCTCCTTCCTTGGCCGCGTGTATGACGGCAGTATCGGTCTGATGATGTCGGCCTTAGCCGATCGCTGTGCGCTCTCAAAGGAGGATATTGCCGAGCTGCGCAGGATTTTGGATGATGCTGAGCGTGCGGTAAGGTCGCACGGGGAGGAAAAACGATGATGAAGGGGAAAAGAAATTGCATGGCTGCGGCTTTGCTCATACTCCTCCTGTGCAACGTTTCCGCTTGTGCTTCTGCACCGTCCGATCTTGCCGAAACGGCCGGTGTAACCGAATTAAGCGCCGTACCGGCAGAACCGCCGTTGCCCATCCCCGAGGACACCACTGCACCCGCCGAAACCGAACCGCCGCAGGACGACGCGGATTATACGCAGATGGAGTTTCCGAATTACTCGCTTGAAAATCCCATTCGGTATGCCGCTGAGGAAATGGGGCGGCCATACGACGGTTGGCAGGATTTCGGCCTTTCGGGAGAAATCCGAACGGTGCCGCAACCGATGGGAATGACGTATATCTATCAAATGTACAGCTGGTTTATCCGCAACGACCTTCGGCTGCTTTATCCTGATGATCAACTTCCCGAATCCGCAGAAGCAATTCCCGAATGGATTGCCGATACGACGGCTGATCGCAGACGGACGCTTTTCCTCAGCATGGGGGATCTTCCTGCCGCGATTATGCTTCTCTCAAGTGAGGAAATGTCGGTCGGGGAAAATCGGATAGTTAAAGCAAAATACGTCGTTGCATCCGAATCATCTTCCGACCGTGCGCTGAATTGGATTTTGTATTTTCTTGCCCAGCCGCAGACCTATAGCGTCTTCGCGGTACGGATTAACGAGGGTGCTGACACGGTCGAACGACTGACGGATTCCATCGTGCAGAGCTATCGTCTGCACAGCTGATTAGCGTGAAAGGGGCACTGTCTATGATTGCTTATCTTCTTTCGGTATCGATTCTGATCGCCGCCGTCCTGCTGCTCCGCGTACTTCTGCGGCGGCGTATCCCGGCGCGGCTGACTTACGCGCTCTGGCTTGCCGTGCTTCTGCGCTTATGCCTGCCGACGGCATGGTTTACCCTCGAGCTTCCCGCCGTTGATCTCTTTCCCGACCCGCCCGTCACCGAACAGACGCTTCTCCCGGGAACGGGGCAAGCGCAGCCGCATGAGGCAATTGAAACGCAACGCGGAACGGTGGAGAGCGCGGACCCGCTTTTGCCCCCTGTTCCGGAGAGCTCGCCCGTCGAAATGCTCCCGCCGGATATTGCGGGGGTAACCGAACGGATTTCACCCGCCGATACCGTGGATCTGTCTCTTCCGGGCTCGGCTGTTTCCGCTCCATCCGCACCCGTGCAGACGGAGCCGATTGATCCGATGCGGATCGTCCGTGCCGTTTGGCTCTGCGGCAGTCTTGGCCTTGCCCTTTGGTTCGGCGGAAGCTGGCTGCGCTTCGTTTCCCGTTTGCGCCGCGACCGCACGCCGCAGGGCAGAATCGGGCGCGTGCGGGTGTGGGTTTCCCCCTCGGTGGGAACGCCCTGCCTTTGCGGACCGATTCCCGCGATTTATCTCACGCCCGAAACGGCGAGAGGGCCGTCCTTGCCTCTCGTGCTTCTGCATGAAAAAACGCATCTCCTCCACGGTGACCCGCTCTGGGCGGCCGTACGAATCCTTGTTTTGATTCTCTTTTGGTGGAATCCCCTTATCTGGGCAGCCGCGATTGCATCGCGGCGGGATGCCGAGCTTGCCTGTGATGAAGCGGTTGCCGCGCGGCTGGATGATAAACGGCGGCTGCAGTATGCCCGAATGATTGTGGATACCCTGCCGCGTCGCCGTCCTGCGCTGACCTTCGGCGCCGAGCCGATCAAGGCGCGTATCCGTATGCTCACTGCAGTACACAAATATCGCCCGGGGGCCGCTCTGCTTGCCCTTTTGCTCACGCTGTCGGCCGTTGGGTGTTCGCTCGTTGATATCGGCACGCGGGAGAATGGCGGAACCCCGCCTGCGCCCGAGGACACCACGGCCCCGCCCGTTACCGAGATCCCCGAGGATATCCGCATCGTCGAGAATCCCGGTGAGCTCGTCTTCCGTCACCTGGTTCTGCCCGCCGAGGCCAACCGCTGGACGGTGTTTGAGGTGAGCCAAACGCGGCGTTTGATTCTCCTCCCGCCCCGCGAGGGTGAGGAGCTGCATCGGCTCTATCTCTTTGACGCGGCGGTTGGCGGATGCATTGCTGCTACCCGCATCCCCTGTTCCAAGCTCTTAAGCCAAGCGGCATACACGGCCGACGGATGCATTCTTTACGACGCCGACTATGATCCCGCCCTTGACGCCGAAGCGATTCATGAAGCCTTTTTCGTTTCCTGTGCTGACGGCAAGCTCTCGGTGAGCGAAGCTGCTGATTTTACCGCTACCTTCCCGCGCAACGACAAATACGTCTATTCGCCCGACGGATTTTTGCGTGCCTACGCCGTGCGCACCGATTTGGATGGGAGCGGATATCTTGAGGTCTTCACCGATCTTTACGGCAGACGCCGCGTGGAGAAAAACGTTACCTATCGCGACACCCTGCAGAGCGGTGCGGACCTGAGCGCCGTGCGCTCCTATTCCCCGGTTGCCTTCCTTGACAACACACATCTGCTCTATCAGATTCACGCCTACGAGGGGACTGCCGGATACGGGATCTACGATATGATGACCGACAGCAGAACGCCGGTGGAAGAGGCCGTGCACCGCCAATTTGCCCATCTCTTTGCCGTTTCGGGCGGAGATTGGTATATGGAATATCCGACCGTTGACGGCGAGGTGCGCGAGATCTGGCGCTATTCGCTTGACGGAAGCGCCGCGCGGATTGCGGGATATACCGAGCAAACCCGCGACGGCGTGCTCAAGCTTCCGCCCGAGGAATACAGTCTCACCTTCTGTACCGACGAGTCACTTGTCATTGCCGATCTCATCTCTCTCGCCGATATGACGGATGAGGAGCGGCGTGCCTCGGCAGAAACGCTTCCCCTGCGCGTCTACGGTCTTGCCGACATGGAAGAGGATGCTCTGCTTGAGGTTCGTGCGTCCTTCCTGCTTGGCTCTTTGACACTTTTTGCCGAGGAGAACATACTGACCTTCGTTACCTTTAATCCCGCCGCGCCCGAGCCGTCCCTTCTTGCGGCACCGCAGACAACGGTCAGCCTGCCCGGATTCGATCCCGCGCCGCAGCGCGTCGCGGCAGAGCCTTATCTGCAATTTACGCGCAACCCCGGAAACTTTGATATCTCGGTGATCGGCCTTCCAACCGAATGGCCCAACGCTATGACCTTTGATTACGACGCCCACGGACGCTATACGATGATACTGACTGCCATTCCCGCCCGACGGAGCGAAAAGGATCAGCAGATCACGGCATGGCGGGACCAGCATCTCTATATTTTCGACCGCGCCGGCGGCATGAT
>JAZODX010000038.1:0-1661 GCA_045597265.1 Eubacteriales bacterium | reverse complement strand
AATCTATGAAAAAATGTAAAATTTTTAGAAAATGACGAATTTCTATAGCTTTTTTTCGAAAATTGTTGTATAATTATTTGGATAAGACCGACGAAGGTCGGTTTAGGCTTTGGCCGCATATCATATTTCCCAAATTCCATGTAAATCACTTGATCAATTTTACAGGAGGTATTTTGCAACCATGAAAAAGAAATTGACCACGGTTCAATTTCGCGGCACCAAAGAGCAGGAGGAAAAGCTGCTTGAGGTGATCGCAAAGCATCAGGGAACCAAGGGTGCCATGATGCCCATCCTGCAGGAAGCGCAGGAGATCTACGGCTATCTGCCCATTGAGGTGCAGAAGATCATTGCCGAGAAGACCGGGACCCCGCTGGAGGAGATCTTCGGCATCGTGTCCTTCTACGCACAGTTCGCCCTTAACCCGAAGGGTGATGTGGCCATCGCTGTGTGTCTCGGTACTGCTTGCTACGTTTAGGGCTCCGGCGATCTGATCAAGAAGATCGAAGAGAAGCTGGGTGTTGAGCCCGGCAGCACCACCCCCGACGGTAAGTACACCCTTGAGGCTACCCGCTGCATCGGTGCCTGCGGTCTGGCTCCCGTTCTCACCATCAACAATGATGTTTACGGCCGTCTGACCACCGCCGACCTGGACGGTATTCTCGAAAAGTATATGTAAGCCATGAAGGAGCTGTCGCTTAATATTCTGGATATTACGCAGAATTCCATCTCGGCGGGGGCATCGCATATTACGATTGCTTTGACCGAGGAGGAAAACGGCCGCCTGACCCTGGTCATCGCAGACAATGGCTGCGGAATGACCGAGGAAGTGCTGCGCCGGGTCAGCGACCCCTTCTATACCACCCGTACAACCCGCAAGGTGGGGATGGGCATTTCTCTTCTGACCCTTGCTGCTGAGCAGACAGGGGGCACGGTGACCATCACCTCGGTGCATGAGTCGGTTGATCCCGTGGGGCACGGAACGACCCTGACCGCCACCTTCGATACCAAGAGCATCGATTTCCCGCCGCTGGGGGATATGGTGGAAACACTCAGCGTCATCATTCAGGGGCATCCCGAAATCGATTACAGCTTCCGTCACATTACTCCGGCCCGCACGGTCAGCCTGGAGACTTCCGAGCTGCGTGAGGTGTTAGGGGAGGACGTTTCGCTTGCCGAATACGAGGTCATGCAGTGGATCGAATCCTATCTGCGTGAACAGTACAGCGGCGGGGACGGAAGCGAAGCTGAAACTGTCTGATATTTTCAAGAAATAAAATTCGGAGGATCGATAGCACATGAAGAGTTTAGCTGAACTTGCTGCCATTAAGGCAAAAATGAAAGACAAGGTTGCTATCCGCGAGGGTTCGGGCTCCATCCGTGTCGTCGTCGGTATGGCTACCTGCGGTATCGCTGCCGGTGCACGTCCCGTGCTCAGCGCGTTTGTTGATGAAGTCAACCAGGCCGGCCTGGCCGAGAAGGTTACCGTTACCCAGACCGGATGCATCGGCATCTGCCAGTATGAGCCTGTTGTAGAGATCTTCGAAGAGGGCAAGGAAAAGGTCACCTATGTAAAGATGACCGCCGAGAAGGCTGCCCGCGTCGTCGCCGAGCACATCAAGGGCGGCCGCGTTGTAGAAGAATTCACCATCGGCAACAAATAA
>JAZODX010000037.1:0-8381 GCA_045597265.1 Eubacteriales bacterium | reverse complement strand
TGGTTATTTTTGATGACAGTGTTTATGACGGTTGGGATCTTCCGGGGAAAATCTGCTCGTGCGGAAAAGAAATGCAAACGGATGGACACAATATTCCGTTCGAAACCTATCGTCACGTGGTACACCGAAACACGAGCTTTGTTGTATCAATGTCTCCAAGTTTTTGGCGTGTAGCAAACTCTGTCATAAAAGAATACTTCAAGGATTGCGAACTGACAGCTACAGAACGGGAAGAAAACCGAATCATAACTTATACTGTCACATCAGATAAATCTGCCTGTTCCTTTACGTTTTTAGCAGACACGGAGTTTGAGCAGTATCAAGCCTTAGAACGTGCAACAGCGACAGCGTTTGAGCGAGTAAACTTTTCGCAAAATGAGGTATTGAACGAATTCAGACTCGGTAATACCGATGGTATTCCGGAATTCCGTACAAATTTTTATAAAGATATGGCAGAAGAGGTATTGCCGGGGTCCTTTTACGATTTGATTCAGATAGCCGGATTATCTCACGGTACGGGAGTATGGATTGGCAACGCAAAGGAATTGGTAAACCAAGGCCTTCCTGTAAGTAATGTAATTGCATATCGCGACGATGTATTCAACCATATAGAGAAGCATATGTTGCGAAAAGGTATGTCAAATACCGGGTACGCCTACAAGATCATGGAGGATACACGCAGAGGTATTTATTTCAGAGGTGGTGTTTCGGATGAAATGAAGAAGCAGCTCAAAGCTATCGAGGTAGAGGATTGGTTTGTTGATTCAATCGGAAAGATTCAATATTTATTTCCGAAAGCACACGGCGTTACTTATGTGAAATTGGCGGCAACGCTGATGTGGTATAAGATTCATTATCCTAAAGAATTTGCTGAGATCATGTTATGATTCTCGCCCCGCCTCGCGCGGGGCTTTTCTTTGTTTTCTGCTTATCAAAAAAGCCACCACGAAAATCGTGGTGGCTGATTTCATTTTACCGCTAATTATGCAGACGTTCGGATTCGTCCTTGTTTTCGTTAGCGTACGATATATACATCCCCTTTCCGTCTTGGAAGGTGCCGGAAGGAATCTTTTGTTTGGTACTGTTCTGATAGAGATTTCCCACATTCACGCATATCGGCTTTTTCAAGCCGTAAAGAAACATGCAGCTCACTTCAAATTCGAATCGCGTTCAAAAAATGCGTTATTGCTTCAGCATCCGTCTTCTGTTATAATAATATCACCGAGCCGGAACGGAATATGCTGCAAAGGAAAAGCTGATATGAATTCAATAGGAAAAAGGATAAAAGCGTACAGACAAAAGAATCGCATGACCCAGGAACAGCTTGCTTCGCGTCTCAACGTTACGTTCCAAACCGTGTCAAAATGGGAAACCGGCGTATCGAGTCCTGATTTGTCACTGATTATCCCTATTATAAAAATTTTCGGCATCTCTGCCGATGAACTGTTGGGGATTCATGACGTCGAAGCGGATAAGCGATATGACGAACTGAAACAGGCTTATGATCACACCTTTAAGACCGAAGATTTTGCAGAACGGCAGAGAATATGCGAGCTGGCGGTATCTGAATATCCCGGGGACATGAAATGGCTGATCAATCTTGCCTGGGTAATTTCCAACCGTTCATTCGAATATGAAGAGCATAAGAAATATATCGAAGAACAGGAAAAGGCAGTCAAATTGTTTGACGCTGTTATCAAAAACTGCAAGGACGATATAATCAGAGGAGAGGCAATACAGGGAATTACACAGCTGCTCGCGTGGAGAAGCCGCAAGGATGAAGCGAGAAAATACGCGGAACTGCTTCCGGAACGCGCCATGATTACGCGCGATGCAGTCCTGGAAAATATTTTGGAAAATGACGAGCTTATTCTGTTCAGGCAAAAGCGGATTATGCGTCATATGGAAGGCGTTCTTTGGGATCTGTCATTGATGCCGGAGGTATATACTTCCCTTATGCGGGATATGATTGATTTACTGTTTCCGGACGGCAATTACATCGAATTCAATCACACGATGTATTACGCGGTAAGAAAGGAAATCAATCATATTCTGAAACAGAAATCGGTTATTTCAGAAGATTGCATTTTTGATTTGCTAAATGAAATGAAATCATATGCAGAAGCTTATGACGAGATCGTTTTTTTGAAGCCCGGAATTTATCAATATACGGCGCCTTGGTTCAATCACATTGAAGAAGATACCCGCGAATGGTTGGGAAATGAAGGCGTACCACTGATACGGGACTTCCGGGAATATCTTGAAGAACCTCAGTTTGATGATTACCGAAATCACGAATTCTTCGATTTGCTGAAGTCATAATCAAAAAGCAGAAAACTCCTCGATTGCTTTAATCAATCGAGGAGTCCTTCTTGTTAAGCTTATCTGAGCTTGCACCGTCTTATCAAAATGACGTTGCCTGTCAGGGGGGCGTTTTCATGCCGGGGGAGCCGTATAATCGATCGGTTTCCCCTCGGTTTTGAAATACGCGTATTCTCTTATTTCTGCTTTGCCGGCGCGTCGCAGTAGATGCAGCGGTAAACCCGGTTCTCGCGGTCGGTCAAGCGGAAAACGTGCGACAGCTCCTGCTCGGTAGTCGTGATGCACCGGGGATTGCGGCACCGAATCACGTCGGTCAGACGCTCGGGCAGGTTGGGGCTGAACTTATCCACACGAATGCCGTCACGGATAATATTGACCGTGATGCCGGGATCAACGTAGCCCAGAACGTCAAGATTGAGGTCAATCTCCTCGTCGATCTTGATGATGTCCTTCTTCCCCATCTTATTGCTTGCGGCATTCTTGATGATGGCGATCGAGCAGGAGAGCGACTCGAGACCAAGGATGCGGTAAAGCTCCATGGCACTGCCCGCACGGATATGGTCGATCACGATGCCGTTGCGAATTGCGTCGATAATCATAGTCTCTTCCTCCTCCGATTACGCGGGACGCTCGATGCCGAGCAGCATCAAAATCAGCGCCATGCGCATATACTTGCCGTTAAGTACCTGCTTAAAGTAGCAGGCACGCGGGTCCTCATCCACGGCAACGGTAATCTCGTTGACACGCGGCAGGGGGTGCAGAATTGCCATGTCCGCCTTTGCCGATTTCAGCTTTTCGGGCGTGAGGATATAGCTGTCCTTCAGGCGGATATAATCGGCCTCATTGAAGAAACGCTCACGCTGAACGCGGGTCATGTAGAGAATATCAAGCTCGGGCATAGCGGCCTCCAGCGAATCGGTCTCCTCATAGGTTGCCGCGCAGTGGGCGAGAACGTCGTCACGGATATAGGTCGGGATACGCAGCTCGTCGGGGGAAATCAGCACGAAGCGAATGCCAGTACGGCGGGAAAGCGCGCTGATCAGTGAATGTACCGTGCGGCCAAACTTGAGGTCGCCGCAGAAGCCGACGGTCAGATTGTCCAACCGTCCCATCTGACGGCGAATGGTGCAAAGGTCGGCCAGCGTCTGGGTCGGATGGTTATGTCCGCCGTCACCTGCGTTGATGACGGGAATGCTTGCCTTCATTGAGGCAACGAGGGGGGCGCCCTCCTTGGGGTGGCGCATTGCGATAATGTCCGCATAGCAGCTGATGACCTGCACGGTATCGGACACGCTCTCGCCCTTGGAGGCGGAGGAGCTGCCTGCATCCGAGAAGCCGATCACCTGTCCGCCAAGCTCGTACATAGCCGCCTCAAAGCTGAGACGGGTACGGGTGGACGGCTCGAAAAAGAGGGTTGCCAGCTTCTTGCGCGCGCAGAGATTCGCATACGCGCCGGGACGGGCGATGATATCGTCAGCGGTATCCAGCAGATAATCAATCTCCTCGGGGGTGAGATCGAGAATATCAATCAGGCTTCTCATGCTTTTGCTCCGTTCACTGCAAGATAATTCTTGATACGGGTTACGTTTTCTTCGTTTGCGGGATCTTCCTCGAGATATTCGATGATGTCGTAAACGTCAACGATGGAATAAACCGGGAAGCCGAACTGCTCCTCGATTTCCTGCATTGCGCCCTTCTCACCCTGTCCTTTTTCCTTACGGTCAACCATGATAAAGGTAGCCGCTACCTTGACGTTCTCAAGGTGAGAGAGGATTTCCATACTCTCGCGGATGGCGGTTCCTGCGGTAATCACGTCCTCAATGATGACGACCTCCTCACCTGCGGTGGGAACGTAGCCGACGAATACGCCGCCCTCACCGTGGTCCTTGACCTCCTTGCGATTGAAGAAGAAAGGCACGTTGAGGCCGTTCTTCGACAGCGCAACGGCAGCAGAAACCGACAGCGAGATTCCCTTATAGGCAGGACCGTAGAGAACGGCAGGCTTTTTGCCGAGCTTCTCAAAATAGGCACGGGCGTAAAACTCGCCGAGCGTGGCGATATCACTGCCGGTCTTAATCATTCCGGCATTGATGAAATAAGGGATCTTGCGGCCGCTCTTTGCGGTAAAGTCGCCGAACTTCAGAACGCCGGCAGACTGCAAAAATGCAATAAATTCTCTCTTGTAGCTTTCCATGTTTATCTCCTCATCTTCCCTCTGAATTATTCGCCCAGAAATTCGGCAACACAGCGGCGATATGCGGCAACGGGATCCTCCGCCTGAGTGATCGGACGGCCGACGACGATATAGTCGGAACCGATTTCCCGTGCGCGGGCAGGCGTGGTCACACGCTTCTGGTCACCGACGTCACCATCCGCAAAGCGAACGCCGGGAGTAACGGTAACGAATTCGTTTCCGCAGACCTCCTTGACCTTTCCTGCCTCCAGAGGAGAGCAGACGACGCCGTCAAGACCGGCCGAGCGGGCATTCTTTGCATAGTGCATGACCACCTGGTCGATCGGCTCACGGATAAGAAGCTCGTTCTCCATGCGCTCCTGGTCGGTTGAGGTCAGCTGGGTAACGGCGATCAGCAGGGGGCGCGTGCCGTCGGGGCGGGTCAGTCCCTCAAGTGCGGCCTCCATCATGGCAGAGGTACCCGCAGCGTGGAGATTGCACATATCCACGCCAAGCGTGGAGAGCACCTTCATCGACTTTTTGACCGTCGTGGGAATATCGTGCAGCTTCAAATCAAGGAAGACCTTGTAGCCTGCCGCCTTAACGTCGCGAACGACAGAAGGGCCTTCGGCGTAGTAAAGCTCCATACCGATCTTGAGGAAGGGCTTGCGGGCTTCATCCCGGAATTTTGCGAGAAATGCATCCAGCTCTGCGCGGCCGTTAAAGTCGCAGGCAACGATGACGTCCTTTGCGTTTACCGTACTCATACGTGTGCACCTCCGATAATATCTGTTAATTTTTCAATTCGATTTTCTTCCATAACGCGGGGCAGGTCGTCGATGATTTTGCGGCAGACGAGCGGATCCACCAGATTTGCCGCACCGACCTGTACCGCACTCGCACCTGCGAGCATCAGCTCGATCACGTCACGCGCCGAGGAAACGCCGCCCATACCGATAATGGGCAGATCAACCGCATCCCGCACCGCATAGACCATGCGGACGGCAACCGGAAGAATCGCCGGGCCCGAGAAGCCGCCCTGCTTGTTGGCAATGATCGGGCGGCGGGTGCGCAAATCAATACGCATTCCCATGAGGGTGTTGATCAGCGAAAGGCCGTCAGCACCGGCCGCCGCGCAGGCACGCGCGATAGCGGTGATATCGGTGACGTTGGGGCTGAGCTTAATGTAGACGGGCTTCGTGCTCACCGCCTTGACCGCCGCAGTTACCTCAGCCGCGGCGCCGGGATCGGTGCCGAAGCTCATGCCGCCGCCGTGTACATTGGGACAGCTGATATTGATCTCAAGCAGAGCGACCTCCTCGCACGCAGACGCCTTTGCGGCACATTCCACGTACTCGTCAATCGAGAAGCCGCTGAGATTGGCGATGATGGGCTGGCGATAGACCTTGCGCAGCTCGGGAATTTCGCGGGAGATAACCGCATCAATGCCCGGGTTCTGCAGGCCGACCGCGTTGATCATCCCTGCATTGCATTCGGCAATACGGGGGAGCGGGTTGCCGAAGCGCGCCTCGCGGGTAGTTCCCTTAATCGAAATGGCGCCGAGGCAGTTGATATCGTAAATATCGGCGAACTCATAGCCGAAGCCGAACGTACCGCTGGCCGGAATGACCGGATTCTGCAGTTCAACGCCCGACAAAGTGACTCTGGTATTTACTTCTCCCATATGATCTCCTCCTTCCGCATCACAGGTCCTTCGCGGCAGATACGCTTATTGCCGGTCAGCGTCTTACAGGAGCAGCCCATGCAGGCACCGAAGCCGCATCCCATGCGCGCCTCGAAGCTGAGCTGACCCGACGTCGTCGACACCGCGCTGACAGCCTTCAGCATCGGCTCGGGACCGCAGGTATAGAAATGGGTATAGGAAAGGCCGCGCATCAGATCGGTCACAAAGCCCTTCGTGCCGACGCTGCCGTCCACCGTTGTAATCGATACCGAGCAGCCGAGGGTGCGGAACTCGTCGGCAAGGAATACCTCGTCAGCCGTGTTGAAGCCGAGGAGAACGACCGGCTTCTTTCCTTCCGCAATCAGCTTGCGGGCAAGATAGTAGAGGGGCGGCACACCAACGCCGCCGCCGCAAAGGAGCGGACGGTCGCCGGCAGGGGCGAGATCGTATCCGTTGCCAAGTCCGACCAGCGTGTCGATCTCAGCGCCCTCGCCGAGCTTGGCCATTGCCGCCGTTCCCTGCCCTACGACCTTATAGATAATGGTCAGGCCGTCGTGATGCACGTCACAGACCGAGATCGGACGGCGCAGGTAAAAGCCGTCCAGCTTGAGATTCACAAACTGCCCCGGCGCCGTGATTGCACTCACTTCTCCGCGCAGCCGCATTTTATAAATCAATCCGTTTACCGTAATTGCTCTGTTCGACACAACGGTGTAGATCACGTTTTGCATAGCAGAACCTCCCGATTGATTATGTTGAGGCTTCGGGGGACGCTTTTGTGTCCCCCGAACAGATATGATTTAAGCGTCGATCGTCGAGATCGTCAGCGTGGTTTCCTCCAGCACGTCAAGCAGCACCTTTACCGTATCGAGCGCGGTGAACATCGTAACGTTGTTCTCAACCGCGCACTGGCGGATCTCATGGCCGTCGGAAGCACCGTCGGTGTCGCTGAGGTCGCGGGTATTGATGACGTAGGTCACGTAGCCGCGGCGGATCGAGGTTAGAATCTCCTCGCTGCCGTCGCTGATCTTGGCGCGCTCTCTGGTGCGGATGCCGTGCTCACGCAGATACTTGGCCGTTCCCTGCGTAGCTTCAATGTTGAAGCCAAGGTTATAGAAGCGGCGGATCAGAGGCAGCGCCTCGTCCTTATCTTTATCGGCGATGGTGGCCAGCACCGTACCGTAGTTCATGACGTTCATACCCGAGGCCTGGAGTGCCTTGTAGAGCGCACGGGTCAGTGTGTTGTCGTAGCCGATCGCCTCACCCGTCGATTTCATCTCGGGCGAGAGATAAGCGTCAAGACCGCGCAGCTTCGAGAAGGAGAATGCAGGCGCCTTGACGTACCAGCGCTTGCTCTCTGCCGGATAAATCTCGGTAATGCCCTGCTCACGGAGCGACTTGCCGAGGATCGCCAGCGTTGCGATATCGGCCAGAGACCAGCCGGTCGCCTTCGAGAGGAAGGGAACGGTACGCGAGGAACGCGGGTTGACCTCAATGACATATACGTCTTCCTTGGGATCGACGATAAACTGAATGTTAAAGAGGCCCACGATACCGATGCCAAGCCCCAGGCGACGCGTATAGTCAATGATTTTGTCCTTAACGGCCTGCGAGATGCTGAAGCTGGGATATACGCTGATGTAGTCACCCGAGTGAACGCCGGTGCGCTCAACGTGCTCCATGATACCGGGCACGAAGACGTCGGTGCCGTCGCAGACCGCATCAACCTCGACCTCCTTGCCGACGATATAGCGGTCAACCAGAACCGGGCGGTCCTCGTCGATCTCAACCGCCGTCTTGAGATAGCGGCGAAGTGCGGTTTCATCCGGCACGATCTGCATCGCACGGCCGCCGAGTACGTAGCTCGGACGGACGAGAACGGGATAACCGATGCGTGCGGCGGCGGCAACGCCGTCCTCAATATTGGTGACGGCACAGCCCATCGGCTGAGGAATCTCAAGCTCTTCCATGATCTTCTCGAACGCATCGCGATTTTCCGCGCGTTCAATGGCGGCACAGTCGGTACCGATCAGCTTGACTCCCCGCTTCATCAGCGGCTCAGCCAGATTGATGGCGGTCTGTCCACCGAGCGATGCGATAACGCCGATCGGATTTTCAAGATGAATGACGTTCATGACGTCCTCAATCGTCAGCGGCTCAAAATAGAGCTTGTCCGAGGTGGTATAATCGGTCGACACCGTC
>JAZODX010000036.1:0-4334 GCA_045597265.1 Eubacteriales bacterium | reverse complement strand
AGGTCGTTGTCGATGGTCTTCGGCACGCCGACAATGCGCATCTCGTAGTCATGCCCCTTGGTATAAGCCGAGAGCTTGGCAACGGTATCCATCGAATCATTGCCGCCGATGTAGAAGAAATAGCGGATATCGTATTTCTTGAAGATAGCAAGCAGCTTCTCGTAGACTTCGTCATTCTCGCCGGGCTTGGGCAGCTTGCGGCGGCAGGAGCCGAGGGCGGCGGCAGGCGTGTGCTCGAGATCGTCAATTTTGGCGTCATCGGCGAAAAATTCGCTCAGATCAACCAGGCGCTCTTCAAGGAGTCCCTCGACACCGTTATGCATACCGTAAAGACGGGGAATCGAGCCGTCATGTACGTTTTCCTTTACCCCGCGGATAACACCGGCAAGCGTTGCATTGATTGCCGCAGTAGGTCCTCCGGACTGGCCGACGACGGCATTGCCGATCAATTTTTTCATAGGTCGAGCTCCTTTTCTTTCTTGAAATATAAAACGTTTGGCTTTTTAAATTATACCATAGCGCCCAAAGCCTTGTCAATGCCAAAAGCCAAGTTCGGCAAAACGGGCAGGATTTCTATCCTTCCTCACACGCAGATTCTGCTTACAGAACACTGCGCAATTTTTCAAGCGCCGCTTTTTCGATTCTCGAAACATACGAGCGGGAGATGCCCAGCATCGCGGCAACCTCTCTCTGCGTCAGCGGCGGTGCGGAGCCAAGACCGTATCGCATGACGATAATCCGCCGTTCGCGCTCGTCAAGCAGCGTTCGGACGAGATCAAGTGCGCGCGCAGTACGAATCCGACGGTCAATATCGTCGGCGATGGTGTCCTCCACGGCAATCACGTCAATATAGGTCAGCGGATTGCCGTCCCGGTCGGTATCGATGGTTTCATTGATCGATACCTCACACCCCAATTTTTTCTGCGCACGGAAATGCATGAGAATTTCATTCTGGATACATTTTGCCGCATAGGTTGCGAACCGGGCGCCATTATCGATGCGGAAGGAATCGATGGCCTTGATCAACCCGATACTGCCGATAGACACCAGATCCTCACTGTTTCGGTTTGAACCGTAATACTTTCTGACGATATGTGCAACCAGGCGGAGATTATGTTCAATCAATTTATCCCGCGCCGTCTCGTCCCCCGCGCGGGCGCGGGCAAAGCATTCCCGCTCCTCGGCGGCGGAGAGCGGCGGGGGAAAGTTTTGCGGTGTGGAAAGGCCGAGCACAAGATAGAGCAGATCGGCCGCGGAGCGCAGAAACGTGATGAGCATGGCAAACCCTCCTTTTGGCGCACGGAACTTCATCTGTTCGCAGTATATGCGCCCGTGGCTTGGACGGTTGCCTTTTGGCGAAAAAATCCTGTTTTTCCGACGTGGTTAGCCGCAAAGCCCGAAATGCATCAGCATTTGGGCAATTGCATCCTGATCTATGGGGGGCGTGACGTAAGAAACGGGGAATCCGGCGGCAATCGTTCCACCGATGGCCACGCTGTTGGGACAGACGTCAAGCATACTCCTGTCATTCGCACTGTCCCCAACGGCAATCGATTCCCCCAGAGGAAGAGCGAGCTTTTCCATCGTCCGCACGAGTGCACTTCCCTTTGAAGCGCCGGCCGGCACGCACTCTACCCAGCGGTCGTCGATGGAAATAAACTGATATTCGGGCAGTCCTGCACGGAAAGTCTCATAATCGCCGCCGTGCGTACGGTCGATGAGAAATTTGACGATCGGAAATTCATCGTTTTCTCCGAGACATACAATCCTTTTTCCATGCTCCCGCATTTGCCCGACCACCGAAAGCTCCTCCTCAGTCAGCGTATGGAAAAACACGTCAAAGGCAATTGCCTCGTAACCTTCAAAATGCGCCCTTATACCGCAGGCCCGTGCAGAATTGATGACGCGTCGGCTGCAGAGCGGATCAATCGGATTCTGCCACAGAATCTCCCCGTGCAGAATGGCCATCATACCGCATCCGCTGACGATCCCGTCAAAACCGAAATCGCGCAGATACGGCTCAATATTGGCAATGGTTCGCCCGGTATTGATCAAGGCAAGATGTCCTCTTGCCTGGGCCGCACGGATAGCCGCACAGGCAGAATCGGGAATGCGGGAGGATCCGTACGGAATCAGGGTTCCGTCGATATCGAAAAATATCACCATGCGTTTTTCTCCTTTTTTAACAAAGCCCGAAATGCCGCAGCATATGTGCAATTCCGTCCTCCTCAATGGAGCGGGTAACGTAGGATACCGGAAAATCAGCCGCAGGACTGCCACCCATCGCAACGCTGTTCGGACAAACCGTAAACATCGGCATATCGTTCGGGCTGTCGCCGACGGCAATCGACTGCGAAAGGGGAAGCCCCAAATGCTCCATCATCCGCACAATGCCGATCCCCTTCGTCACCCCGATCGGAACGCACTCCTCCCAGCGTGCACTGAATCGCATACAGACAAACTCCCGCACCATTGCGCAAAAACGGTCAAAATCACCGCCGAGGTTGCGGTCAATGATAAATTTCACCAGAGGGAACCGATCGTGCTCCCCGAGGACGCGAATCGTCTTCCCCTTTTCCCGCAGCCAGGAAAAATGTGTCTTCTGGACGTCAAGCGGAGGGTGGGCAAAGGTATCGAACGCCAGCGCTTCGTAGCCCTCGTAAATTGCCGTAACCCCACAGGCCCTGGCGGCCTCAATGACGCGCTCGGCGGCACCGTGATCAATCGGATGCTGCCAGACGGTTTCTCCGTGCAGAGTCCCCATCAGCCCGCATCCGCTGACAATTCCGTCAAAGCCAACATCACGCAGAAAGCCGTCAATATTGGCCATCGTCCGCCCGCTGTTGATCACGGCGAGATGTCCATTCGCCTGCGCCGCCCGAATGGCCCGAACCGTTGATTCGGGAACAGCCGGCGCCCCCTCCGGCAGTAGTGTGCCGTCTATATCGAAAAAAACCACCATACGCTTTTGCATCACACCTCACCGTTCCCTATCCTCTTTCTGTCCCCATTATAACGGATTTGGCAGAAAATTTCAAGCATCTTCCCGTCTTTACCATATTTTTTTCGTTACGGCTTGCTTTTTTTTTCGCCTTATGGTATACTGAATACAATACCCATCACGGAGGTTATCATGGAACAAATCAAGCAGATCTTACTCTATCTGGAAGATTTGAATTTCATATCCATTACTCTTCGCCTGCTTCTTGCCGTTTGCTTTGCCGGTGCAATCGGAATCGAGCGCGGGCGAAAACGCCGTCCTGCCGGCTTCCGTACATACGTTATGGTCTGCATCGGCGCATCGCTTACCATGATGATCAGCCAGTATGCCATCAAGCAGGGGCTGATCGTCGGAGACGCAACCCGTCTCGGTGCGCAGGTAATCAACGGCATCGGTTTTCTCGGCGCCGGCACGATTATCGTCACGGCGCGCCAGCAGGTTCGCGGATTGACGACTGCGGCAGGTCTCTGGGCATCGGCCTGTATGGGACTGGCCATCGGAGCGGGCTTCTATATCGGCGCCATCGTCACCTTCATCATGATCCTGCTCGTCTCCACACTGCTGAACCGCCTCAACTCCTTTATCATGTCAACCGCCCGCTCAATGAACCTCTATGTCGAATATGAGGAAACGGGTACGATCAGCGATATCGTCAATCTCATCCGCGAGAACAATGCGCAGGTTACCGATATGCATCTGGCCAAAGCACAGACCAGTGACGGTATCTTTTCCAGTGCTGTCCTTACCATCGATGCCAAAAAGGCAATTCACCACAACGCCCTGATCTCCGAGATTGCTGCCGTCCGAAACGTCCGTCACGTAGAGGAGCTTTAATCGGCGCACCGGAATCCCAAAGTGTTTTCTATGCAGCCACCCGAAAGAAGCCTCCCTTCTTCGGGTGGCTGTCTGCATCCTCGGAAACCTTCTCTTCTTTACGAAATTTCCCTGTTGGTTTTTGTTGCTTCAACATATATACACGTGGCTTTGTGGATGAATTATACCCTGTTTTTTTCTTCTGCAAAAGAAAACTCACACACAGAGAAAAAAACATTGACAAAAACATCCCGATCTTGTATAATGAAATTGTCCAAATTTATTTATAATAGGAGGAAACACATGAAACGCACCACCATGATCCGCGTGCTGGCTCTGCTGATGACTCTGCTCATGGCTCTGCCGCTCGTTGCGTGCGGCGGCGGAACCGGAACGGACACGACTGCCGCTCCCACCGATACCACGGCCCCCACCGAGACGCAGCCCGGCGCAGAAACCGCAGACCCCACCGTGGACGCAAACGGATTTAAACTTGACACCCTCGATCCTACCCTTGACT
>JAZODX010000035.1:0-9417 GCA_045597265.1 Eubacteriales bacterium | reverse complement strand
GCTTCTGTCCCTGCTGGTCGGTCCAGGTTCTGGTCTGAATCGAGCCGACAACGCAGATGGAAGAACCGCGACGGAAATAGCGGGAAACAAATTCAGCCTGCTGACGCCATGCGACAATGTCGAGGAAATCTGCCTGGGGCTGGCCCTGTGCGTCGGTGTTTTTCGACTGGAATCTGCGGTTGACCGCGATTCGGAAGGAAACGACCGGAACGCCGCTCTGGGTTTGCTTCAGCTCGGGATCGGCAACCATTCTGCCCCCGAGGATTACTTTGTTGAGATTGAAGTTTGCCATGGTTTACGCCTCCTTTGGACAGCCGGCTTTACGCCTCGGGCTGCTCGGTGGTCTCGGCAGCGGCTTCGGCAGCAGCGGCAGCAGCCTCTTTGGCGGCGGCAGCGGCAACAACTTTAGCCATTACCTTCTCATCCAGCTTGACTACGATCGAGCGCATGATTGCGTCGTTGATGTTGAACAGACGCTCCAGCTCTGCAGGGAAAGCAGGCTCGCTCTTGAAGTTGACGACAACGTAGTAACCTTCGTTGATATCGTTGATCGGGTACTTCAGACGGCGCTTGCCCCACTCGTTAACCTCGCTGATGGTGCCGTTTGCAGCAATCAGAGCAGTGAACTTTTCAACTGCAGCCTTAACTGCGTCGTCACCGATGGTCGGATCGACGATGAACAGGGTTTCGTAAGAGTTGATGACCTTTTCCATTTTTACACCTCCCTATGGACATAAGCCCGCAAACATGAAAAAATTTATCTGCGGGAAGGAGACAGGCATAATTAGCCTGTACCGAAACAATATTATAGCACAGATCAGATTGCTTGTCAAGAAGAATTTTCCCTTTTTCTTCGTCTTTTTGTTTTTTGCAAAACAAAAGAAGAGAGAAAAAGCTGGCTCTCATAAGGAAGTTTGCCAATACACGGTAGGGGCGAACTGTGTTCGCCCGTGGGAGACCGCAGGTCTCCCCTACGGATAAGCGAAATTTGCTACACATTAAACAAAGAGTTAACTCTGACAGATTTTTAAGGTCTGTCGGGGTTAAAATTCATCTAAGTATTTATTTTTTATAGCATAGATAAAACACTTCGCCTACATATTCAAAATTCGCCTTTTGGGCAGTTCGGAATGATGCAATATTGTCTGAGGAACATTCATAATAAATCGTTGATATACCGTTTTTTTGTAAACAGTCACATAACGCCACAACATTTGAAACAGCATATCCTTTTTTTCGATTATTTACATCAGTTTCAACGCCTATTTCTGTACTTCCATCCTCGAGAAAATGGCAATTCTCTATAGCCCAAGAAAGAAGCTCGCCATTCACAACAGTCCCAAATCCACGATAATTATAACAGTCACCATCCCATGTCTTCCTTTTGATACCATATTTCGGGAAATCATCAGAGATCTCAATGGTGGATGGCAAAACAACGTCCTTATTTATTTTTGTTGACGATGAACATATAAATCTATTCTTTTTAGTTCTCCAGACATTCTTATAATGATGTGTGACAAAGGACTTACTTAATATTTCCGTATATGCATCAACCAAATTATTAGAAGTAGCTAATCGATTGATCAACTCATGTTCGTCTATGATATTTGGGACTTGTATCTCCCACAAATTGTTGCGATGAAGCAGGTCAATAATAATCGTAGTATTGAGTTTTAAGGCATCGGATATATCGATCTTTTTAATCTCAATTTTCATATCTACCCTCCCAACTTTTTTACAATTCCAATTTATCACACCTATTTTATTGCAAGTTTCGCATTTGTATTGCAAACGTGTCGGGCAAAGCCCATACCCCTATTCTTCTGCGTATAATTCATCGTAGTACCATCGTAGCGGATTTTCATAAATATAGTTCGACCGGGTTTCGTAATCCTTTTTACTTCGTATCACATGTTCAATATAAGATTTTTGCCAAATGGAAGCACCGATCTTTTTTGTAGCCGCACCTTTGAATTGCTTTACCATCCGTTCCACCGTAGGGGCGACCTGCGGTCGCCCGTATTCATCGGCAGAAATAACAACCATTATGTGTAGGTGATTCGGCATAATTACATAGGAATACAATGATACCGCAGGATATGTTTGATCCCACCGTTCCAGTTCGTCTAACACGATCTTGCCTATCTTGGATAATGGCAGATTTTGCGGGCGAACACAGTTCGCCCCTACGGAACACCATTTGAATGACTGTGGATCAATCGATCTGTTCCAAAAGTAATTCTTTCTGCTTTCCGTACAGATCGTTACAAAATATGCACCGGGAGAACTATAATCATAATTCTTTAGCCGGATATCTTTCCTTTTTGGCAATTCTTTTTCTTTATCCATTTTTATCACCCAACTCATTATAACACAAATCGGCAGAGAAAAGAACATCTCTGCCGAAATTTGTTGACGTATTCGTATTTCGCCCCTATCGTGTGAGGTATATGAACATCCTTATGAGAAGCCTCGTAATCCCCCCCTTTTTTATCCAGTGATGCGCTTACGCTTCGCATAGAAACAAACCTATACCTTGCGTCAATAGAGCTTATATTTGAGCCGAAGGTTATCGGCGATCATGGCAATAAATTCGGAGTTGGTGGGTTTTCCGCGATTGTTCTGGATGGTGTAGCCGAAATAGTTGTTGAGGGTATCCACGTCACCTCTGTCCCAGGCTACTTCAATGGCGTGGCGAATTGCTCGTTCCACGCGGGAGGTAGTCGTTGCGTAGCGCTTGGCAACCGAGGGGTAGAGTACCTTGGTCACCGAATTGATGATATCGCTGTCCTTGATGGTCAACAGGATGGCGGTACGGAGATACTGGTATCCCTTGATGTGGGCGGGAACACCGAGCTGGTGAATGATCTTGGTGACCTGGGCCTCAATATCGGGGACACGTTCGGCGGAGCTTGTCAGAGGAATGGGACGTTCAATTACGCGATTTTGGGTCAATGAGGAGATATGTGCAATCAGGCTCGCACTGTCATAGGGCTTGGGCATACAGAGGGATGCGCCGGCCGAGGTTGCCTGCATCAGCAGCTCCGGGCTTGACGCCATCGAGACGACGATAAAGGCGGGAGCGCGATCGGGCGAATAATCTATGGCGCGGCTATTGCGCAGCACGCCGACGCCATCAAGCTTTGAGAGCCATACATCAACGATGGCAACGTCGGGATGAAAACGGCTTAATTTGACCAAGGCTTCCTCGCCGTTTGCGGCTTCCTCCACGTTGCGGTATCCGGCACGGTTCAGCTCATCCCGCAATTCCTTGCGCGCCTGTGCATTTTCATCTGCAATCAGAATTTTGCTTGTGTATTCCATATCAGTATTCCTTTCTTTGACCTACCATATTTTTCCTTTGATGAATATAGTTTACCATAATATGGAAAATATTTCAAGATATTTCCTGAAATTTTCGGTCAAAAATCTGCACGAAAAAAACGCCTCAAATTTGGTAAATAATACCAAACAAGGCGTTTTTCGTTCGACGACAGTCAGTTGCTGTCGGATCAGTTCTGCTTTTTGAACTCAGAGCCTGTCGAGTGGTGCTGGCAGGGATGCTCGAAAAAGTGGGTCAGGTCGACCGTCAGGCGTCCGGTTCCGTCATCGGAAAAGCCGACGGCACGAACCAGACGAAGCATTTCTTCATTTTCGATGGGCGCATCGTAGGCGGCAAAATGCACGCCGCAGAGATCGATAAAATTCAGCGCGGCGCGGCCGAGAACGAACATTGCCTCAAAATCCGCCTCGCGGCCGAGAACGGTACCCATACCGCGCAGAGATCCGCCGTCGGCGTTCATCGTGAATTGGCAGACACCGACGAGCTCATCGGCAACGGTTGCCGCATAGGCCAGAAGATCGACGTCGTAGGGAATTCCGCAGCGTGCGCAGATCTCTTCCTGCTCGGCCTTGGACTGAATCGGTTTGACCTTGATCAGCATCAAAAACACTTCCTTTATTTATATTGCGTTATTTCTTCAGATATTCTACCTGGGCGCGGGTCAGATAGCGCCATTTCCCGGGGGCGAGATTGCCCAGCTTGAGGTCGCCGATTGCCACGCGGCAGAGGCGGAGTACGTCAAGCCCCTGTGCGGCGCAGGTGCGTCGGATCTGGCGGTTTCGCCCTTCGTAGAGCACCATTCGCAGCGTGGTGGTATTGTCGCGGCGGCTGACCAGCGAAATTTCAATTGGCTGTGTCAGATAGCCGTCAAGCTCGATGGGGCGGGAAAGTGCTTCGATTTGTTCTTCGCCGACGTAGCCGTCAAGCTTGACGTGATATATTTTGGGAATTTCGTGACGCGGATGGGTAAGCTTGTGCGTGAGTGCACCGTCATCGGTCAGAAGGAGAAGGCCTTCCGAGTCGAGGTCGAGACGGCCGACCGGATATATTCTTCGTCCGACGTCTGCGGTAAGCTCGGTCACACAGCGGCGGCCACGGTTGTCCGACATCGAGGTCAGATATCCGCGCGGCTTGTTCAGCATCACGTAAGTATGCCCCGGCCTGGTGGGGGGGAGGACGGCTTGTCCGCGATATTCCACGCGGTCAGCACCGGGCAGAATCTTCTGCCCGATTTCGGCCGTCTGTCCGTTTACCTTCACGCGACCTGCGGCAATTTCCGCTTCGGCGGCGCGCCTGGACAGAACGCCGCAATCGGTGAAATATTTTTGGAGTCTGATGGGTTCCATAGATATCCTTTTTGATTTAGTCTCCTCCGAAGAGGGCGAGAAGCCGTTGAAGCAGGGAACGGCGTGGCGGGATAGATTTAACCGCAAAAACCGCTTTGAGCGGGGCTTCGGCAACAACCTCGCCGCCTGAGCACCAGAGCAGACGCCCGATTTCTTCATCGGCGGAAACGGGCGCGAAGAGCATACGCGGCATTTCCACGTGAAGCTCGGGGGCAGGGGCGTCGGCCGGGAGGGTTATGGCAAGCGGTGCCGTATTGACAACGGTCACGTAATCGATCACGCCGCCGATCACGGGAACGGTATATCTGACGGTCCCGGTGTCGCCCAACGCATAGTGGGTCAGATTGGCAAAGCCGTAATTGAGCATAGCCGTGTGATCGTTCCAATCGTCGGGGGCGCCGAGCGTGACTGCGATCAGGGTGACGCCGTTCCGTTCTGCGGCGCTGACCAGACAACGTCCGCTTTTCTTGGTATATCCCGTTTTTACGCCTACGGTGCCGTCGTAAAGTCTGAGCATCTTATTGTGATTGACGAGCAGACGGACGCCTTCGGTTTGCTTGAGCGGGATGGTTTTCTTTCGGGTGGAAACGATGGTGCGGAAGGCAGGGGAGCGGAGTGCGTGCATGGTGATCACGGCGAGCTCCCGCGCAGTGGTATAGTGTGCCTCGTCCCATAGTCCGTGGGGATTGGTGAAATGCGTGTTCTCCAGTCCCATCTCTGCGGCGCAGGCATTCATTGCTTCGGCAAAGGCGTCAATACTGCCCGACACGGCGATGGCAATGGCAGCCGCGGCGTCGTTTGCGCTCTCCAGCAGCATGGCGTAGAGCAGATCCTCCAT
The DNA here is from genome assembly GCA_045597265.1 of Eubacteriales bacterium. Classification (GTDB taxonomy): domain Bacteria; phylum Bacillota; class Clostridia; order Oscillospirales; family CAG-272; genus SIG693. The sequence goes on along the minus strand of JAZODX010000035.1, from coordinate 3,887 downwards.
CGTCAGCGGTTCCCCTGCGTAGAGATAGACCGAGGAGCCCTCGATCCCGACGGCATGGGGAGAAACCTCGATTACCGCGTCAAGCGCGCAGGAACGCAGGGCGACGAGGGCGGTCATGATTTTGGTCGTGCTTGCCATCGCATGCCGCATATCGGCATTTTTCTCCCAAACCGTCCGTCCCGAATCGGCGTCAATCAGAATTGCACATTCGGCAGAAACGGTGGGGAAATCGCCTGCCGCCGAGACGTACGATGCGAGATGGCCGACGGCAAGGCAGAGAGAGAGCAGAGCGGAGAGAAGGACTTTGATCGGTTTCGGCATAGCATTCGCTCCCATCGACAGAATGGTTTGCCCTATTCTATGCGGTGGAGCGGCGGATTATGCGGCGTGATCAGTCGAGGCTGTCCTCGGGATCGTCTGCCTTCTTGCCGAAAACGGCTTTCAGCTTGGCAAAGATATCGGGAGAGCGCTCAATCAGGCTGCTGATCTGATCAATGGGATCGTTCGGCACGGGGGTGCCCACGTTGATCAGATCAACGTTTCCTTCTTTATTAATTACAAGGAAGCCGACCGGCGAGATGGAGAGGCCGGTGCCGCCGCCTCCACCGAAATTCTGCGGAAGGGAACGAGAGCCGGTTTGTCCGTCACCGGCGTTTTTGTTGTTGTAATCAAGGCCGCCCGAGGCGAAGCCCATGGAGATTTTCGAGATCGGGATAATGGTGGTTCCGCTTTCGGTGTTGATGGGGTTGCCGATAACGGTATTGGCATCAACCATGGTACGGATGTTTTCCAGCGAGGTTTGGATGATATCCTGTAACTTATTTGTACTATTGTCTGCCATAACGGTGTATCCTTTCCTTATCATCAGAGTTTGGATTTATTTGTTCAAGCCGTCGGCTTGCTTTTTTCGGTGCGGGACGGAGAAGCATGGGCGGGAGCGGAGGGGCGTGCGGATGAGGAGGCTTTAATTTTGCTGCGCAGGAAGCTGAAGAGCGCGCGGAGCAGAATATCAAGGATTTGCCAGACGCGGAGAGAAAAGGCAATGCGGAGGTCAAAAGAAAAGGTCTCGGCGGTGAAGTCGGGCTCTACGCGGATAATGCAATTTCGCACGGTGCGCAGATTCGTAATGCGGTCGAGAATCTCAAGCAATGCTCCCACGGCAGGATAAACGGCTCCCCAGAGGATGGCCGTCTGCGCCGCATCCCCTGACGCGACGGTGAGACAGAGTCGGGCCAGATCGATACGCAGGTGGCGGCCGAAGCGGGAAAAAACGGTTTTGACAAGTGACAGCACCAAATTCACCGTTTCACCGAGCGGTGCTTTCGGCTGATTCTTTTTGACTTCCTTCCGTTCAGCACGGCGCTGTTTCTTCAGTGCCGCCTTTTTTTTGTCGGCAAGCGCCTGCTTGGCCAGCACACGTCGCCGCCGTATCTCCTTTTTGCGCATTTTGCGCAGGCTGTATCTGCCGACGTGTACCTTTTTCTCCCGTTTGGGAAAAATACGGAAGGGGAGGCCGAGAATGCGCAGCGTCAGATATACCTCGTCAGCGTATTCGATAACGATTTTCAGTTTGAGCAAAAGGAGAGATGCCAATACGGCCACGATAATCAGCAGAACGGTCATATGTCGGTATCCTCCTTTCGGCAGAATCAGTATTGCCCGTACGGGAGACGGTTAATCGTCGGTGAGCGCATCGGCGTCGATTGCGCCCTCGGGAAGGTCTTCTTCGGGATCGGGAATATAGGGGATATTCTCCTCTGCTTCCTCTGCCGCGGGCAAATCTGCCTCGGCTTCGGCGGGAATGGGATCATCCTCGGTGGGAAGCCGTTCTTCATCGGCCTCATCAGCACTCGGAGGTTCTTCACCCTTTACCTCTTCGTATTTGGTTGAGCTGGCGAGTGCGAGGGCGTCACCGTCGGGCAGATCGGCCAGGCTTTCCAGCCCGAACACACGCAGAAAATCGGTTGTCGTCGCATAGAGCATCGGGCGGCCGGGGGCGTCAAGACGTCCGCAGGGCTCGATGAGATGACGGTCAAGCAGAGAGCCGACGGCATAAGAGCTGTCCACGCCGCGCACGGTGTCAATATAGGAGCGTGTAACCGGCTGGTTATAGGCGACGATGGAGAGCACCTCAAGGGAGGAGGTGGACAGATTTCCTCCGCGGCGAATACCGAGAGCTTCGCGGATATAGGGGGCAAACTCCTCCTTGCTCCAGAGCTGACAGCAGTCCTCGGTGCAGAGCAGGAGGATTCCGCGTTCACTTTCTGCGCCGTTATAGCTCAGTGCCATATGCTCGACCAGCCGTCTGACTTCACGGGAGGGAAGCCCCAGCACCTCGCTGAGCTTATCGTAGGTGACGGGGTGACCTGCGGCGAAGAGGATGGCCTCGATTGCCTGGGTGATTTTGCGAATATCGGTCATGGCGTTATCCATTGTTGGTCTTCCTTTCGTTCTCTTGCGCGTCGGTGGATTCGTTATTTTCTGCGCGGTCAAATTCGCCGCCTTCGTCGGTGAGAATGGTCGATTCGTCGGTATTGAGCAGGAAGCGCGTACGCAGATCGTAAACGGGCAGGGCTTCTCCCTCCTCGGCGTCGATGAGCAGGCGGCGCACCTTGATCAGCTCAAGCACGCCAAGAAAAGCGGCGATCAGATCGGCGCGGGACTCGCTTCCGCCGAGCAGCTCACCGAGGGTAGAAACGCCCTTGGCCTGCATGTGGCTGAGTATGCCGATGATTTTTACCTCAACCGGCACGATCGGGCGGCGGATGAGCGGCGTGAAATGCGTAGAGATTTCTCTGTGCGAGGGCTTGGTCTGGGCGAGGATATGCCGGAGTGCGCGGCGCAGCAGCTCCACATCGTGATCGGCCACGTAGGAGCGGTCGACCGTGATTTCATCGGTATCCTTGATCATGCGGCCGCCGTATACGGTGAAGCGCTCGTTGAGCTTGACTGCCGCGGCCTTGGCTCGCTGGTATTGCAGAAGGGCATCGGCAAGGGCGGCGCGGGGGTCCTCCTCCTCTTCCTCGAGGCGGGGGAGGAGCATACGGCTTTTGATGAGCATCAGCTCGCTTGCCATGACCAGAAATTCGGTGGCAATCTCCATATCCAGTGCCTGGGCGGCCGAGATATATTCCATATACTGATCGCAGATGAGCGAGATCGGAATGTCGGCGATGTTGACCTTATTCTTCGCGATCAGCGACAGAAGCAGATCAAGCGGGCCGTCAAATTGTTCAAGATGATAGGTAATCGGTTCCATATTTGTCCTCACGAAAACGCGCCGATAATCCAATCGGGCATATTAACGAGCTTCCCCATCAGCCAAAACAGTTTGCTCACGATGAAGGAGAGCGGACCGTCAAGCACGCCGAGGAGAAGCAGGAGCATGAGCCCCAGGTAAATATATCTTTCGTACTTCATAATGCCGAAATAAATTTTCTCGGGCAGAAAAATGTAGCAGAAGCGTGAGCCGTCAAACGGGGGGATAGGGATCATATTGAAGACGGCCAGCGAAAGATTGAGCGTGACCGATTGGAGGAAAAAGATCAGAATCAACTCGGCGACAATGAACCCAAAATCGTTCTCGGAGGGGAAGCGGACTTTCTCAATCAAGGCGACGTAGATTCGCAGGAGAACGGTGGAAACGAAGGCAATCAGCAGATTGGTGAGAGGACCGGCAATTCCGGTTATGGCCATATCCCGTCTGGGATTCTTAAAATTGCGTGTGTTGACGGGAACCGGCTTTGCCCAGCCGAATTTGAAGAAAACCATACATAAAAAACCGATCGGGTCAAGGTGCTTGAAGGGATTGAGGGTCAGCCTTCCCAGACTGCGCGCCGTCGGGTCTCCGAGACGGTACGCCGTATAGCCGTGCGCCGCTTCGTGTG
>JAZODX010000034.1:0-10681 GCA_045597265.1 Eubacteriales bacterium | reverse complement strand
GCTCCCGTTCTGCTTTTCCCGGCCAACGAAAAAGGCTATAATCAGGTTAAGAACAGAGGATATAATATCGACACGCTGAATATGCCTTTTGTCAAGGAAGTCTTTATTTCAAATCAGAACCTCCGCCTCCTTCTCCCCTATACCTACGGAACAAGCGGATACAAATCCATGTTAAAATAAGCGAAAACATCCCCCACGATACACTGCAGCCAAGAACCGCAGTGTACCGTGGGGGATATTTCGTTACAGCAAAAAATATTTTCTATTATCTGCATTCTGTTTATGTTTCTGATGCCGGCGCCGCGTAATCCGGGACGCTTTGGGGAAATTTTAGCAGAAAAAAGCGAACCAGACTGCGAAGGCGACAATCACGCTTACACAAGAAATTCGCTTAGATTGAGAACGTCAAACACGCGGAGGTGTATAAAGCGAATTTTTAGTGAAAAAGCTTGACATTGACGCAACGTCAAGTGGTATGATATACTATAAAGGAGGTGAATGTATGATTCAAAAACATCTTTACGATATAACGGATGTATGCACTATGCTTGGTACTACCTCAAGAACGCTTCGGTTTTATGAAGAAAAAGGGATTATACAAAGCACAACAGTCGGAAATTCTTCTCGCAGACAGTATACGGATGAACAATTATCTCTTATCAAAAATGTGTTTGTCCTTCGCACATTGGGATTGTCTATCAAGACTATTGCAGAATTACAAAGCAACGGGACTGATCTAAAAAATGCGATTCTTCTAAAACGCGCAGAAATATACGCATCTATTGACTCCCGCGTTCGCGAAATTAATCTTTTGAATGAAGTACTATCCGCAATGGAAACCGGTAAAAACATATTTAAAGAAGATTGGCAACACTTCCCCAACATAAAAAACGCAAAAGTGGAACAAACCGCGATTGCACGTCTCTGCACAGATGCTATTCTGCACGGAGATGATGATATTCTGTACACGCATTTTAGCCATCGCTTGGCACAATATATGCCGAAGAATGTTTACAATGCAGCACGAATCGAAACACTATCTCCGCTTGGGGATTTTGTTTCGATTGACAACACAACTGTTGACAGTATACATCCAAACAAAATATACAGCTTTGTTAAATTTTCAAAGCTCGGTCTAAAAATCACATTTGTCTTTCACTTTGAAAAAATTGACGGTCTTTGGCTCGGCTATTATGATACAACTGTGAGGTAAGGCGGATGAAAATGAAACATATACTTGCTATTCTCCTGCTTATATGGATTATTGCATTTTCGGGATGTAATACCCCCAAGCCTGCTACGAATGAAACAACCCATACTACCGATATAAATACAATTACCGACGAAACAACAGCTTCCACTATTGAACCTAAACCAAATACCAATGATGAGCTTTTCGAATATATTATTACAAAGTGGAAACAGAATAAATTTGTAGACTTATATGAGTATGCAAATGACGAACTAACAAACCTCCTGACAAAAAATGACTTTACATATTTATTTGATAGTGTTTCAAAAATAGGGGGTGAGCTAAAAACCTTTTACGATAAGCAATCAAGTACGTCGGATGGGATTGTTACATATAATGCCAAGTTGGACTTTGAAAATATAACTGCGGATTTATCCATTTCGTTCAGAAACCTAAAAATATATGGTTTTACGAGAAACATCTATTTCAAAAAGACATTTGAAATTATCCACGATAACGATGTTGCGGAGAAGCATTTTATTTTAGAAAGTGACGGTTATAAGTTAAATGCGGTATATACTTATATTAACGACGGCAAAGCGCATCCCGCAGTGCTGTTTATTGCCGGATCGGGTCCGAGCGATTATAATGAAACGATCGGCCTCCTTACTCCGTTTGAGGACATCGCGCTTGGACTGGCTCGAAACGGAATTAATTCTTTGCGCGTAGATAAAAGAACATTTAACTATGCCTCTGAATTTGACGTCACATCTGATATTGAAGAAGAATATATTACCGATTACAATACCGCTATCGTTTTTTTGAAAAGTCAAAATATTTCTGAATTATATTTACTTGGCCACAGTCTCGGCGGGCAAATTGCAACTGAGCTTGCAGCGAATAGCAACGACATTGATGGTATGATACTCTTTAACAGTTCTTCTCGACATCTTGCGGATATCGCTTGTGATCAGTACACAGTCCTTGATCCTTCAAACAAAGCTTCCTATATCGCATATGCCGATACAGCCAAAAGCGCAACAATATCTGCAGCAAAGGGAAACTATTATTACGGTGCAACCGATTATTATTGGGCATCATATAATCAAATCGATATTGCCAAAAATATTTCCGATGTCAATATAAAAACGTTGATTATTAACAGCCAATTTGATATGCAATCCTTTGATGCAGATATCAATATGTGGAAAACGCTTTTTGGTGACGCCAAAAATATTTCCATTTGTGTATTTGATGATATAAGCCATTTTGGATATAAAATCGATACGACGGATCCATCTTCAATATACAAGCGAATCGATTTCCCAACAGAGATTATTTCGACGTTTTCAGATTTTATTAAGGAGAAATCATGAAAATCAAAAGATTCACTCTTGTGGCGCTGACGAGTGTTCTTGTGTTTTCCTTGGCCTCCTGCCAAGTGAATTGGTTTGACCGTCATTACGATGTTCCGTGGTGGGTGATCGTTGTTCCGGCAGGAATATTTTCACTTATTATTTGGGTAACTGCAAGTAAATATATTGCTTCAAAACAACATGTCTGCCCAAAATGTAACAGTACATTCTATCCCAAGTGGTGGAAAGCGGCAATATCAATTCATATGAACGATGACCGAGTTTTCAAATGTCCTCATTGCGGAAGAAAAAGCTTTTGCCATATTTCAAGAGAAACAGGAGATTGACTATGCTAATATACTATTGCTTAACAATTATTGTAAATATTATAGCAGCTTTGATTTTTCACAAAAACATCAATATTACCGGCTTGTCAATCATTCCATTGCTTTTAATCGCATTGATGATTTTCCAAGCAAAACTCTTTAAAAGTGAGATGGTTGAAAACGGATTGCAAATAAAATTCGGTTTAAAACTTACCGAAAACGAAGAGCGTGATATGTATGATAGCAGTTCAAAATTTCTTTTGGCAATAATTCCGTTTATGATACCGTTTGTTCTTTTCTTTTCGTCATTTACAAAAATACTTTCATTTTTGATTTACATTCTCGGATTGACGGGTGGGCCTCTTATATATCGACTCAAGAACAGAGGCGAGATATACAGTCGCATGGATTCCGAAGCTCAAGAGCGTAAAGAACAAGAGAAAAAAGAAGAACTTGGGAAATGGAAATAGTGATTACCCGCCCCGCATCGCGCGGGGCTTCTTTGTTGATTTGATGTTTCGCGATTTATCAATTACATTAAAAGTCCAATTTGTCAAATATTCGGTACGATGGTGAAAGGAGAAAAGAAAATCGCCGCCTTCGAGTGTTCTGCCCCCACTGTATTGGGTAGGTTGTCTTGAGGTATTCGCCGAGGAAAACAGTCAATTCATTCGGTTTTGTTGCACAAAAAATAAAAAAAGCAAGATTTCCCAATAGACACGGCACAACAAAATTTGGTATATAGAATAAACAGAGAAGGCTGTGAAAAAAATCAGAAAAGAAATGATGATTTTGGAAAAAGCAAATTCTGTACGGCCAGGCAATGCGGCGTTTTCAAAGGATGCGCCGGTCTATTATGACGTTATAACCTGCTCTGCACGCATGGAACGGTTTGGGGACAGCGAGCTTCAGGCGAAGGGAATGCATACCGTTGCCGAACGAACCGATTCGGCGGCTTCGGTCAGCTTTATGGACTTCTCGGTTGAGGCGGAGTGCTTCGGCGCGGACTCTTTTCGAAGGAGGAAAACGAATGAACACGGCAGATAAAAAATAACCGTGAAAATAAACGGAAAAAGCACGATTGTCCCCCCAGGGCTTACGCTCTCGGAGATCATCAAGGGTGAGAAGCCTTGCGGCGGTCACGGCAGATGCGGAAAATGCAAGGTGATCGCGAGAGGGGCCATCTCGTCCCCAAGCGACTCGGAGATAGCGCTTTTGTCAAAGGACGAGCTTGCACGCGTTGTGCGCCTTGCCTGCCTCACATATGCACTTGGCAATTGCGAGGTGGAGGACGTCCCCTGTCACGAGGCCGCACAAATCATGACCGACGGAGTTTTGACCGAGTTTAAGCCCGAGCCGTCCTTTTCAAAATACGGCGTCGCGATAGACATAGGCACTACCACGATCGCGGCTCAGCTTTACGACAGAGAGGCAAATCTCCTATCACAGGCGGCTTGCCTCAATCCCCAATCAAAGTGAGGGGCTGATGTAATCTCGCGCATTGAGGCCGCGCTTACGGGCGAGGCTCGCCTTCTTGCTGAGGCGGTAAGAACGGCACTGGATAAGATCATCGGCGAGCTGGCGGAACGTGCGAAGATTGAAACGGTTGAGATAGACGGCGCGGTTATAACAGGAAACACCGTTATGCTCTGCTTGCTTACCGGGGAGTCGATCGAGCCGCTCTCGCACGCTCCGTTCGAGGCAAAGCGGCTCTTTGGCGAAACTCTCTCCGCTGCCAAGCTTGCGCTTTCAGGTCTGCGGCCCGATGCAGAGGTCTATCTTCCGCCATGTATAGCGGCGTTTGTTGGTGCCGACACCACCTGCGCCATTGTCGCCACACGGCTGTGCGAGGGCGGCAAAGCATTGCTTGCCGATATCGGAACAAACGGCGAGAGGATTGGACTTTTGCCGAGCGGAACGGCCGAAAAGACCAAAGCGGTCGGAAACGCCGCTCTTAGCGGCGCGGCAATGCTGCTGCTTGCCCCGCACCTCAAGGCTGAGTGCGAGAAGCGCGCAAAGACCGCCAAGGTCCTCGCGCTTTCCGCCAATAAGTGTTTCTCCGACCGCTATATCGAGAGAATGTTCTATTCGAGAGAATGTTCTATTAAAAATTGCAAACGGATAGAATCACACAAACGGATGACACACCGATCGTCCTGCATTGCTTTTGTTCCGCCGTAATGTACCTACAAATATGAATAAACGGGATCCCCGTACAGACCCTGTACGGGGATCCCGTTTGATATTGATGAATCACAGAATTTGATGCGTCCGAATCCATTACTCCGGATAGACGTTCTGGCGAACGAGCTCTTCACGGATGAGCGCATAATCGGTTTTGTCGATCGGGGTACCGTTTTTAACCGATACAGCTGCGGTAATGCCTGCGCCCTGGCCGATAACCATGGTGTTGACCATGACGCGAAGCGCCATCGGGCTCTTGGCGCTGATACTGCGGCCGGCACCCATGATCAGGCCCTCGGGAGCCGTGGGCAGCAGGCAGCGAAGCGGAACCTCGGTATAGTCACTGCCGAGCGTCTGCACGCCCCACGCACCTTCACCGGTATGTACCTTCTTACCATCAACGATCAGCACGCGGCCAACCGAATCCTCAAAACGGGTGGGTTCCTTGCGCATCTGTGATTCATAAATAAATTCACTCTGAATATAGCGAGAGGAACGGATGCCAAGGTCGTCTGCAGTACTGCAGAGGTAGCAGTTCTCAAAGCCGGGGAAGTTGTCGCGCAGGAAATTGGTAACGTGGACAGCCATGCGCTTACCCTGCAGATTGCGCTCGGTCATCTCGTCGGTATTCAGCGTATCAAGAATGAAGAAGCCGGTAATGAAGTGAATGGTACCGTTCCTGCGGATTGCGTGCATCTGCATAGCATCCATATCGCTGATATCTTCCCATACCTCGGAATATCTGCCCTCGGCAAGTGCCTTTTTGACGATAGAGAGCTGATGTCCGCCGCCATGCGGGAAGAGGAAGGTGCCGTTTTCACGGTACTGTGCAAGGGCGTCCTCAAAGGTCCACTCAACGTCCATCTGATCAGGATATTCACCGGGATGATCGACGAAATACTGAACGAACTTATCCACATCTACGTTACCTACACGGAAGCAGTAGCTGGACTTGGTGTTGGACATTTTATAATTGGCACCTGCGAGTGCGGCAACGTCGGCGTCACCGGTTGCATCAACCACGCGCTTGGCAGAGATTCCCTCAAGACCGTATCTGCCGGTGAAGATAACACCGCGGATCTCTCCATCCTCAACGATGGTATCCGAAAGGATCGAACCGAGCAGGACCTTAACGCCAGCTTCCTTTGCCATTTCAAGCAATGCGATCTTACCGAGCTCGATATCGTAAATGACGTGGCCGCGATGGTTCTGCCAGCTCGATCCGGGACCGGCATTGACGGCCAGAGTTTCTGCAATTTCGAAGGGCAGCCCCTGGACAAGAAGACGGTGATCACCGCTGTACATACAGTTAAAAATCGAGCAGCAGTGTCCCGCCGTTGCAACGCCGCCGAGGAAGGTATTGCGCTCCATCAGAATGGTATTCGCGCCGGCACGGGCAGACGCGATGGCCGCCGCAACGCCGCCGAGACCGCCGCCGACGACAAGTACGTCACACTCGTGTACGATTTTGACTTCTTTTGTTATCTTAAAACATCCATTTTCCATTCGGTTGTCCTCTCTTTTTTCGTTTGTTTCTTATCCGGATGACTGATGAAAGTCATGTGTATCCAATTACCCATTATTATTTTACACCAATTAATCCAAAAAAGATATTGACAATTCAATATAAAACTTGTTATAATCAATACAATCCGACAAAAAAATGCATCCGAGGAGGCAGAAATGGCTGATCTATACAAATTTTACGGCAAAGCCCCTGCTGATCGGGAATGGCTGAGCACCGTTTGCGAGAGGTCTATCGACGATTGCCAAAAGCTTCTGCTCATGCTTGGCGAAGAAGACAGCATTTACCCGTTTACCCTTCGCCTTTTCGGATTTCATCGCTACACACCGGGAAAGCGGATCATTCGCGTGGCCAATCCCTATATTATCCGCTACGTCATCAGCGGACACGGCCGTTTCAACGGTATACCGATCACACGCGGAGACTGTTACGTCAGCATTCCGGGGAGAAAGTACGAAATTGAGAGTGATTCCGACGATCCGCTGGTTCATTATTGGTTCGAGATGCTCGGCAAACAGGCCCCCTTATATGTGGAGCATATGCTCGGCTCAACCGAGCCGGGGGTTTATCCGATTCCTCAGATTGATCAATGCGAATCGGTACTGTACGAGCTTCTATTCGGCGATCATCGGCAAAAAGACCTTTCCGCTTATTGCCAAAGCGTATTTTTTCATTTGCTTTCCCTTCACCGCCGCAGTGAACAGACACCTCCGCCCGTCTCCAAGACGCTTGCCATGTACATGGAGGCGGTTAACTACATTGAATCCCACTATACGGAGCAGATCAAGGTCACCGATCTCTGCGAGCACCTGCACATCGTTCCCGACTATCTCTATAAAATTTTCCGGCGCTACAGCGGTCTTTCCACGCAGGAATACATCATTAACAGCAAAATGAAGATGGCTTCCGTGCTCCTGAGCACAACCGACGATCCGATTGCCGAAATCGCCGACATGGTGGGATATAACGAGCCGGGAAGATTCACGAAAATCTTCCGATCGGTCTACGGCGTGACGCCTACCCGATACCGCAAGGAAAAAGTTTGAACGCTTTGCCTCTTCTCCGTCTGTTTTCCCTCCGAAATATTATTGATTAGCGTCATTTCTATATTGAAAAGACGCTATCTTTCTTGAGGGATTAATGGTAAAATAGTATAGGGATATTTTCCCCAAATCAACGAATTAAGGAGACAGAAAATGAAATACAATCGCATTCTTTCTCTCGTTCTCACCGTTCTTCTGGTATCTCTCTCCCTGATCAGCTGTGCCGGCGATCCTGTCGTTGAGACGCCCGATACGACGCAGAACTCCCCCGATACAACGGAATCCACCCCGGTTGACGAAACGACCGTTCCCGCAGAAACCGAATATCCCGCGCCTGAAATCGACGCCGTTGATTACGGCGGAGTCGATTTCCGCATTCTCGTCAACGAGCCCCGTGCGGACATGTTCCCCTACAGTGAAATCGATTACAGCGAGGAAATGGGCGACGTTGTCAACGACGCCATTTTCAAGCGTAATGCACAGGTCACGGAAAAGTATAAGATCAACATCGTGACTACCGACGTATCCACAGGTCAGGGCAAGGCAAAATTCCTGTCCTCCATCAACGCAGGCAACGACGACTTCCATATCGCCGCTATCCGGATTAATGACATTATTTCGCTCGCCTCTGCCGGCTATCTGGCCGACGCCAACTCCCTGCCCTATATCGACACCGATGCGCCCTGGTACTACCAGCGTCTGCAGAATTCGGTTGCGATCGGCGAGGCGGACTACGCACTGATGGGCTATCTGAATATGCGTATCTTCGATACGGCAGGTGCCCTCTTCTACAATAAGAACATGGTCAAGACCTATGAGCTGCCCGATATCGAGCAGCTGGTCTTTGACGGAAAATTTACGCTTGATCAGTTCTACGAGCTCTGTGCTAAGGTTGGCAACGACCTCAATCAGGATGGCAAGCTGGACGAAACCGACGTACTGGGACTCACCAGCCATCCCGGTAACCTGCTTAACTACTTCGTCGGTGCCGGCGGTGAATTCGTATCCTCGGACAAGGACGGCATCCCCACCTACGTCGGTATCAACGAACGCAACGAAGCCATTCTGACCAAGGTAATGAACATCATGCTCACCGAACCGGCCGTTCTACACCAGGATTCCAAGCTCTATAAGGATTATACCGGCGCGTTCATGGCCGACCGTTCCCTCTTCCTCAGCAACGGTATCTACCGTATCCGCGATCTCGCACAGCAGGGAGCAAACTTCGGTGTTCTTCCTTTGCCGAAATATGATGAAAATCAAGAAAACTATCTCATCCACATCGGTGCCAAGCTCGGTACCGCAATCGGTATTCCGCACAACAGCGGCTCGATCGAGATGGTCTCCGCCGTGGTTGAGGATATGATGTATCTCTCCTACAAGTACATTTATCCCGCACACATTGAAAAGACCATGCAGCTCCGCTTTGCAACCGACGAAAATTCGACCAAGATCGTCAAGCTGCTCTTTAATTCGCTCAGTCTCGAGCTCTCCACCGCACTTGATCTCAACTGCGACACCATCCTGCGCACCCTCGGCTCGACCCGTTCGACCAACGTCGTTTCGGCTTATGAAGCCAGCGCGGAAAAGAACCAGAAGCAGATTGAAAACTTCGTTAATTCCTTCAACAAATAAGAAAACACAAAAAGCTGCCGCACCTGTGCGGCAGCTTTTTGATTACTTCGTTTTTTTCCCTCGGCAATACGTATCGATTTTGGCGGCCGCCTCACGGCCCGCACCCATCGCCAGAATAACGGTAGCTGCACCGGTGACGGCGTCCCCACCGGCAAAGACGCCCTCGCGGCTCGTGGTTACACCGTCCTGCGTTACGATACAGCCCCGACGGTCGGTCTCAAGCCCGGGTGTCGTCATTCGCAGAAGCGGGTTCGGCGAGGTACCGACTGCAATGATCACGGCGTCGACGTCAAGCGTTACCTGCTCACCCGTAGGCACAGGGCGGCGTCTGCCCGATGCATCCGGCTCTCCAAGCGCCATGCAGTCACAGGTCATAGCGGTCACGAAACCCTTTTCATCGGCATGGATTTCCGCGGGGTTGGTCAGCATACGGAAGATAATACCCTCTTCCTTGGCGTGATGAATTTCCTCTCGGCGGGCGGGCATTTCTGCCTCACCGCGGCGATAAACGATCGAAACCTCCTCAGCACCGAGCCGCATGGCACAGCGTGCGGCATCCATGGCAACGTTACCGCCACCGACGACGGCAACTCTGCGGGCGCGCATGATGGGCGTTTCATACTCGGGGCGGTAGGCCTTCATCAGGTTGACACGGGTGAGATATTCGTTTGCGCTATACACACCGCAGCTGCTCTCCCCGGGAATCCCGAGGAAGGAGGGGAGGCCTGCGCCCGATCCGATAAAGATGGCAGAATAGCCCTCTGCAAAGAGCTCGTCTACGGTAACCGTCCGACCGACGACGGTGTTCCGCTCAATCTCCACGCCCTGTGCCTTCAGCGCCTCGATCTCCGCCTTGACGATGGCTTTGGGCAGTCGGAACTCGGGGATGCCGTAAACGAGGACGCCGCCCGCCGTATGGAAGGCTTCAAAAACGGTAACGCGGTAGCCACGGCGTGCAAGCTCACCGGCACAGGAAAGTCCGGCCGGCCCCGACCCGATCACGGCAATACGGTCACCGTTCGCCGACGGGGGCTCGGTTTTGGCGACGACGTGCTGCATATGATAGTCGGCACAAAAGCGCTCCAACCGACCGATCGCCACGCTCTCCCCTTTAATTCCGCGCACGCATTTTCCCTCGCACTGCGTCTCCTGCGGACAAACGCGCCCGCAAACGGCAGGTAAAGACGAATCTTCGGCAATAATTTGATATGCCCCTTCAAAATCTCCTTCCGCCACCTTGGCAATAAATTCGGGGATTTTAATATTGACAGGACAAGCCGCCACGCAAGGACGATGCTTGCATTGAATACAGCGTTTCGCTTCGTCGATTGCCATTTCCGCAGTATAACCAAGGGCAACTTCGTCAAAGTTCCCGTTCCGAATCTCCGCATCCTGCGTCGGCATTTCGTTTTTCAAAGGGC
>JAZODX010000033.1:0-3302 GCA_045597265.1 Eubacteriales bacterium | reverse complement strand
AAAACGCCCGACGGCACCATGGTCACCACCCACGGCGGCGGCACCTCCCGCAAGCGTATGCACGCCTGCAAGGACTACACGGGTGCCGAGATCATGCGCACCCTCCGCGATGAGGTCATCAACCGCAAGATTCCGGTTGTGGAATTCACATCGGCAGTTGAGCTGATCAAGGACGAAAACGGCCGCGTGGCAGGTGCGGTACTCCTCAATATGGAAACGGGGGACTATCTGGTCGCCCGTGCCAAGACGGTAATTATTGCCACCGGCGGTGCAGGACGCCTGCATTACCAGGGCTTTCCGACCTCCAACCACTACGGTGCAACGGCAGACGGACTCGTGATGGGCTACCGCGCCGGCGCTCCCCTGCTCTATCAGGATACCATCCAATACCACCCGACCGGCGCGGCCTTCCCGTCACAGATCTTCGGTGCGCTGGTTACCGAGAAGGTACGCTCGCTCGGCGCAATGCTGGCCAACGTCGCCGGTGAGGCCTTCATGCATCCGCTGGAGACCCGCGACGTCTCGGCGGCCTCCATCATCCGCGAGTGCACCGCACGCGGCAAGGGCGTACCGACCCCCGGCGGCGGCATGGGCGTCTGGCTTGACACCCCCATGATCGAGCTGCTCGGCGGTGAGGGCACGATTGAGCGCCGCATCCCCGCGATGATGCGTATGTATATGAACTACGGCATCGATATGCGCAAGACCCCCATTCTGATCTACCCGACTCTGCACTATCAGAACGGCGGCCTTGAGATTGACGGCGACGGATTCACCCGCGTCATGGATAATCTGCTGGTGGCAGGCGAGGCCGTCGGCGGCATCCACGGCCGCAACCGCCTCATGGGCAACTCCCTGCTGGATATTATCGTCTTCGGACGCAACGCGGGCAAGGCTGCCGCTGCGCGGGCGAAGGAAATCACGCTCGGCCGCATGAATCTCGACCACCTGACCGCTTACGCAGAAGCGCTTGCACAGGCAGGCGCCGCAGAGGACGGCATCTCCCCGCTGCTTCTCCCGCGCTATGCAAGACATGAACGATAAATTTCGAGGAAACTGACGATGGATTTGTTATTTGGTGTAATTTCAATTAAAGGCATTACCTTTTTGATGTTCTGTATCTTCGCCATTCTCGCCGCCGGCTATGCACTCGGCCGCATTACGGTCAAGGGCGTCTCGCTCGGCGACGCGGCGGTTTTCGTGGTAGCGCTGATTTTCGGCGCCCTCTTCTACGACAAGCTGGATGCCCAGCTGACGGTGCAGAGCGTCAGCTATACGGGTCAGGCCCTCAAAATCGTTGAGGCGCTGGGCCTGGTGCTTTTCGTGACCTCGGTCGGCTTTATCGCAGGCCCGAAATTCTTTGGCAACATGAAGCGCAACTTCAAGTCCTACGTACTGCTCGGCATGGTGATCATTCTCGCCGGCGCACTTTCTGCCGTCGCCTGCATCATGGCGGGCCGTCATCTCTTCGGCTACGGCGCATCCATTGACAGCGCCGAGGGCTTCACGGCCATGATCGTCGGTCTGCTCTCGGGCTCGCTGACCTCCACCCCCGCGTTCTCGGCGGCAAAGGCTACCGCGGCAGCCGAGCATGAGGCGCTGGTCTCGGTCGGCCACGGCATCGCGTATATCTTCGGCGTCATCGGCGTCGTGCTCTTCGTTCAGCTCATTCCCAAGCTGACCCGCGCCAATATGGAAGAGGAGCGCGCAAAGCTCACGGTTGCCGATACCGGCGCGGCAAAGAAGCCCTTTTCGGGCAAGCTGCTCCATCTTGACAGCCACGGCTTCGGCGTGTTTGCCCTTGCGGCCATCTGCGGCTATCTGGTCGGTCAGATCAAGATTCCGCTCAGCGGTGATGGCCTGTCCGGCACCTGCTTCTCGCTGACCACGACGGGTGGTTGCCTGCTCGCCTCTCTCGTGTTCGGCCATTTTGGCAGAATCGGCAAGCTGTCCATTATGCCCGAGCAGTCCACGCTCAAGCTTTTCCGTGAGCTGGGCCTCGTGCTCTTCCTCGTCGGTGCCGGTATCCCGGGCGGCGCGGAGTTTGTGGAAAACTTTGACGTGATGTATTTCGTTTACGGCGCGTTTATGACCATCGTTCCGATGATCGTCGGCTTCCTGTTTGCCAAGTACGTCCTTAAGCTCAGCCTGCTCAACAGCCTCGGCTCGCTGACGGGCGGTATGACCTCAACCCCCGCGCTCGGTACGCTGATCGGCACGGCGGGCACAGAGGACGTTGCGGCGGCTTACGCGGCAACCTACCCGATTGCGCTGATTGCGGTCGTTCTCGTCTCCCAGTTCCTGATTATTCTGTTCTAAAAGGAGAAGCTCATGCGCGAAATTAACGTAAAAGAGATTATCGACGTTGTCGAGCGGCTTTGCATTGATGCAAACAACCACCTGCCCGAGGACGTCAAGTGTGCAATCAAGTCCTGCCGTGCCTGTGAGGACGGCGCCATCGCCTGCGGCGTACTCGATAATATCATTGAAAACTTTGAAATTGCCGACAGCGAAAACCTGCCCATCTGCCAGGACACCGGCATGGCCTGCGTTTTCCTTGAGATCGGTCAGGACGTCCATATCGTGGGCGGCGATCTCACCGAGGCGGTAAACGAGGGCGTTCGCCGCGGATATGCGAACGGCTATCTGCGCAAATCGGTCGTGGCCGACCCGGTTCGCCGCGGCAACACCGGGGATAACACCCCCGCGATGCTCTATACCGAAATTGTTCCCGGAGAACAGCTCAAGATCACCGTCGGCCCCAAGGGCTTCGGCAGTGAAAACATGAGCATGATCCGGATGTTCAAGCCTTCGGCGGGACTTGAGGGCATCAAGGCCTTCATCCTCGAGGCCGTTGAGACGGCAGGACCCAACCCCTGTCCCCCCATCGTGGTCGGCGTCGGCATCGGCGGAACCTTTGACAAGGCGGCTCTGCTGGCCAAGAAGGCGCTGATGCGTCCGCTGGACACCGAAAATCCCGATCCCTTCTATGCAGACCTTGAGAAGGAGATGCTTGAGAAGATCAACGCGCTCGGCATCGGTCCGCAGGGCTTCGGCGGCAAGACGACCGCCATTGGCCTCAATATCGAGGTTCTCCCCACCCATATCGCCGGCATGCCGTGTGCAGTCAATATCAACTGCCACGTCACCCGTCACAAATCGGAGGTGCTCTGAGATGGAAAAGAAAAGAATCACCCTCCCGCTGACCCCCGAGCTTGCCCAAACGCTTAAAGCAGGCGACGAGGTCCTGCTGACCGGTACCATCTACACCTCGCGTGACGCAGGGCACAAGCGCATGTGCG
>JAZODX010000032.1:0-33976 GCA_045597265.1 Eubacteriales bacterium | reverse complement strand
ACGGATAGAAAGCCTTCCGTCCTCAAGTGAGACGGTGTGTCGGTTTTTCTCCTCCTCGCAGCAGACAACGCGGCACTCCCCTTCCGGAACCGGAACAAAGAAAATATGCGCCGTGTCGGTATGGATGGAAATATCGGTAATGCCGTCGCTGATCGGGTATGTATTGGTTTCATATTCGACCGTAGCAAGTGCGGAAAATTCCCAGTCACCCGCCCACATGGCACCTGCAAAAACGGCAAGTCCGAGCACAATTAAGACCGCAGACATCACAAGCCAAACCTTCGTTTTGGTTGACATTACGCATCCCCCTTTTCTTTTTTCGCATTTCTCTTTGGCATAAATATCCACTTGACGAGACGAATCGACAGCTTTGTCAGCGCTCGGCAGCCGAAGAAAAGAAGAATCGAGAGACCCGCACAGACGAGCCCGCTACCGATCAGCGCAGCGCCCGGGATCGTGCGGCCGAAAAATGCAAGTACAATGCCACCGACAAGCAAACCGAAGCCGCAGCCCACAAACGAGCCGAAGACCGCCCAAAGCGAGATCAGTATCGCGCAAAGCGAGATGTAAAGTGAGAACACAACCGCAAATGCAGCAAGCAGAAGCGAGAGCCAAAGCGGAGAGCCGAGCACCAGCAAGACGATCTCCCATGCCTTTCTCTTCTTCGGCTTTGCCCGCTCGATCTTCTTTTGCGGCGGGAGCTCGGCCGTGATCTGCGCGACAATCTCATCCACCGAGCCAATTGCCGCAACTGCCTCCTCCTCCGTGAGCCCTTCCTCCATCCGCTCATCGATCATCTCGGAATAAAACAGCACTCTCTCCTCGATCTCCGCTTTCGGAAGTGCCGACAGTTTATCGTGAAGTGCCGCCAGAAATTTCATTTTAAGCATTTCCATTCGCCTCCTTGCTGACAAATCGGTATATGGACAGGATCTCCTTCCAATCCTCAAGAAAGTCTTCGATCCGTCCGAGCCCCGCATTCGTAATCCGATAATATTTCCGCAGCCGCCCCCCGTGCTCCGCATTGCGCACCGTCAGCATATCCGCCGCCTCAAGGCGCTTGAGCACGGTATAGAGCGTCGATTCGGAAAGCACGATATACGGCCGCATATCCTTGATCATCTTGTATCCGTAAGACTCCTCGTCCTTAATCGCCGCAAGCACGCAAACGTCAAGCAGTCCACGCTTTAACTGAACGTCCATGATATACCTCCTCTTATGTAATACATCATATCACGAAGTATTATCTTTGTCAAGGGGAAAGAAAAAATCTTCCCCGTAATACTTTTTTGATGCCTTCTCGGGAAATTTCATGTAAGAGTGGGTAGAAAAAGAAAAGCCTTACCGATGAAGCTCGGAAAGGCTTTTCAGCTGTGTTGACAAAAATACCACTACGCAACTCCGTCACAATTACATACAAAGCGTAAGCGCATTGATTTCGTACCAAGCCTGCGGCTTGGATAAAAAAATTCCGAAAGCATATGCCTTCGGAATTTTTTGGTGGAGACAGTTGGAATCGAACCAACGACCCCTTGCATGTCAAGCAAGTACTCTAACCATCTGAGCTATGCCTCCGCAACGAGTGATATTATACCACACGCTGCGGAGATTGTCAAGCATTTTTTGAAAATTTACTTATTTTTTTTGCGAGAAAAGATCGACCACAAATTGCGGTACCTTGCCCTCGATAAAGACAAAGGTATTATAGTGTCTTGCGCTGACAGAATATTCACGGCTGAGTCGAGTCATGAAGAAGGCCTGGCCGTGACCGTAGACGACGGCGGAGCTGTCGTAGAGGGCGCGGACCGTTTCCTCGTCAATCGTCTCCAAATTCACGATATCAAGGGTACCGTCTTCTCTATAGTGAACGGCGGCAAGCTCGTCGGCACCGTATTCGAGGAAATCGGCATAATTGCGGTCCTTCTCCGTATAATCGTCCATCCGCAGGGCGTGGATCAGCTTGGGCTGGCTCTCGTAAACGGGAAGATAAACCCACAGGTCGCCTACGCGTGTACTGTATTCCCCAACCTTACGCTGCTGGAAAAATTCAAAACCGATCTGTGCCCGCACCTCTGCTTTGATCTCCTCCAAAAGTGCACGGTATTCGGCCGAGTTCTTGACCGTGTTCTCGTCTATCTCGTAATATCTTCCGTCTGCGTATTCCACAATCGTTCGCTCAGAAATCAAATCGTTGCGGAAGGAATCAAAGAGAGCGATATACTGCTCGGCAAAATCCTCACTGTCGGCCACGGTGCGCAGGAAGTCCACGGTCAGGCCGTCAAGCTCGGGATAGAGGTCCATCTGTATCCGCCAGGTGCGGGAGAAGCCGAGCTTATTGGTCTGGGTAACGAAGATCGTGCGCGGATCGAGGCGGCTGAGGGCGTATTCCTTTTGATCAATCTCCACGTACGTGACGCCGTCGCTGCCGTACGGATCGCCCTCTACATGGGCAAAATATGCGTCAACGAATGCGCTTCCCGCTTCAATTGCCGCGGGATCATCCACCGTGAAGGTATTGCTGCCGTTCCGGTTTGAACCGATGGCGACAGAACGAATGGCGTCGGGAGAAAAGCCATTTGTATCCTGATGGACGTACCACGCACCCAGTCCCGCGGTTACTGCACTGAACGCAACGGCAAAAACCAGGAGTCCGATCGCGCCGCTGAACATTTTTCTTGCGTTTCTTGTGAGCAGAACGTTCATCAGCATAAAGCTGAGCACGGCACCGCTCACGATACCAAATATCGCCCAGATGAAATCATTGTTGAAAATTTCCTCAAAGAAATAGCCGAAGAAAACGGCAGCGAGCGACATCACGGTATATTTGAGAATACGCGCGATCGGCTTGAAGATCACGGGGGTCTCCGCTCCCTCGGTTGGACGGATACGCAAAATCAGCACGGTGCCGACAAAGCAAACGACGCTGAACAGAATCAAGGCAAGTGCGGCGCCGAGGGGGAGAAGGGTGAACCGTTCAAGCTGGCTGATGAAGAAAATGAAGGGGGAGCTATAACCGAGAATTCCGCGGTAATCGGTTAGATAGTCTACCATGAGATAGCTCGTCATGCTGTCGGCAATGAGATAAACGGCAGAGAGGATTGCCGGGCCGAGAAAGCCGACGATACCGGTCAGGATAAGGTGGAAGCTGCGCGTGCCGCAGAGACTGCCGATCAGGACGCAGAAGCTGTAGCCGACCGCAAAGGCAAGCAGGCTGTAGAGTCCGATGTAGAGAATGGGCATCAGCGACGCCTTTACCGACGCAAAGATTGCAGCGGCCGCCGCAAGATTCGGCAGAAGCGCGATAAGAAAATCGGACAATGCCACCGCAGATTTGACGAAGAAGAGCCCCTCACGGCGAATGGGCATACTGTGAAAATGATATGCACTGATTCGCTTATGCAGGTAGCGCATGCCCGAAATGGCTGCCCAAACGGCAATCCCGAACGCATAGACCGAAAAGAGCTCGAAGGGGATATCGCTGTAGTCGACATATCGCGTTCTGTCGTAAAAATCACTGCGGAGAATCGTCGAGTAGTCGTTGAGCATGGGAATGACCATGCCAAAGAAATAGATCAGGGCGTAGAGCAGACTGTTTGCCCAGCTGCGGCGAAGCTCACCGAGAAAGAATGCGGTGTTCCAATAGCCGCGCGTAGGGTGCTCAGATAAGGCTCGTGTAGTCATAACCGCGTTCCTCCATTTCACTGATAAATATTTCCTCAAGGGTAAGCGGAATCAGCTCGCAGAACTGTGCGCCGGCCTTCTGCATTTCCGCCATGACCGTTTCACGCTCGCCGCGCACAACCATGGTCACCATACTGCCGCGTCTCGTGCTCCGCACGACGTCAAGCGAAAGTGCACTCGGCTCAAACTCAGCCGGAACGACGGCCTGCACCGTATGAATGGTATCCCGCAGGTCGTCAAGCTCGCGCGAAAAGACGAGATCACTGCGGTGAAGCAGAGCGATGTGGTCACAGATATCCTCAATCTCAGAGAGGTTATGCGAAGCGACGATGGCCGTCATCCCCCGCTCAGCCACGGCGTCGGCCAGCAGACGCTTGAAAAGCTGGCGCATGACCGGGTCAAGGCCGTCAAAGGTTTCGTCACAGAGCAGATAGTTCGGACACGAAGCAAGCGCGAGAATGACCGCCGCCTGCTTTTTCATGCCCTTTGAGAAGGTGGAGATGCGTCTGCGATCGTCAAGCCCGAAAAGATCGCAAAGACGGCAATACATTGCCTCGTCAAAGCGCGGATAGAAGGCGGCGTAGAGTCCGCGCATCTCGTTGAGGGTTGTGGCGGGGAGAAAATACTGCTCATCCGAGAGATAGACGATCTCTCGCTTGAGCGCGGCGTTCTCCCAGATAGGTACGCCATCGTAGGTAACCTCTCCCGCATCCGGCTTGAAGATGCCCGAGAGGATACGCAGCAGCGTCGATTTTCCCGAACCGTTCGATCCGATCAGCCCGTATATCGAGCCGTCTCCCACCACGGTACTGACTGCGTTAAGCGATCGGATTTCTCCAAAGGTTTTCGTCACGCCGTCAATTCTGATCATCTTCATCCCTCCATATCTCTTTGATTATCTGCTCTGCCTCGTCGCGGCTCAGCCCGTATTCCTTCGCTTCCCGCAGCACCTCGGCAGCTGCCGCCCGGCGCATGACAAGCTCGCTCTCCCGCATCGCAGCGGGATCGGGGCAAACAAAGCTTCCCCGCCCCGGCGACGAATAAATCACACCCTGGCGTTCAAGCTCTGCATACGCCTTTTGGATGGTATTGGGATTGATACCGAGCTCGGCTGCCAATACCCGTACGGACGGCATCTGCTCATCGGGGGCTAACACACCGCGCAGAACGAGACTGCGCACGTTGGAAATTAATTGCTCGTAGATTGGCCGTCTGTCGCGGTAATCTACCTGTATCCCGGTCATGTGATCGCTCCTTTCTTCGTGTTTGGTGTACTATGTGTGTTGGTACAGTTGAATTATAGCATATTTCCCTTTCCCTGTCAAGCGGTTAACAAAATGCGTAGTTATTATTTACATTTCAGACATATTCGCTCAAATTCACCATGATACAATTTTTGGCGATAATCGTAATTTCGCTGCAAGGAGAAAAGGAGAACAGCAATGTCAATTATCATTTCGGTTATTTCTATGCTCGGCGGTCTCGCCATGTTCCTTTACGGCATGGAGATTATGAGCGACGGACTGAAAAGTGCCTCCGGCCCGGCACTCAAGCGCATATTGGAAAGGGTGACCTCCAACCTTCTGATCGGCGCGATCATGGGTATGCTGGTCACGGCCGTGATTCAGTCCTCCACTGCCACCATCGTGATTACGGTCGGGCTTCTGACTGCAGGTGTGATCAATCTAAGGCAAGCCATCAGTATATCCTTCGGCGCAAATATCGGCACAACGATAACCGCGCAGATGGTTCGTCTGATGGACCTCGAGTCGGAGAGCGGTTCCCTGCTTGATCTGCTCAAGCCCTCCACCTTAGCGCCGCTTGCCATGCTGATTGCCATCATCCTGATTCTTTTTATCCGTCGCAAAAACTGTTCGACGATCGGCAACGTCTTTGCGGGCTTTGGCATTCTGTTTACCGGCATCATCGGTATGTCCTCCGCCCTTACGCCGCTGACATCTGCCCCTTTTTTTGCCGGACTTATGGAGAAATTCAGCCAAAATCCCCTTCTGGGAATTCTGGCCGGATTCGTTACCACCGTTATTGCACAATCCTCCTCCGCCACCGTTACCATGCTCCAATCCCTTTCCGCGACAGGGATGATGACCTTTGACGTCGTATATCCCATTATCATGGGAATCAATATCGGTACGTGCGTCACTACGGCCATCGTCTGCTCAATCGGCTCCTCTAAGGATGCCAAACGTGCGGGCGTTGCGGATATTGCGTTCAACGTAATCGGTACCGTGCTTTTTATGGCATTGCTTGAAACCGCCCGTGCGTGCGGGCTCTTCCCTGCCCTTTGGGGTCGGTTTGCCGACAGTGGTTTGATTGCCGATTTTCAAACGGTATTCAATCTGCTCAGTGTAATTCTCTTCCTTCCCTTTACCGGTCTTTTCGTCAAGTTAACTTATCTGGTGGTAAAGCCGGGGGCAGAGGACGAAAAAAAGGAGGAGTATCCCGAGCTGAATACCCTCTCCGAGCGGCTTTACCTCCTCCCGAATCTTGCCATCGCCGAAGCCGCCTCTGCCATTGGTGCAATGGGCGATATTGCTCACGAAAACTTTCGACAGAGTATTCTTCAGCTGCAAGACTTTGATTCCGCGCTCAGTGCAGAGATTCTCTCCCGTGAAAATACCATCGACCGTTTCACCGATACCGTTGAAAACTTTCTCGTTAAGCTCTCACAGAGCACCCTTTCCGATGAAGAAAGCGAGAAAATCAATCTGCTCATTCAAGCATCCGCCAACTTTGAGCGAATCGGGGACTACGCCACCAACATAAATGAATTTGCCGAAAAGCTGAATCGGGAAAACAGCGGCTTCTCGGCAGATGCAATTGCGCAGATGAGTCTCCTCACAGCCGCCGTCGACGAGCTGATCGGCATGACCATCTCCGCCTTCGACGATCCGAGCGGCAACGCGGCGCGACAGATCGAACCATTGGAAGAGGTCATTGACGACATGGTGCTCTATCTCAACGAAAACCACGTCAATCGCCTCAAGGCCGGAAAATGCTCCATTACCGTCGGTCTCTTCTTTGCGGAGACGTTGACCTATCTCGAAAGAGCCGCCGATCAATGCTCCAGCACTGCGATGCTTCTTCTTGCTTTGCACGATCCGGAAATTCGTCAAAATCATCACGCCTACGTCTCACACCTGCATGAGGGGGAGGATCAGAACTATACCGCCGAGCTCGTTCGCCGTCAGGAGCAATACCTTGTGCCGCTCCGCAAAATTTGATTGCATCCATATAAAAAAACTGCTGTCATTCGAAACGACAGCAGTTTTTTTGCATATGGATATACGGCGGCTTATCGCTGAACGCGGCCGGAGCCGTCGCCGCCTGCCAGTTTTTCAACCTCGGGCGCCGTGATGCGATTATAGTCACCCTCAATGGAATGCTTGAGTGCAGAGGCTGCAACGGCAAATTCGATTGCATCACGGGAGGATTTTCCCGAGCGCAGTGCATAAATCAGGCCGCCGCCGAAGGAGTCGCCGCCGCCGACGCGGTCGACGATATGCAGATGATAGGTTTTGGAGAAATAATAATCCTCACCGTCGTAGAGCATACCTGCCCAGTCGTTATCGTTGGCCGAGATGGAGGTGCGCAGCGTAATGGCGACCTTCTCAAAGCCAAAGCGCTTGGCCAGCTGGGCGGCGACACTCTTGTAGCCCTCGTGGTTCAGCTTTCCGCCGTAGATATCACTGCCCTCAGCTTCGATGCCGAAGACGTCCTTGGCATCCTCTTCGTTAGCAATGCAGACGTCGACGTACTCGCAGATGCGGGTCATCGCCGCTCTTGCCTCCTCGCGGCTCCAAAGCTTGCCGCGATAGTTGAGGTCACAGGAAATCTTCACGCCGCGTGCCTTTGCCGCACGGCAGGCGTCAATACAGATATCAACCAGCTCGCCGCCGAGCGCGGGAGTAATGCCGGTAAAATGGAACCAGTCGGCATCCGCAAAGATGGCGTCCCAATCGAAGTCCTCGCGCTTTGCCTCGGCAATGGCCGAATGTGCGCGGTCATAGATGCAGACCGATCCGCGCTGGGATGCGCCCTTTTCAAGGAAGTAAATACCGACGCGGTCACCGCCGCGAACGATCTTCGAGGTATCTACACCGAAATAGCGAAGCGAATTGACAGCCGCCTGGCCGATCGCGTGCTTCGGCAGCTTGGTGACGTATGCACAGTCAACGCCGTAATTGGCAAGAGACACCGAAACGTTGGCCTCGCCGCCGCCAAAGGTAGCCTCAAGACGGTCGTTCTGGAAAAAGCGGAGATAGCCCTCAGGGGCAAGGCGGAGCATAAGCTCGCCAAAGGTTACGACTTTGCTCATTTTTTGATCCTCCCAACAAGTTCTACGGCCTCACGGGTGAGCGCCTCAATTTCGTCAAATTTGCCGTCCGCAATTTTATCGGACGGTACCATCCAGCTGCCGCCGCAGGCAAATACCGCACTGCAGCCGAGATAATCTTCAAGATTCTTCGGACCGATTCCGCCCGTCGGCATAAACTTAATCTTGCCGTAGGGTGCCGCCATGGCCTTGATCATTTTTACACCGCCCGCCGCTTCGGCCGGGAAAAATTTCAGATAGGTAAGCCCAAGCGACATTGCCGTCTCAACCTCGCTCGGCGTGCAAACACCGGGCACGATCGGATAGCCCTTTGCCGTGCAGTGCCGAACTACCTCGGGATTGGTGCCGGGGCTGACGATAAACGCCGCACCTGCCGCCATTGCACGATCTGCCTGCTCGGGGGTAAGCACGGTACCTGCGGCAAGCAGAAAGTCGGGATATGCCGCCGCGATCCGCTTGATCGATTCCTCTGCCGCATCGGTACGGAAGGTAATCTCGGCCGCGCAGAGCCCTCCTGCCTTGAGCGCCGCCGCCAGGGGAAGTGCGTCCTCAGCGCGGTCAATCTTGATGACCGGGATAACGGCCAGCTCGCGGATTTTTTGAATCAGATTTTCCATAATAATCACTCCTTGATGATCCGACAGCCGTGCTTTCGCGCGGCCAATTTCATTTTCCGTGTTTTTATTATAGCAAAGTGCGCAAAAACATTCTCTAACAATATTGCGCTTTTTGCAAACAATGTTGCGATCTTCCATCCGGCACTTACAGAACGAATTTTCTTTCTTCGCACAGTTCACGCAAACGGTCGGTCGGCAGATCATACACCGGCGTACCGAGTGTACAGAAAAGATCAGCCATCACGCCGGCCGCCTCACCGATACTCATCACCGTTGCCTGCACGCGAAGAGAAGCATACGGCTCTTTTTCGGCTGAAATACAGCGTCCCGCAGCAATCAGATTCGGGAAGCCTTGCACCACCATTGCCTCGTGCGGCACATAGCAATCCCGCTTCAGCCCGGTCAGACGCTGCCCTGCCCCCTTTGCCGCGTGAATATCGATCGGATGCGCACAATGTGCGACGGGACAGACAAACTCGGTCCCGTCAAGGACGTCCTGTGCAGTCACCGTGCGAACACCCTTGATGTGCCGCGTTTCTCTGATGCCGGCGTTTACGCCCGAGATGACGATTTCACAATTGCGGAATTCCGCATATTCCTCCCGCATCGACTCAACCAGTCGGAACATATCTGCGCGAAGCGTTGCTTCCGCCTGCGTATACGCGGCTCTGTCGGTTGCGTCTACATCGGCACGCGTCACATTGACGGCAAGGCTGTTCCCCTTGAGAAGAGTATTGAACCAAGGACCACCAAACTGCGCAATCCCGTGCTTCTCTGCCGTCTCAAGCAGCATACTGCGAATTACCTGATTACAGGACTCGCCCTTTTTGCCGTCGTGATGAATGCAGTCACGGAGCAGGTCGGTATCGGTATCCACACCCGTGATAATAAAGCAAAGCGATACGGGCTGAAGGCCCTCGTTCGCTTGCATCATAGGAACTCCGGCCATATAGCAGAGGTCTCCGTCCCCCGTCGCATCAATAAAGCATTTTCCCTCGACAGCTTCATTTCCGTTTTTGGAGGCAAAGACAGCGTGCGTCACACGATCTCCGTCCATAACACAGTCGGTCAGATAGGCATTGGTATAAAGCACAACGCCTGCCTCGACGGCCATCTGCTCGGCCACCGTCTTATAATATTCGAGATTGACCGAAACGTGGCCTGCCGGCATCTCGGGGAGTGCGGCCCCCAGCTTCTCCAGCCGTTCGATAAACTCCCACGCAATTCCGCCGACCACGCGCTTTCCCTTAAAATGGAAACCGCTGATCGGCACGATAAAGCCTGCCGTTGCGGTTCCGCCGAGAAAGCCGAAGCGCTCGATCAGTGCGGTTTTTTGCCCGGCACGCGCCGCAGAAACGGCTGCAACCCAGCCCGCGGGTCCGCCGCCGCAGACGACAACGTCATACGAGCCGACAACCGGTATGTCTCTTTCCATATGCAATTTAATCATTTTCTTTACCTCTTTATGTTTACCGCAAAGGGATAACATTACTTTCTCCCCGGGTGATGTGGAATTTTCGTTTTCCTGCCTTTAATTCCGCAGCGTACACCTGCGTTGCGGGGAAGGTCCAGATTCGCTCCCCGTCCCAGTCGCGCGCACGGAGCGGCCAGAGAATTTCCTCGGGGTCTACATCGTAATAAAAGGAAAGTGCATGGGTATCAAAGCCGTGATGTGCGGTCTGATAAAAGTCGCTTTTGAGGTACGAACCATAGAGATCGTGGATCAGCTGACAAGCCGCCTCACCAATAATATCATCCGGGAAAAAGAAGGATTTCCCACAAAAGAAAACACGCGTGACAAGGGAGGAATTATTCACCGTCAGTGCCCCTGTATCGTCCTCCTCCTGGGTATAAAGCACCTCGATTCTGGCATCTCCGACCGAAAAGGACTGTCCGGTATGCACCTTCCACACCTTCGCTTCGGGATAGGCAGCAAAAATCCCGGGAAGCCATTTCGCATAGCAATCGGCAGCATCCTTCCAACGTATGACCGGATACCGCTCCGGTGCGGCCATATTCATCACAAAGCTCCGCACCTCGACCGCATCCGCATAGCACTGCGCAAAGCGATGCACACCGGCGATATGATCAAAATGCGGGTGGGTCAGGATCCAAGCATCTACCACCGGACGCTTACCCTCGGGCGTTGCCGCAGTAAGGGAATCGAAGATTTTCACTTCGTCTCCTCCTCGGTCGCCAAGACCGTCATATATGAGAAAATGTCCCTCGCCAAGCGAGAAAATGTAGCACATACCAAAGTTTTTCTCCGCATCGTTGGGGGCGACTTGGGTCAGGCTCTTTTCGCCGTTGTAACGTGCCTTTTCCCCTAACTGATCGGGAACAAGTCCTCCTTTTTCCCCAAACAAAATCCGCACCTGTCGGCGAGCGGGAAAATACATGAAATAGGTAAAATCCTCATCATGCTCAACATAAAGAAAGCGATTCCCCGCAATTTTGGTATGCGAAAGCCTCTGCGGAACTCCCACGGAACAATCCTCCACCAAGCGGTCAAACAATTCGTCAGATATGTCATCGCAGACACGTAAAAAAACACCGTCTCCGCAGTCGGTTACGGAAAGATCTCTTGAGCGAATCAGCATATTTGTTTCTTCTCTCAGGCACTTTTCTTCTGCCAACAAATTCTTCATCGTTCAATCCTAACGATGCTGGAATGCATTCTTCTTGGAGGAAGAGAACTTGGAACGAATATACATGATCGAAAATTGATCGTTGGTTTGGCTGTTGTAGTTGAACAGAAGCCCGAGCAAAACGTAATCCTTCGTACCGTCAAGGAAGGTCATGTCATATTCCACAACATAGTCATCCTTTGAAATTTCTTCCGACAGCGCAGTAGGAACTGCAACGACGTGGACGTTTTTGCTGTCATCTGCCGTATTGTCCATGATCAGACGGCCATCTTCAATTGAGAACGCAGCAGTACAATCCTCGCCTGCCTCATTCTTCGTCTTAAACCAGCCGAGCTTTTCAAGCAATGCGTCCTCCTTGAGCGAAGCATCAATGCTGTCAAAGCTTTCGGTATAGCCGTTTGCAGGCACAGGATCGACCGGCGTGGGATCGACCGGCGTAGGATCGGCGGGCGTAGGATCGGCGGGCTGTTCCTCGGAAAGCTTTGCAAAGAATGCAGAGATTGAAGACGCTGCCGTCAGTTTTTCGAAGGTATAACTCTCCACCTTGCCGACACTCTTGCCATCAACGAGAACATCTGCAATTTCAAAGCCTTCGTCAGCCTTGATCGTATAGGTCTTGCTCTCACCCCAGTTTACCGTTTCCTTGCCCGCAGGAGTAATGGTACCACCCTCGCCGGCCTCGGCGCTGACTTCAACGGTGAGACGGCTGAATACGGCAGAGATGGTGTGCGCTTTCTGTACTTTCTTAAACTCGTAGCTGTCCACCTTGCCAACGCTCTTGCCGTCGACGAGAACGTCGGTCGGCTCGTAACCCTCGTTGGCCTTGATTTCATAAGCCTGGCTGCAGTTGTACTTCACCTTGGTCACACCCTCGGGGGTGATAGTACCACCCTCGACGGCTTCGGCCGTGATTTCATACTGGCGGTTATAGCGCATCAAAAGGACTGCCAGCCACAGGTTGGGGCCACTCGTCGTCGAGCCGTCGCCGGAATCGGGCTCGACTGCCTTCCACTGTGCGGTCAGAGTTGTATCCTTATAGAAAGTGGTGGAACGGTCCGCTTGACGGCCATCCTCCGTATACCACCCCTCTACCACAAATCCGTTTTTCACTACAACAGGGAATGCGTCAAGTCTACCGGTGCGTTGAATCATCATCCGATTTGCCCCGCTGAACGAACCGCCATCTGCCACAAAGGTAACGGTGGGGTACGACATCGGCTTGATGACAAGGTTATCAACCGAAGCCTCAACCATTTTACCAACGTAGAAGGCAAACGCATCGCCGCCGCCCTGCTTGGAGGTGTTGAAATAATCCCATCCGGTCGTCTTATCGTCGCCCAGAGACGTGCCGCTGATAAAGATACCGTTAATAAAGACTCTGGCAACCGAGTTGGTGTTCTCGACCTCAATACGAACCTTCAGATCACGATTGATGATCGAACGGGAAGCGACAGCGCCGGTCGGAAGCTCGTTGAAAAGTCCATAGTTCGCGGAACTCTCAAACAAAGGTCTCACGGTTGTTGTATCATCACCGGGATACCTGATAAACGGGAATAAAGCTGACCGATTTATTGGTCGTTCCCGTGCAATAGGTGTCCGCAGGAAGCGTGGCCGTTCCGGCGGCTCTATCTACCGTCAACGCCTCATAGAAGGCGGTGACTGCAGCAGGCAATGATGACGATGACCACGCGTTGACGACAATCTTATTGCCAATCGGCGTGACCACGTAATCACCGTAGCGCTTCCCTTCCAGAACCTGCATCGATTCGGGATAGTTGGTAAAACCGACGAGAATATCAAGGGTGTTCGGATCGGGTTCTGTGCCCTTTTTAATCCAGTCAGTCGTAATCTCAGGCAGGACGCCCGTCTCACGTTCAATCAATGAGCAGAGGGTGATTGCGGCCTTGATTGTTGCGTCGTCAGTCATATCGGGGCGCACAACACGATATTTGAACGCACCCTCCTCCATGATGACGATATCGTTTGATAACGCCTCGGTCGTAACCGTTGTATCCGGTGCAGTCGTATCGATGGGTGCTCCTTCGTCCCCACAGGCGGTGAGCAGACACATCCAAGTGACGAGCAAGAGCAGGAAAATCAAAATTTGCTTTTTCATGTTCATGGGTTACCTCCAAAAACGGAATGGACAGCAAAGGCGGAAAATGCTTTTGCAGGTCTTCCTCTTTGCCATCGTAAAAGTAAACAAAAAAATACAGATCAAAAGAATTCGTTTGGTTTACTTTACATCTATATTATACTAAATCACCACACTCACTTCATCACGAATATTTTCCAGTTTACAAACAATATTTTGTTTTTTCAAAACCGAACAAAAACAGAAGACACAAAAAGAGTACTCTCCGATGAGGGCAGCTTCTTACATAAATTTCCACGAAAAAAACACACCGCAGATTTTCATTTGCGATGTGTTTTTCTTGACGTTTATTTTCTTTTCCACGTTCGGCTTCTACCCTGCATCCCGGCTTCCTCGATGACGCCGACGGCGGCCAGAACCTTGAGAACGGCGTAGGTCGGGCGGGATGGGAGGTGGGTATGCACGGAAAAGTCGCGGGCGGTAAAGGGGGCAGACAATTCATTTGGAATGAGTGCGGCAAAATCCGCCCGATCGGCCAGCGTTTCCTCTCCGCAGAGTGCAAGGGGAATCCGTTCGTACCGTGCCGAGCCGCGCTTGCGGTCACGGCTCCAGCCGTCGAGCAAACGGTAATCCTCCGCCTCGATGCGGGGAAAAACGAAACGCAAACGGTCGTTTGGCAGATGATCGAGCAAATAAACCAGCTCTCCCGTCTCGGTAAGCAGGCTTCCCTTCTTTGGTGAGCGGTTGCGCTTTGATATACTGCCATCCTGCGGGTCGATCCATCTCACCCATTTTTTCTCAATGATGGGATGCACGACCGTGATTCGATAATCGGTATCCCGCAGGTATGCGGATATTTTTTGCTTGAGCGGGAAGAAGCCCGCCGTCTGAATTTCCACGATTTCGTCCCCGCGCAGGATATCGGCAATATAACGGCCAACCGACTGCTCGTGGCGGGTTTCGTCCGGCTCGTAGTAGCGCTTGAGCACCTGATGCAGACACTTCTCCCCCATCGTATTGATTCCGCCCTCACGCTCAGTACGCATGGCCGCCGATTCGTAGCAGAGGCGCGAAAAATATGCCGTATCGATCATATCAGGTGGCAAAGCCGGCGAATTGGTTGGCGTAGAGCTTGGCATATTCGCCCTCCCGTGACAGAAGCTCCTCGTGGCTGCCCGATTCGCAGATTACGCCGTCCTTGAGCACGATGATCTTGTCCGCATCACGAATGGTGGAAAGACGGTGCGCAATGACAAGGCTGGTGCGGTTCTCCATCAGAGCGAGCATGGCCTGCTGAATCTGCATCTCGGTACGGGTATCGACCGAGGAGGTTGCTTCGTCAAGAATCAGAATTTTCGGATCGGCAAGCACGGCGCGGGCAATGGCCAGCAGCTGACGCTGACCCTGACTGAGGTTACTGCCCGATTCGGCCAGCTGGGTTTCGTAGCCGGTGGGGATGCGCTCGATGAAAATATCGGCGTTTGCCGTATCGGCCGCGGCGCGCATCTCCTCGTCGGTTGCCTCCAGCCGTCCGTATTTGATATTGGTACGGATGCTGTCCGAGAAAAGCACCGTATCCTGGAGCACGATGCCGATCGAACGGCGCAGATCGGCCTTCGGGATATCGCGGATATCGATACCGTCAAGCAGAATTGCCCCGCCGTCGATCTCGTAGAATCGGGTCAGCAGGTTGACAACGGTCGTTTTGCCCGAGCCTGTTGCACCGACGATGGCGATCTTCTGTCCCGCCTCCACGCGGAGATCAAAATCACGCAGGACGGGCTCTCCCTCCACGTAGGAGAACTTAACGTGTCTGAAATCGATATCGCCGCGCAGAGCGGACACGTCGATCTCCTCCCTGCCCTCGTCGATTTCATCGGGAGTATCGAGAATTTCAAAGATACGCTCGGCACCCGCAATGGCGGTCAGAATCTGCGCGTATTGGTTGGCAATCTCGTTGACGGGACGGGAGAACTTGCGCGAATACTGCAGTATCGACTGGATGTTACCGATCGAAATCTTGACCAGCCCGGGATGAAGAACGAAGATACCGCCGAAGGTTGCGATAAGGAGATAATTGAGGTTATTGATAATATTCATGCAGGGCCCCATTACGCCGCCCCAGATACGGGCGCGGATGCTGACGTGGCGCAGGCGGCGGCTGGTTTCGTTGAAGCGCGCGATGGCTTCACGCTCGCGGCCGTAGCTCATAACCGTTTTGTAACCGGCCACCATTTCCTCAACCTGCCCGTTCAGCGCGCCGAGCAGCTTCTGCTGTTCGACGAAATATTTGCGCATGAATTTGGAGAGTGAGGAGGAAACCAGCACGGTCAGCGGAATGGTCACGAAGGCAATCAGCGTCATCACCCAGCTGTATCTGAGCATCATCATCAGCGAGCCGACCAGCGTCAGCGCCGCCGAGAAGAGCGAGGCAATCGACTGTGCAATCGTATTCGAGACGTTTTCAACGTCGTTCGTCATGCGGCTCATCAGGTCGCCGTGCTTATGATTGTCGGTATAGCGAATGGGCAGCCGGCTGATCTTGGCAAAAAGATCACTGCGCAGCGTATAGACGGTATTCTGGGACAAGCGTGCGGCAAGAAGTCCCTGGAAATAGGTCATCAGAGAAGAGGAGAGAAAAATGACCGCCATCAGGCCGAGAAGGGTGAGCAATTTCCCAAAATCGACCTCAATCCGTCCCGTGATCTTATCGTAATCGATGGTATCAATCGCGGCCCCCTGGAGAGCGGGACCGACCAATTCAAGCATGGTGACGACGAACATGACGCCAAGCAGAGCGAAGAGAATCATACGGCTGTGGCCAATGTATTTGACAAGGCGGCGGAGCGTTTTGCCGAGATTTTTCGGCTTCTGCACGTTCATGCGCGCGCCCATCGGTCCTCCGCCGCCACGGCCGGGGCCGCCGGGACCGATAACGAGTCGGTTTTGCGGTTGGTTTTTCTGCTGATTCATTCCGCATCCCCTCCGTTCTGCATCTGCGATTGATAGATATCCCGATAAGTGGGAGAAATTTTCATCAACTCGTCATGCGGCGCGCAATGGAGAATACGGCCGTCCTTCTCGATGACGGCAATGCGGTCTGCACCGCGAACGCTGGCAATGCGCTGAGCGATCATGACGACCGTCGTGTCCTTCAGCTCCTCACGAAGCGCCGCCTGCAGCTTTGCCTCGGTAGCAAGGTCAAGGGCAGAGGTGCAGTCGTCGAGAATCAGAATCTCCGGGCGGCGTACCAATGCACGGGCAATCGACATACGCTGCTTCTGCCCGCCCGAGAGCGAGGCGCCCTTCTCGGCGATAAAGGTATCGTAACCCTCACCGAAGCCCTCGATGAAGGAGGAAGCCTGCGCCGTCTCGGCAGCACGCTTTACCTCGTCAAGCGTAGCCTCGGGCTTACCCCAACGGATATTGTTGGCAATGGTATCCGAGAAAAGCTCACTTTTCTGCATAACGAAGCCGATCTTCTGGCGCAGGGCGGTCAAATCCCATCGGTCAACCGCGGTGCCGTCGATGAGAACCTCCCCTTCGGTTGCATCATAGAAACGGGGAATCAAATTGACGAGCGAGGTCTTGCCGCACCCGGTTGCACCGATGACGGCAAGCGTTTCCCCGCGTTTCACCGTAAGATTGATATCGGCAAGAACGGGAAGTCCGGTGGTGCCGGGATAACGGAAGGATACGTCACGGAAGGCGATGCAGGTATCGTCCGTTCCCTCTCCCGCTGTGAAGCTTCCGCTCTCGATGACCGGTGCACATTCGAGCACCTCGATGATGCGCTTGCTCGATGCGGAGGCGCGCGAAATCGACTGGAACATCATGCTGACCATCATCACCGAATGGAGAATCTGCGTGACGTAAGTCACAGCCGCCATAATCTGACCGGGCTGAATTTCCTGTGCACGGGCACGATCTCCGCCGATGAGAATGATCGCGATGACCGTCAGGTTCATAATCAGCATCAGAATCGGGTTGAGAATGCTCATCAGCTTCAAGACACGATAATTGGTATCCCTCAGCTCTCCGTTGGCACGCCCGAAGCGCTCGTTTTCATATTCCTCGCGAACGTAAGCCTTGACAACGCGCGTACCGCTGACGTTCTCCTGTACGACCGAGTTGACGCGGTCAAGCTTTTTCTGCACGATTCCATACAGCGGGCTTGCGCGCGAGAGCAGGAGCAAAATGACAAAAAGCTGAAGCGGCAGGGCAATAATCAGTGCAAAGGCAAAGCTGGTATCGAGCGAAATTGCCATCAAGATACCGCCGACGAAAAAGATGGGCGCGCGGACAAACATACGCAGCACCATGGCCACGAGATCCTGCACCATGCTGATATCGTTGGTCAGACGGGTAACCAGCGATCCGGTGGTGAAATCGTCGGTCTGCTCAAGCGAAAGGGCCATAACGCGGCTGTATGTATCCACACGGAGATCGTTGCCGAAGCTCTGTGCAGCGTTGGTGGCGGTCACGGCGCAAAGGAAGCCCGAAGCACCGCCGAGCAGCACGAGCCCCAGCATCAGCAAGCCCGTTTTGATAATCAGGTTAACATCCCCGCCGATCACGCCCTCATCCACGATACGGCTCATCAGCTTCGGCTGCATCAGATCGACGACGACCTCGCCAATCATGAGCAGGGGCGAGAGAACGGCAAGAAACCAATAAGGTTTGAGATATTTAATTAATTTCATGCTCTCCTCCGCGCTCGCTCTCAAGCTTAGCCAACATATTGTCTCGCATTTTGGTCAATACTTGCAGAAGGAACTCCTGCTCCTCCGCCGTGATTCCTTCGGTCAGAATCGCATCACATTCCTTGAGTCGGGCAATCGTGGAGCGATTGAGCGATTTTCCTTTTTCGGTCAGATAAACGCGAATGGCGCGCAAATCAATTTCGTCGCTTTCGCGGAGAACAAAGCCGTTCTCCTCCAGCTTTTTCAGTGTAACGCTGACCGTCGGCGGCTTCAGATGCGTTACCCGAACCAAATCAAGCTGCGTACAGCCCTCCATATGCGACAAGTGCCGCAAAATTAACCGACAGCTGTTCTGCGTCTGCAGAGGCTCGGTTGTCGTTCTGCGCATACGCTCATCAAAGAGCCGCGTGATCTCATGCACCAGCATGGGAGCGGTCGGCTGACAGCAGCGCCGTCTTTTTTCGGAACAGTTTTCCATACGTCCTCCGGATAGTTAGTTAATAAACTAATTATATCATGTCCGGCTTTTCGCTGTCAAGCCATTTTTCCGACCTTAACAAAAAAAGGGCGAATTGGCGCGGCGATAAAAAATTGTTACACATGAAATTCTGCCGTTATGGCATGATAAGAGCAGTCGACTGCGCAAACGCGTCGGTCGGCCGGATCGCGCGCCGATCGGGTGTGCGAGAAAGGATACGCAATGATGAAGCAAAATCAGTTTATTCGTTATACGGTCAGCCTTTGTCTGGCGCTGACCTTTTGTTTTGTCGCCCTGCTTGGCGTGTACGATTTCGTGGTACCCGACAGGATCACTTACCGTACGGGAGAGGCCGCCCCGGCCTACTTTGGACTTAGCTATGCCGAATGTGCGGCAAGCGTTCCCGCATTCGCCGCAGACGAAAATGAAAATATTTCGGTCAAGCAGGCTGAACTTCGCCTGCTCGGCCTGCCTCTCAAAACGGTTGAGCTGGTCAGCTGCGGGGACATCCGCCTCTATCCCGGAGGAATGCCCTTTGGCGTAAAGCTTTACACCGAAGGCGTCCTCGTCGTGGGCTTCGGTGACGTGGACGGGGATGACGGTCCGCAAAACCCGGCTTATGCGGCCGGAGTACGCGTCAAAGACATCATCACGCATCTCAATGGGCAGGCCGTGAACAGCGTCGAAATGCTGACCTCGTCGATTGAATCAGGCGACGGCTCCCCCATCACACTCACCTACACACGTGGGAACGAAACGCATACTGCAACACTCACACCCGTCCGCTCGGCCTCCGAGGGAAAGCTCAAGACCGGGATGTGGGTCAGAGACAGCGGTGCCGGCATCGGAACGGTGACCTATATTGATCCCACGACGGGTGAATTCGGCGGGCTTGGGCACGGTATCTGCGACGTGGATACGGGAGAATTGATGCCGATGCAGCGCGGCTCGGTCATTGACGTAAAAATCAGCGGTGTCCTGCGCGGCACACCGGGCACCCCGGGCGAGCTGCGTGGCAGCTTCCTCACCGGGAAATGCGGCGCATTGGTCAAGAATACCCCCTGCGGTGTATTTGGCGTTTTCAGCGCCATCCCGGAGAATATCCCCGAGGAAGCCATGCCCATTGCTCTCAAGGACGAGATACACGACGGACGTGCCTATATCTGGTGCACGCTTGACGAGTCGGGACCGCAAAAATACGAAATTGAAATTTCCTCGATCAACAAAACCGCAATCGGCTCAAAAAGCTTCGTCGTCAAGGTCACCGACCCTGCCCTGCTTGAGAAAACTGGCGGAATAATTCAGGGAATGTCGGGCAGCCCGATTATCCAAAATGGACGAATTGTGGGTGCGGTTACCCACGTTCTCGTGCATGACCCCACGAAGGGATATGGGATCTTTATTGAAAATATGCTTGAAGCGGCAGAAAACGGCATAAATTAATCAAAACCACCGAAGCACTCACCCGGGATGTTGTCCCTGAAGTGAGTGCTTCATCTATTTGGAAAGGCCATAATAAGGACATCATTAAGACAGATGCCGTAAAAT
Organism: Eubacteriales bacterium; assembly: GCA_045597265.1. Classification (GTDB taxonomy): domain Bacteria; phylum Bacillota; class Clostridia; order Oscillospirales; family CAG-272; genus SIG693. The sequence continues at coordinate 13,852 of JAZODX010000032.1, read as the reverse complement.
TTTGTTTTTTACGGAATTACTGTCTTATCGGCACACGGGAAAAACCGTCTCTGTCTTCTTTTCTGTCGGATGATCAACTCTGCCCTTTTCGGGCAAGTGCTTCGGCCTTGGCTAACGTTTCACGGTATCTTTCCTCGTTTCTCATCCGTGCAAAGCCCTGCCAGCCCTTCTGCTTTTTCATCACCGTTTCCAGATATGTACCGTAATTCGCAAACAAAGCCATATAATTGGAATATTCTTCTTTTCCGTCGGGGAACCGATAATTCCATTCGTTTTTGAGCACCTCCACACCGTGGAACATCCAGTCAGCGCCCACGCCGAGTGCCGTTCCGTCGGGGATATCCGCCCATTCCGCAAAGACACGATACGCCTCTGCCAGTGCACGGTAGCCATCCTCATCCCGCAGGAGGCGGAAGGATTGATCCGCCGCATAGGTCAGCATCACCGCATAATAGCCGAGCCACGCCTGCGGAATGATACCGCTCTCGCCGAAGGATTGGATGAGAGCGATCCGATATTCAACCCACGCAAGCGATTTCTCTGCATCCGTCCGGTTTCCGCAGTCGGATAGCAGCAAATGACAGAAAAGCTCGAGCTTATTTGCGCCTTTCCGCATCGCACATTCATCATAGGCCTCCCGTGCTTCAAGTCGCCGCTCAAGCACCTCGCCGCGATATGCGCAATAGTCGGTGGCACACAATGCCGACCATTTTTCAAAGTCCTCGTCGCTTCCATACGTACACATCAGTGCGATAGCGGACTCGCGGTAGGTCTGCACGGTGCATTCTGCCATAATTTTATCGCATAGCCTGCGTAACAGCGGCAAATTGGCCTCTCTTTCCGTTTTGTCCGAGCGGACGATAATCCAGCAAAGCTCGTGTGCGATATCAAAATTTTTCGGATATTTTGCCGCATATTCCCGCCCCAGGCGAAGCCGCTCTTTCATGGCGTCATTCGGCAGCTCCTCACGGATCAGACCGAAGAAGCGCTCTATATCCGCCTGTCTTGCGGTATCATCGTTTTCAAAGAGGGCATCGATTGTCACTTCAAGCAGACCGGCCAGCAGTGGGAGCTGAGCGATGTCCGGTGCAGTGCGGTCGCACTCCCATTGCGAAACGGCATTGGCCGTAATGCCCAGACGTGCAGCAAGTTGTTCCTGTGTCATACTGCGGGAGCGGCGCAGGCGTTTGATGGTTGTTCCAATCGACATGGTATATCCCTCCGTTGACGACTCTATCGGATTTTGGTAATTCTATTATACCATGTTTTGGCCCGAAATCCACACAGCAGATTGATATTCATCGTGTAGTATTGCTGGATTCTGAAAAGCAATGCTTCTGCTTCCGTCGTGACGAACGGTTCGGTTTACTCCTGCCCGATGGGAATATACACACGGACGTGTACATTTGCCTCATCATATATCTGCGAAATATTCGCACCGTCTGCCGCGGAAACGTTCCAGGTGACATATTGACAACCGTCGAGAGAATCCTCGGTGAGAAGATAGAAGGGTGCGGTCATACTGCCGGGACGCGTTCCCGTATAAACCGACGAGGGGCTCGGAAAGCCTTCGATGCGGATTTTCCATCCGGGATCGCAGAGAAAAACGGTACCGGCAGGAAGCTCGTCACCAAATGCATACTTCTTTTTGCTGCATATATATTGCAGATAGGTATTTGCCGTCTTTCCGGGTGTGCTGACGCCGGTTTTGACGGTGCTGTACCAATAGCTGTTCTCCAGATATGCCCAAGGAAGCAATTGATAATTCTCCGGATCAATCCCGTACGCCTTCATCCTGATTCGGTCGCCCTCAAGATAACTCGCGGGATCAAAGGGATCTGCAGGCTCAGGGATTTCAACGGCGAACGGATCCACAGAAAAGGAAGAGGCGGTTATTTCGGCAGGAGATGCCAACGAAGCCGTTACGGCTTCCTTTATTGCGGGAAGATGATAGCGCACATCGGGATATTTCGGCGGTATCCAATCAACGGCATCAAGCGCTCCGCCGCTCAGGACGGCATACCAGGTCAACGCTGCGGTATATCGGCCGAGACCGTAGCTTAAGTGATATCCGTCTCGCGTCAGCGTATCGCCGATGTATGAGGTTCTGAGATTCTGCAATGCCGTTCCGGTGGGAATGATAGCCGAAAGCGTCTTCCGGGGCGGAATCTGCTCCATCATCTTCGCGGCAATCGTCTGATACATCTTCATCTGATCTTGGTCATAAAGGTCGAAATTCTGATGGGTACTGTCAGACTGAAATGCCCAGGACATATTCCAGATCAGCTTTGCGTTGGGGTTGGTTTTGTTTTCCTCAAAAAATCCGATAATCTCATCCAGGCGGGTAAACCCATAATCAAATCCGGAGTTTCCGCTGTTTTGATGGATAACGATATAATCCCACTCCTCTTGCCGCAGGGCATCGAGAACGCGAAAATCTCCGACCTTCCCCCAAACACCGCCAACATTCTTATAAAAGGTATACGCAGGCTTATTTACCGCTATATTCGACCAATGGATATCCAACGTACAGCTCCCGATATACAGGTTGCCGAGCACGACCGTCTCGATCCCCGCATCACGGCAGATATGCCACAGGTGCTCCATACTGTCCACGGTAAAGCTGTTGCCAAGGGCAAGTACCTTCACGGATTTGGTAGCGGGAATTGTTTCGGTACCGGAAAAGCCGCATCGGGTACAGGTGTATTCGATTTCCCCATCCTTCAGCGGCATCGCCTCACTTCTGCGTGTTTCGGTATACTCGTGTGACGTACACGCATCCGTTTCCGTAATCTCCGTCTGCGGCTGAGCGGAAATGGCTGTATTCTCCGTCTCGTGAGGGGGAACGGGAGAGGAGTGACAGGAGGAAAAGAACGTCATACATATCACGGACGCAAGAAAAAAGAGCAAAATTTCAATCGTTTTCTTCATTGCGCATCACCTTTCTTTGGTTTTGTCTTATTATAGCATGCTTTTCCGTTTAGGTAAATGCAGAAAAGCAAATATATGGATTTTTCGAAAGAAAATATGCTTGACAAAAACAGAGATCATGCTATAATTAAATTGTTGTCTTTCCAAAACACGGAGAAAGCTTGGTGAAACATGACATGCAATACGCTTGGCGGTCTGCAGATTGACGGAATCGTCCGGGGAAACTGTGCAGACCACGCAGCCGTCTCGAATCGCCCCACGCACGCGTTGATCTACAAGATAACGGGTGAAACGCTCTATTTTATGCAAAACGGAATCATATCCCTCAAAGAAGGCTCTATCCTGTATATCCCGCGCGGCGAAAGCTACACGTTTCAGAAGAATTCGGAGGGAGAAAGCACGTATTGCTTAATCAACTTCTCCCTTCCCCATCCATGCATGGAAAAACCAAAAGTAATTTCTCCGCAGAACGCAGAGCATATAAGCTACGTATTCAGCCGGATGCAAAAATACTGGCTCTGCTCCCATCACGAAGGCAACGGCTACGAGCTGCTTTCTCTTTTTTATCATCTGCTCTTTTGTCTTGCCCAACCCCGGAACACGGCGTATTATCCGACACAAAAAAACGCCCGTCTGCAGCCGGCGATTGATTATTTGGAAAAAAATCTCTATTCGCCGCGTCTCAAGGTATCAACCCTTTCCGCATTATGTGGAATTTCCGACGTTGCCTTCCGCACACTGTTTGCAGCGCAGTTCGGAGAACCGCCGAAGAAATATATCATCCGCTGCCGTATGCTGCAGGCAAAGGCTATCCTGGAAAGCGGTGAATACGGCTCCATCGGCGAGGTATCGTCACGTGTAGGATACGAGGATGCACTCTATTTTTCGCGGCATTTTAAAAGCTTTTTCGGTTATCCCCCCTCCCAAATACAAAATCGGGGAATAGAAGAGGTGCTCTCATGATGCAAAAGAAAGCGCCAAGAAAAGCCATCGCACGCGTCCGTGCAATGGAGAAACGCTTTGATTGGCTGCAAAACGTCCGAAAGGAAGCCGCGTCTTCCCTGCGCTTCCGCCGAGAACTGCGCATTCTGACCCGATACTATACGGGCGGTCAATGGCTGCACGACTATAGCCTTGATGAAGCAGGGCTTCTTCCGCACGATCTGAAGCGAGGCGTTCTGTCCGAGGATGGTGTCTACAATTTTCTCTTGGATTTATCCGGCGTCAGTTCAAAAGAATCCTGAATACACATTTTCGCGATCACTCTGCAAATCCGCTGCATTTTCTTCCATTACGAAAATTCCAACTGATTTCGTTCGCTCAACCTCACTCTTCCTCGTTTTATTGCTGCTCTCCATGCTCATGTCTGCCTGTGTCGAAAATGCGCCTGACACGGTTACTCCCCCATCGGATACCGAAAATATTACAACAAAAGCGGATACGACTCCCACCCCTGCCGCCCCCGATTCCGCACCCACCGACACAACCTATCCCGGTCCTGCGATTACCGAAAACTTTGCCGGGAAAACCATCCGGATTCTTGCAAACGAACCATTGGACACCATTCCGCACAGTGAAATCTATTATGACGGAAATTCGGGCGACATTATCAATGATGCGATCTTCAAACGCAATGCGCGGATCATCGAAAAGCACGGAATCACCATTGAAACAACCGACGTTGCGCTTGGGCAGGAGCTGAACACCTTTACAAAGGCAATCAATGCGGGCAATGATGATTTTCACTTTGCGTCCATCCGCCTCTCTGACTTGATGGCTACGGCACAGCAGGGCTATCTTGCCGACGTTGCCGAGCTCCCCTATCTTGATCTTGATCCCCCCCTGGTATTATCAAAATATCCGTGGCAGCCTTTCGATCGGCGATGAGGAATATCTGGTATGCGGCTATTTCAATATGCGCATTTTCGAAACCATGACCATGCTGGCCTACAATAAGCCGCTGGCAGAAAAATTACATCAGCCATATCCATTCCCGCTTCGGTACGGGCGTCGGTATCCCCCACAATAACACCGAGATTGATTTTACCGCCGCAATCGTTGCCGAGATGATGCATCACTCTCATGAAATCATTTATCCCGCACATATCGAACGTACCATGCAGCTGCGCTATTCTCCCGAAGAGGAAAGCACCGAAATGCTCAAGCTTCTCTTCAATTCAATGTCCATCGAGATGGCAACCGCGTTGAATTTGAACGTGGACAATCAGCTTCGCACCATGGGTATCGCGCACGTCAATCATTTTGCAACCGTCTTTAAAGCCCTATCGACGAAGAATACAACCATCGTTGAAAATTATGTAAAGGCCTTTATCGATGGCAGAAATTGACCGATATGCAAAAGTCGCCCGTATCGCTTTGATACGGGCGACTTTTGCGCTTATCGCTTATTCATCAGGCGATCCACATCGGCATCGGCACCAATAATGGAAACCGTGTCGTTTGCACCGAACGCGCGGTTCGGCGAGGGGGCGCAATCGGCCGGTCTGCCCGGCTCGCGCACCGCAATCACGTTGACCTTCGCATGGCGGCGGAGATCCAGCTGGATGAGAGTTTTTCCGATCCAGGACAGCGGCACCTTCATTTCCACCACGCGGAAGCCGCTGAACTCGAGACTCTCGATGACGTTATCATGCCCTAACATATAGGCAAGCTTTTCGGCCATATCCTGCTCCGGGAAGGCAATTGCGTCAACACCGACACGCTCGAGGACGCGCTTATGCCCCTCGTTCAGCGCACGGGAGACGACCTTCGGTACACCGAGATCCTTCAGCATAATGGTCAGAAGAATATTGTCGTTAATATTGTTTGCCATACAGACGATTGCACAGTCATAGTCGCTGACACCTGCACCGCGCAGAACCGACTCGTTTGTCGCATCCCCCACAACGGCCGCCGTAACCGAATCGGCCAGCGCATTGACCGCATCCGCATCCTCGTCAATAATCAGCACCTGATGTCCGGCCTCAGCCAGACTGAGCGCAAGTGTTTTACCGAAGCGGCCAAGGCCGAGTACACAAAAGCTTTTCATATCAATACCGCAATCCTTTCTCGCTTGATTTTCGGGTGGCAGACAACCTATCCGATCAGAAAATTTGCATCCGGGTACGTTATGCAGTTTTTACCGCTCTTCTGACCGATTGCCAGTGCATAGGTCACCGTCAGAATACCGACACGGCCAAAATACATGTGAATCATCAGAACGATCTGCTCGAGCATCCCGAGCGACGGGGTAAGACCGAACGATATCCCTACCGTTCCTGCGGCACTGGTGACCTCGTAAAGCGCCGCCATCGGCTCTGCGCCGCCGTGGGCGATCAGGATCACCGTACCGATGAAAACTACCGTAAACTGGATAAAAAGCAAAATCGCCGCCTGCATAAATTGTGCAGGGGTAATCCGTCGTCCAAAGAGATTGATCTCACGATGTCCCGTCAGCGTTTTCCAGACGGCAACGATAACGATGCCGACCGTAACCATTTTGACACCGCCCGCCGTTGAGCCGGATGCCCCGCCGACAATCATCAGAAGCACGCCCAAAAGCTGGGACGGTGCGGTAAGTGCAGCGTTATCGACGGTTGCAAAGCCTGCAGTACGCAAGGTCATAGACTGAAAGAGAGCGGACAGCAATTTTTCACCGAACGGCATTTCCCCAAATGTGGCAGGATTTTTCCATTCGAACACAAGGAATAGCAGTGCTCCGCCGAAAAGAAGAATCGCCGCGAGAATCAGTACAAACCGCGAATAAACCGAAATTCGCTTACGCAAGCGGACGAAATTGAGCAGATCGCTCCATACGAGAAAGCCGATCCCGCCGATCGCGATCAGCAGAATAATCGTCAGACAAATCACCGGGTTATCGGCAAAGGCAATCAACGAGGTGTACTTTCCGCCGTATGCACCGAGCAGATCAAAGCCTGCATTGCAGAACGCCGTAATCGAATGAAAAATGCCGTACCAGATTCCCCTTCCCCAACCAAAGACGGGAACGAACTGCGTGGCAAGAAGTGCGGCGCCTGCAGATTCAAAGACAAGCGTTCCCAGCACGATGCGCCGAACCAAAACGGTCATACGATCAAGGCTGTTAAGTCCGTACGACTGCGCAATCAGCATCCGCTCGCGTGGTGTCACGCGCCGTCGGATCAGCATGGAGAGCATCACGGCAAAGGTCATAAAGCCCAGCCCACCGATCTGTACGAGAAAAAGAATCACGACGTGGCCGAAGCTGCTCCAATAGGTCCCGGTATCTTCAACGATAAGCCCGGTTACGCAGGTGGCACTGACCGAGGTAAAGGCAGCCGTCAGCGGCGGTGCCGACGTGCCGTCGGCTGAGGCGATCGGCAGCATCAGCAAAACGGTACCGATCAGCATAATCAGCGGAAAACCCAGTGCCAGAATTTGTGTCGGACTCAATTTGCGCAAAACGATCCCTCCTATCGCACTTGATACGCTTATTATAACACACATCACCCCAAAATGCAAGTGCAGACTCACGTGTCGTGCCTACGCTGTATGTATGACGCGTACAATCAGCCAGGTGTCAACAAAGGTACCTTTATTTCCATATAAAATGGAAACGCGGTATCTTCACAAGCCTTCCTCCAAGAGGAAGGCTAACCGTGCACTTCAGTTACGCCGGTAAGAAAGGTATAGATTTATTGTCACACCCAAAGCCTCCCTTGTGTAAAGGGAGGTGGCACGGCGCAAGCCGTGACGGAGGGATTGTTACCGGCCTGACACATCGCTGTAACGCAAAAATTTTGTACTCTGCTGATCGTTTCGTTTACAATCCCTCAGTCACCTTCGGCGACAGCTCCCTTTACACAAGGGAGCCTTTGGTACAGCACTTTCGCAAGCCTCTCTTTATACAAGGGGACCCTTGATGCACCACTTTCGTAAGCCTCCCTTGTGTAAAGGGAGGTGGCACGGCGCAAGCCGTGACGGAGGGATTGTTACCGGCCTGACACATCGCTGTAACGCAAAAATTTTGTGCTCTGCTAATCGTTTCGTTTACAATCCCTCAGTCACCTTCGGTGACAGCTCCCTTTACACAAGGGAGCCTTGGCATATACGTCATGTTTGGCAATAAATCTATACTTTTGTTAACAAGCACAAACGTGACGCACAGGTAGCCTTCCCCAGCGGAGAAGGCTGATTACGCACGGGGCTTGGGCTGTTGCCACACAAAATATGTATTGAATCCTCTTTACATTTTCCGGTTTTCGCGGTATAATGAAGCATATACGGCAACGGATGCCGAGGAAAGGATGTGTATAGTATGAAAAGAAAGGTCAGCCTGTCCATCGGACACTTCCAAAATAAATACGGCGATTATGAAGCACTCGATATCGCCAAGCAAATCGGTCTTGATGCAGTGGACTTTGATACCTGCGGCAGACGCTGGGATTATCGGACGCCCGAATCGGTCTACAGCAAGAGCGACGAGGAAATCGTTGAATATTTCACCCGAATCCGCCGTCACGCAGACGAGCTCGGCCTTGAGATCGGCCAGACACATGGCCGTCTTCCCGGCTTCCGCAACGATCCGATTGAAGATGACGCCCTGATCGAGAACGCACGGCGCGATTGCCTTGCGGCAAGCATTCTCGGTGCACCGACCGTGGTCATTCACAGCGTAACAACCATCTATATGGGTGCAGACGCACCGGCCGAGCTGATGCATGACCTGAACTTCGACATGTTCAGCCGTATGCTGCCTTATGCCAAGCAATACGGGGTGAAGCTTGCCTCCGAGACCTTCGGTGACGCCCCGGGAAAAGGCTGCTGTGACTTTTTCGGCAACGTCAGCGAGCTGATCAAATCCTACAAACGTGTGTGTGCAGTCGGAGACAACGCCAAATATATGAGCTACTGCATGGATACCGGGCATTCGAACAAATCCACCCGTTTCCCGGGCAATCCCTCTCCGGCAGACGTTATCCGCATGCTGGGCCCCGATATTTCGGTTCTGCATCTGCACGATAACGATACCTTCACCGACCAACACAAGATTCCCATGACAGGAACGATTAATTGGAATGACGTGTTTGATGCACTCGATGAAGTCGGCTACACGGGAAATTACAATATGGAAATCGTTCTCCCCTTCTTCGGTGCCGATTTTGCCATTGAGACGGGAGCCTTTGCCGTCAAGCTGATGAAGCATCTGCTCCGCAAGCGCTACGGAGATAACGCCTGATCCGAATTGCATTTCCAAACAAAAAGAAATACCGTGCAGATTTTGCACGGTATTTCTTTTATTGGGGAACAGACGAACCGGAGAGGCGCTCCAGCTCCTCGGAGAGTCCCGCGCTGGCGTTGACGTCGTCCGGATTCCCGTAGGTCGGTACGACGCGCATCAACGCCTCTTTGACCGCGAGATCATCCTCACGCTCAAGTGCCGAACGAAGTACGTTCAGCTTTTCTTCCATCTCCTCACGGGAAAGGGGCTCGTCCCGCTCGATGAAGATCATGCTGTTCTCGGTCTTATCCAGTACCTCGGTGCGAATCAGCAGCTCCTCATACAGCTTTTCTCCCGGGCGAAGTCCCGTCTCAACGATATCAATATCGCGATAGGGCTCATAGCCGCTGAGACGAATCATCGTCTCGGCCAGCTCCAGAATCCGAATCGATTTTCCCATATCCAGTACAAACAGCTCGCCGTTTTTCGCGATTGCGCCCGACTGCAGTACCAGCTGACTTGCCTCGGGAATGGTCATGAAATAGCGAATGATTCGCTTGTCGGTAATGGTTACGGGTCCACCGTGCATAATCTGCTTTTTGAAAAGCGGGACGACCGAGGCCGCACTGCCGAGCACGTTGCCGAACCGCGTTGCACTGAAGGCGGTCGAACGGCTGCTTCGACTGTGGCTCTGCACGATCATCTCACAGACTCGCTTGGTTGCCCCCATGACGTTCGTCGGGTTGACCGCCTTGTCGGTTGAGATCATAATGAATTTTTCAACACTATACTGCTCGGCCAATTCTACAGTGTTGAGCGTGCCGAACACGTTGTTCTTGACGGCTTCACAGCAATTATGCTCCATCAGCGGAACGTGCTTATGTGCCGCCGCGTGCAGAATAATATTCGGCCGATGTTCACGGATTACCGCTTCAAGTCCGCGTCGGTCACAAACCGACACGATCTCAATTGCCACGTTCAATCTGTCACCGTATGCGATACGCAATTCCTGCTGGATATCGTACGCACCGTTTTCGTAAATATCAAGAATAATCAGCTTGGCCGGCTGCATTGCCGCAATCTGTCGGCAAAGCTCCCCGCCAATCGAACCGCCGCCGCCCGTAATCAGAACAACCTTATCCCGATAATAGGCGCTCGTTTTTTCATCGCGGAACTGCACCGGCTTGCGGAAAAGCAATTCCTCAACGTCAAATTCGCGCATATGCCGCTTGCCGTTATCGGTCGTCTGCATCATCGGATAGTCGTACACCTTGATGCTGCATCCGGTTTGGCTGTAAAATGAATAAAGCTCACGAAGGCGCTCAGATTCAACCCGCGGCAGGGCGAAGACGATCTCCTGAACCGAAAGCTGCTTGATTTTTTCCTGAATCGTTTCGTCGCCCGCCAGGACGGGAAGGCCAAAAATTTCCCGACCGATTTTGGATTGGTCAATATCGATAAAGCAGCATGGCGTATATACTGCGCGCGGATTTTTGTGCAGCTCCTCGGCCAGCATGGCACCAACCTGGCCTGCACCGACGATCGCCAGGCGAATCTTGGTTTGCAGCCCCGCTCCCGGGGTTGATTCGGCCGACTCAACGTCCGCAAAGGAAAGACCGGTGATGAACTGTAGAAGCTTGCGCAAAAATCCTTCTATCCTCGTGTCGTTGGACTTGGCATTCACCGCCTCATAAAGGAACTTATACAAGAGACGGATGGTAAGTGCAAGCAAAAGATTGAAGGCAACGATGGAAAAGGCACGAACGAAGGTTATTTTGGCGATCGGCAAAACGGCGCCGAGAAAATAATAGAGAATGCCGGCAAAGAAATCTGCGGCAATCAGATAAATGTAAGCAGACGGCGAACCGTATCGCCAGATCTGCCGATAGACACCGCACAGACGGCGGCATCCGTAGACACAGGCTGCGGAGAGGATAAAGTGCGCAATGGAGGGCAGTATACCAAACGGCACTGCACTGCTCGGGTTAAATCCGAGCATCAGGATATCCACCACCAGCAGCAGGATCAAATCATATGCAACGATCGGCAGATGCGGGCGGCGGCGTGATGCTTCTCCGCCACTCTCGGTCCGCGCGACCGGTTTATTCATCGTCTGCACGTTTTTTACTCCTCAAGCTCATAAAAAAGATTCAAAACAAGCGATTGTGCAGCAGCTTCGTCAACGTAATATTCGACATATTCCGCGCCCTTGACGGCCTCGCCCTCCAGGGCAACCGTTCCGCCGTAGGCGTAATCCTGCAGACGCTCAATCATAAGAGAAAGCTGATTTACGGTACAGTCGGAAACGAGATACTCGTTCACCTTCAGCATCGTTTCGAAGGTATTCTCGGGATCAAGCGCGGTATACTGCGAAAACAGCGCGTTAATATACTGGCGCTGGCGCTCCATACGGGCAAGATTACTCGTCTCTGCGTCGTTGTTTCTCCAACGGACGAAGGTCAGTGCTTCCTCACCCTTGAGCGTTATCTCCGCGCCCCGGACAAAGGACTCCCCAAGGATGGGAAAATCCTCGGCAAGCGTCACGGAAACGCCGCCGATACTGTCGTTGAGAATCGAAACCGTGTCCATGGTGATCGAAAGATAGTGATCGATTTTGATGCCGTACAACAGATTTTCCACCGTGTCCACCGTGTTCCGGCACTGCATTTTTCCCGGCGCGCCGTAGGTATGCGCCAGAGCAAGCTGTGCGTGAAAGACCCCATAGGGCGTTCCGTTTTCGTCGATTTGGGTAATATCGGTCATGGTATCGCGGTTGAGATGCAGGATGCGAAAGCTTTCATTGCGGCGATCAATGACGATCAGGGCAATGAAATCTGCCTGGGCCGAGTCCGATTTCGTTCCGTCCGGCAGGGTGAGTGAATCAATCCCCATCAGCAAAAGGGTTTCCATCTCATTTTTCGGCGTATACCACCGGTCTCGGAAAAGCACGCGGGAGTCTCCCGAATCGCTGTACAGCGGCGCAGACTCGGCGCTTTTCTTCTCAATCATCCGCTCAATCACGGAAAAGACAGAGAAAAGAGAAACGGCAAATAAAAGCAGAACGGCAAGGATAAGAATTCCCTTTCCTCGTTTTTCCCGCTTCATTTTCCATTCCTCCTCTCAAATCAAGTGTGGGATAACGTCAGGCCTCGGTACGCTTGCGCAGCTTAAGCACGCAGAAAACGGCAGCTGCGGCAAAGACAAGGGCTCCGGCAATCGCAGGAATCAGATACGGGCTGACTGCGGTATGCGGAGAATCGGGGGCGTCGGGAGTCGTCGGAGGGAAGAGTCCGCTGTCCCGCAGAACGGCAAAGGCAGACATGGACTTCGACGTGATAATCACGACGTCGTCGCCGCGAATGACGTAGTCAACCACCTGCCAGCCCTCCTCCTCAGAGGTCTTGCCGACGATAAGGAAGACGTCGTCTGCCGTCATATCCTGGAAAACAAGCTTGAAGGTCAGATCCTCGCCTTCGGTTTTGCCCGAGCCGAGTTCACTGCGATAGCGTACGTCAAAAATATCGGTGATGACGATATGATCCTGCGGAGCGCCGTAGGTCGCCTTTTTCCAAGCCTCGGCAAGTCCGGGAACCTCGTCAACCCAGGTATCCTGCTTCAACTGCTCTTCTGCCTTCTTGAGGCTGTTGCGGATATCCTCGTGCAGAACGATATCCTCTCTGTACAGATGGGCCAGCGGGGTCACGAGCAGAACGTTGACGTCTTCGTCCATCAACGTGGGCCCGGGCTTACGCTCGATACTGGGGGAGAAGGGCGTGGCGGATGCGGTCAGCACAAACAGCGATGCGACAGCAAGCAACACGGCAAGTACGCGCAATGTCTTTTTCATAATGTTTCTCCTTCACTTACTATTGTAGATATGGGTTACGCGGGTTTGATGTATTATCTCTGAGATCTTCTTCGTAAACTGCCATCACCAGAAATCTTCTGGCGGTATCTCCGTTCAGGCAAACCGACAAAATGATGACTCTGTCATTGGCTTCGGGCAAAATCGTCTTGTCAACGTAGGAACCGAGCGCACGAATACGCTGTACGCCGCGGAAGAAGGTATCGTACCAATAGGTATTCCGGAAATCAAAGGTATGCAACAGATGCGTCTTTCCGTACGGCACGGCGGCAAAGGCAACGTAATAACGTACCTCGCCCGGCAGGTACAGCTTGATTTCGCGGTGTTCGCGGAAGCTCTCCTCGGCGGAATAGGTTTTCTGCAGCTGCCCGAAGAGCATACCCGAACGCATGGTGTGGCCGTAGAGCACGGTCACGGGATCGTTGAAATCGGCTGCGTTATAGGTTGCCTCGGTATAAATGGAGCCGCCGATATAGGACGACGCGTCAAACGCAGTGTTGAGATATTTCTTGTCGTTGTCCGGACTTTGCAGAATCGGATAGTCAATCTTGGTTCCGGCAATTTCAATCCAGCCCACAATATCGGGGTTGACCTCGTGCAATCTGCCGAAATTCAGCGTCGGCTCGGCCGGTCGAACCGGAATGGGCGCAGTTGTTTCGGGTGCCCTTGTCGTGACCGGCACCGAAGTGGTATCGGGCGCGCGCGTCGTGTCGGGCGTACGCGTTGTGTCCGGCGTGCGCGTCGTATCCGGCGTGCGCGTCGTGTCGGGCGGGCGCGTCGTGTCGGGCGGGCGCGTCGTATCCGGCGTGCGCGTCGTGTCGGGCGGCATATCCATCATCGCACTTTCCTTGAGGGAA
>JAZODX010000031.1:0-15083 GCA_045597265.1 Eubacteriales bacterium | reverse complement strand
GTTGCTTTTGTGCAGTACGCTGACCATATGTGCAGTACTGAGGATGCTCTCCTCATCCGCCCCTTCGGGGCACCTTCTCCGCTGGAGAAGGCTTACTGAAATGTCACGCTACTATCTAAAGTGGAAATAAAAGTATGCTTTATTTACCACGTCTCAAAGCCTCCCCTTATCGAAGGGAGCCTTTATCGCTTAAATGCAAAACATTTTTCTTTACTTTCGTAAATAATTGTTGACAAAGTATTCTTTCTGTGCTATCATAAGTACAGAAAGGCGGTGGGTATATGTATATGGATTATGCAAAGCTGTGGAAGCTGCTGATTGACAGGGGGATAACGCGTACCGATCTGCTTGAGATCACGGGGATCAGCTCGAGGGTATTGGCGAAGCTGTCCAAGAATGAAACAGTGACGACCGATACGCTTGCGCGGATATGCGCCGCACTGTCCTGCGACGTGGGGGATATCATGGAATGTGCCCCCGAGGAAAGAATGCCCTTTTTCCGACGCTATACGAAATACGGAAAGGTAATCGAGGAAAACGAGCGATACAAAACGGTCATTTTCACGGACGGTACACACCGTTGCCGTGTGTATGAATCCGGGGAAGCGGCAACGAAAGCCTGCCATATTCTCTGCCGTGAGGACGGCGGGATATATATGGAGCAATTCTACGCCGTCGCCGGACCGTCGGGCTATCTGCGGCAGGAGCATCTGATCGTCCGTCCGACGCGGAATCCGGAGGAAACGGTGATCGTTCTCCTCAAAGGAAAGCCCGGCCTGATTGCAGGGCTGGATGCTAACGGCTTCGTTTCCGCACGTGGAACGAAAAAGAGCCCCTCGGACGTTTTCGTCATGTCGCAGACGGCGTTCAAAATGTTTGACCCCCAAAGGCAGACCTGTTTTACGGAATCGGAGGAATAAAACGAATGATGCTATCGGAAATCGGCAAGCAGACCCTGATGGATCTGCCCTATACACGGAAATGGGATATTGTTTGCGGCACGGTCAAGGACGAGGGACAAGCGGCAGAGGCCGCACTTCTCTTGGGGAGCAGACCTGTTTTGGCGGCAGAGCGGGCACGTGCCGCCGCGCGGCTCTTTCACGCCGGGCGCGTGAAGCTTATCGTCCCCAGCGGCGGTGTCGAATGGGACGTCTCGGGCGAGCGCATCAGCGAAGCCGACTATATGACGCGGATCCTGCGCGAGGAGGGTATCCCCGCATCCGCGATCTGTCCCGATAACGATGCGCGCACGACGAAGGAGAATATGCTCTTCGGCACAGTAAAACTGCTCCGCCGATCCTACGACTGCTGTGCGGACCGAGTGATTATCGTCACCTGCCTGGCACATACGATGCGGAGCATGGCGCTGGCAAGGGCTCTTCTTCCGCGAAAAACCGCAGTGTTCGCCTTCCCTGCCATCCCTGCGCTTGACCGCGACGCATGGCTCGATAGCAAAGAAAATCAGGCTTTTCTCGACAACGAGCTCCGTCTTCTCAAGGAGCTGATCGATATGGGCGAGATTGAGGATATAAAAACAGATCCCGTGATATGATGAAAAACAGCGTCTGACAAAATGTCAGACGCTGTTTTTTCGTACGGGGATCAAACCCCCGAATAGGCTGAGAATCCGCCGTCGATGGGGAGAACAACCCCGGTAATAAAGCCGGCTGCCCGATCGTTGAGCAGGAAAAGCAGGCCACCCTCGAGCTCATCGGTCCGTCCGAAGCGTCCCATCGGGGTTGCGGCAAGAATTTTTCCGGTCCGGGCAGTTGGCGTGCCGTCATCGTTCCAGAGCAGCTTGGCGTTTTGCGCAGTCGAGAAAAAGCCGGGCGCGATGGCGTTAACGCGGATGCCTACGCGGCTGAAATGCACGGCCAGCCACTGCGTGAAATTGGATACGGCCGCCTTAGCACCCGAATAGGCCGGGATTTTGGTCAGCGGCGTATAGGCGTTCATCGAGGAGATATTGAGAATTGAGCAGCCCTCTCTGCCCACCATCTGTGCGGCAAACACCTGCGTGGGAATGAGGGTGCCGAGAAAATTGAGGTTGAAAACGAAGTCTACTCCCTCAGCATCAAGGTCAAAAAAGGTTTTAATATCGGCGTCAAGGTCGCCCGGCTCAAAATATTCCTTATCCGTGGTTGCGCGCGGATTGTTGCCGCCTGCACCGTTAATCAAAATATCGCACCTGCCAAGATCACGTTCAACCTCGGCCGCCACGGCAGTACAAACGCGCTTATCCAGCACATCGCAGACATAGGCCTGTGCGATTCCCCCTTCAGCTTTGATTTCGGCGGCAAAGCGCTCTGCGTTTTCGGCATGGATATCCAACAGCGCAACCTTTGCCCCGGCTCGGGCAAGCACCTTGGCAAAATAGGAGCAAAGAACGCCGCCCGCCCCCGTGACAACGGCAACCTTCCCGTGCAAATCGGTATTGATGACATTCTGATTCATGCTTGTCTCTCCATTTCGATTCCCTCAAACAGCCCGTAAAGATAAGCGGCACCCATGGCACGGTCAAACAGCCCGTAGCCGGGCTTGCCGTCCTCTCCCCACACGTTTCTGCCGTGATCGGGGCGAACGTAGCCGTCAAAGCCGTTTTCCACCAGCGCACGGACAACGGCATACATATCAATGCTTCCGTTCGCGCTGAGATGTCCGTTCTCGTAGAAGTCGGTCTCGCCGATCGGATGAAGCTGACGCAGATGCGCAAAATAGATGCGGTCGGCATACCCGGCCGCCATGCGAGGCAGATCGTTGAAGGGCCCCGCGCCAAGTGAGCCCGTACAGAAGGTGATGCCGTTATGCCGATTGGGCACGGCCGCAAAAAGCCTGTCGTAATCGCTCTCCCGACAAATGATGCGGGGCAGGCCGAACATATCCCACGGCGGGTCGTCGGGATGAATCGCCATGTTGATCCCCGTAGCATCACAGGCCGGCATAATGGCCTCAAGAAAATAGACCAGATTGGCAAACAGCTGCTCGTGGGTCATTCCTGCATAAGCGTCAAGCAATGCGTTCAGCTCCTCCGGCGTATAGCTTTCATCCCAGCCGGGCAGATGCAGATGCTTCGGGTCGAGTGCAAGAAGCGTATCGTGGTGATAGGCAAGGGAGGTAGCACCGTCCGTGTGGCGGAAGCTGAGATCGGTGCGAAGCCAGTCAAAGACCGGCATAAAGTTATAGCAAACGCACTTCACCCCCACCTTGGCACAGTTGATGATGTTCTGCCGATAGGCCTCGATGTATTTATCCCGTGTGGGTCTGCCCAGCTTGATATCCTCATGCACCGGAATGCTCTCGATAACCTCCATCGTCAGCCCCGCACGATCACAGAGCGCCTTGAGCCGCTCAAGCCGCTCAAGCGGCCAGACGTCGCCGACGGGAACGTCGTATACGGCGGTCACCACACCCTCGACACCTTGAATTTGTTTGATATGATTGAGTGGGATACAGTCTTGCTCACCGTACCACCGAAAGGTCATTTTCACCGTGTTTCCCCCATTAATTCAGTTTGAATATTGTAACAGCAGATATCCTCCGCTACAGCAACGGCTGACGGGAGTGCGTATTCACCCGCCTCAACGAGTCCGCCCAGATAATCGGACAGCAGGCGGCGAAAGAAATCAAAACGGACGTAGGACGAGAAGCTTCGGCTGTCGGTCAGCATCCCGGGACTTGTTCCGAGCACGGCATATTCTGCCAGTGTACGAAGATTCTTTCGGATTCCCTCCACCGTGTCGTTAAACCACCAGGCGGCCCCAATCCGCACATGGCGGAAAGCCCCCGTAAGCGCGGCGATGGCAGAGAGATTATTGTCATTGAGCGGATAAAGCAGAGTCTGCGGCCGCTCGCTGTCCTCAAGCTGCGTAAAATAGCGCACCAAATCCTCCACCGACTGCGGCTCGGTCATCAGATCAAAGCCGGCATCCGCACCGCACTGCCGGAACATCTGCGGATTGTTGTTGCGGATCACGCCGAAGTGAATCTGCATGAGCATATTTCGCCGCGCATACTCTCGTGTCAGCCACACGAGAAGGAAGCCGAACAGCCGATCCTGCTCGGCTTCGGTGAGACCTTCTCTGCGCAAAAACAGCGCCTGTGCCTCGGTATGATCTGCATATGCGTGGGGAAAACGCCGAAAGCCGTGGTCGGATATGCCGCATCCCCGCTCGACGAAATAATCCATTCTCAGCGAAAGTGCTTCGAGCATATCGTCAAGGGTTTTGATCGTCACCCCTGCCGCTCCCCCCAGGCTTTGCAGATAGGCCTCCTCGAGGGAAAATATTCGGTCGGGGCGGAAGGTGGGACAGACGCGGGTCTGCCCGTAGGTGCCGTGCAGGGACAGATCGTCTGCCGGATCGTCGGTTGTGGCAACATAAGCAACCGAAAAGTGCGCAAAAAGATTGGATACCTTCATCCCTCTCAACCGTTCGTTGGCGGTATCGTATATACGGTCAGCGTTTTCAGCCGTCAGAGGCTCGTGAATGTCAAAGAGGGAAGCAAGCTCCATCTGTGTCCAATAATACAGCGGATTTCCCGCAAGCTTGGGCAGGATGGCGGCATAGCGGCGGAATTTTTCGCGATAAGGGGCATCCCCCGTGATATATTTCTCGTCAATTCCGCACAGGCGCATGGCTCTCCATTTGTAATGGTCTCCCGAGAGCCAAAGCTCACCGACGTTGGGAAAAGAGGCGTCGTCGGCAATTTTGGTGATATCCAGATGACAGTGATAATCAATGATCGGCAGTGCCTTGACCGCACCGTAAATCTGCTTCGCCGCCTCGGTACGCAAAAGCAAATCTTCTCCGAAAAAGTTTTTCATATTTTGGTTTTCTCCCCTCGGCTTTCATATGCAGCGAAGATGTGCCGCATCACGCGTGCAGCCTCGGCGCCGTCAATCGGAAAGCGGCTTCCCTGCTCTGCGCAAGCGTAAAATTCACGCATCAGCCGCTCATGCCCGTTGCCGTAGCAGGGCTTGCCGAAGTATTCGTTTCCGTCGTTGCGGTAACGAACCTCGCCGTTGACCGTGACAAGATCGGGCATCACGGTGATGAATTCACCGTTTGACAGGGAAAGATTAATCTGCACCGCCATATCGACGGCGCTCGCATTCGTGGCAAAGAAGGTGAAGGGCTGATCACCGAAAAAAACGGCGGAGAGCGTATCCTCAACCTCAATCACGCCGTCGAGCGTGAAGTTGTCGGCGCGGGCGCAGACGGCACTCTGGTCCCCGCAGAACCAGCAAAGCAGATCGAGGGTATGCAGTGCCTGATTAATCAGCACGCCGCCGCCCTCCCGTGCCAGCGTTCCGCGCCATTCGGCGGAGCCGTAATACTCGGCCGTTCTTCGCCAAACCACCGTTCCGCTTGCGGCAGAAACCGTCTTGTCCGATAAATAATCGTAAACGAACCGATTGGCATCCAGATAACGGTTCTGCAAACAAACGCCGAGCCCGGCAGAGGATCGCTTCTCTGCCTCAAGAATTGCGTCGAGCTCCGCACGGCTGATGCAGAGCGGCTTCTCACACAGCACGTGGATATCCCGCGCAAGTGCTTCGATAATCATGGGCGCGTGCAGATCGTGCGGCGTACAGATATGTACCACGTCAATTTCCGCCTCGTCAAGCATTTTCCGCCAATCCTCATAAATTATCGCCTCAGGCGCCTTCTTTGCGGCAAAACGCTCAGCCTTCGGGCGATCAACGTCACAAAGGTATGCAACCTCTCGTCCAAGCCGGTGCAAAACGCGCGCGTGCTGGGTGCCGATAACACCCGCACCGATAATTGCCGTTTTCATCATCGATTCTCCTCAGAACGTGTCTGACGTATCCGCGACACGGTTTTCCCCCGTTTTTCGGCGGGAAACGGCACGGTGACGGTCGAGCTCGGCAAGATACGTATCCTCATCGACAGGAAGCGCAACCCGTTCCCCATCGTGCCAGCCCGAATATTCAATGGCATTCATCAGTTCAACCCCTGCCAGTCCGTCCGTACCGGCGACGAAAAGCTCCTCTTCGCCGAGCAGCGTACGCGTGAAGTTATTGATAATGCCGACGTGCTGCGGATTCTGACCGTCGGTCTCCACTTCGATTTTGGTGCAGGAAGGCTTTTTAAAGGACGCGCCCTCGCCGCGGATATGCTCCATGGTGTCCGCATCGTTTTGATAGAAATAGAGCGTATCCCCTTCGCAGAGCAGCTTGCCGCGCGTACCGGACACCTCAAAGCGATTCGTCCCGGGCGTCTCGCCCGTGGTGGTGATAAAGATACCCGTTGCTCCGTTTTCATATTCGAAATAGGCGGTCACGTCATCCTCAACCTCAATATCGTGCCATTTGCCGTAGTGGCAGTGTCCGCTGACGTACTTGGGCAGTGCGCCGACCACCCACTGCACCAGATCGAGCTGATGCGGGCATTGGTTGATCAGTACGCCTCCGCCCTCGCCCGACCAGGTAGCACGCCAGTCTCCGCCGTCATAATACTGCTGGGTTCTGAACCAGTTGGTAATGATCCAGGTCACGCGCTGAATTTCCCCAATCTCACCCGCACGGATCATCTCGCGCATCTTGCGGTAAACGCAGTTGGTTCGCTGATTGAACATCATGCCAAACTTCGCCTCCGCCGCTTCAGCCGCGGCATTCATTTCCTTGACCTGCTTGGCATAAACACCAGCCGGCTTCTCACAGATCACGTGAAGTCCGCGCTTGAGACATTCCATGACCATTTCGGGATGTTGGTAGTGCGGCACCTCAATCAGTATTGCATCGCAAAGTCCGCTGTCGAGCATTTCGATATAATCGGTAAAGTATACCACCTCACGATCGGATGTCTTCTCCTTCATGAGCTCAATCTTTCGGGGATCAATGTCACACATTGCACTGACGACGGCTCTATCCGTTTTCCCCCTGCCGAAAAGCTTGACTGCATAGTAGGTGCCCTGGTTGCCAAGGCCGATAATACCGTATCGAATCGTTTTCATCTCAAAATTCCTCCATCAAATAATCAATACTTCGCTTCACCTGCCCGAAGGTATCGGGTAGAAGCGCGGCGTTGTCCTGTTCGACCAGAAAATGCTCGGTGCCTGCCGTAAGCATTTGGGGGATAATCGCCCGAAAGTCGATCGTGCCATCCCCGACCGGCGCGTAACGGGGGCGCATATCCACAACCTCACCGTCCTTGAGGAGCGGCTCAAGCTGATAATCCTTGAGATGCACGCAGGCAATTCTTCCCTTCAGCTTCTTTATCCATGCAAGAATATCTACACCGCCATACTGCAGCCAATAGGTATCGAGGGTGAAATTGAAATGGGGCGCATTCTCGATCATATAGGCAAAAACGGTCTGCCCGCCATGCTGATAAAACTCGTTCTGGTGATTGTGATAGAAGAAGGCAAATCCGTTCTCCGCCATTTTCTCTGCGGCACGCTCCAGCTGCGCAATCACCGTCTTGCAGGCCGTCTCGTCCGCGATAATCTTCGGTGCAAGATAGCCGAGCCCGATGTTGCGGCACTCGAATTGCAGATGCTCCTCCATCAGCGCGTCGGTATCGTGGATGATTCGTTCAAGCGGACTGTGCGTCAGCACGATCGGCATACCGCTCTCTGCGCTTACCCGCGCGATCATTCCTGCGTCATAAGGAATTCCCGAGAACTGCAGTGACGCGTATCCCATTTCCCGCAGCCGAATCGCCGTATCAAGGAATTCAGCCTCACTTTGCATATGATTTCTGACCGAATACAGATTAAGTCCGAATTGCATCATTTGCAATATCCTCCTTCAACCTTCTGATATCCCGCTTGCGCAAGCAGACGCCCGAGCGCCGTCACCGCCGCGTCGAAGGCTTCCTGATTGCTGCGGAATTGAAATTTGTTTTTCATTTCCGTGCCGTCAATCTCGGCGTATCCCGCAAAGACCGCCAGATGCGGCTCAAGGGTAAGCACCCGATCGTCTGCGTCGCCGATTTCGGCAATCAGCCGATCGATTCTGCCATCCCCGTATCCGGCAGGAACCAGCTCGTGCGTCGCACGGTCAATATCCTTGATGTGAAAATAATCGGTTTTGGCGTGCAGTGCGGAGAGCGTCAGCTCGGGATCCTCCCCCGTCTCAAGGAAATTGGCAGGATCATAGACGTAATGCAGACCGCTGACGTTCTCCATGATATCAAGCACCCGCTCAAGCGTGTCACCGTAGATCGCTTTTTCATTTTCGTGATAAAGCCCGATACCGAAATCGGCAGCAATATCCCGCATCTCGGCAAGCGCAGAAAAGACCTGCTCGCGCTGATCATAGGCATCGTAGAAGCTGAAAATCCGCATTTTGTCGGTGCCGAAAATCTGCGCGAGACGACAGAGGTGGCGGAGCTTTTCCTTGTGTTCCTCGCCGTATTTACTGATTCTGATCTTTCCGATGGGCGAACCGACAGACCATACCGCAATCCCCGCTGCCGAGAGCATTTCCGCATAACGCTCTGCCTCGGCACAGGTGATCTTGGCAATATTTTTTCCGTCAATTCCCCGCAGCTCGATATATCCGATGCCGTTTCGCAAAAGTGCCTCAATCTGCCCCGTCAGGGCACTGTCGGCCTCATCGGCAAATGCTGCAAGACGAATCATCTTTTTCCATCCTTTCCGTTGACAATTATCTTTTGGTTTGCTATAATAAGTATAGCATTTTTTAAAGGTAAATAAATAGATAATCTTAACGAATTCAAGGGAAACGTAGCACGATATTTATATGATCCGTATTGATTTGATTTATGACAGGCATAATTTTCTCCACGACCCGCCGCCAAAGGCAATTTCACCAAACCACATCCCCTATTACGACCTGACCCTTCTCTTTAAGGGAAGGCTTCACTACACGCTTGACGGCCGTGATATCTCGCTGTGTGACGGCGATGCAGTACTCATGCCTCCGGGGACACGGCGGCAGAGAGAAGCTCCGGGGGAAAGCGCCGAATACATCAGCTTCAACTTCACCTGTGATTCGCCGATCAGTCTCCCACTCCACCTGCGCAGCGCAGTACACAGTGACGTGCTTTTGCTCATCAGCGCTTATGATAAAATCAAGGCCTCCGCTTATTCAAGCCACAAAGAAAAGACCGAGCATCTGCTGGCCTGTCTGCTGCTTTTGCTCAAGGAACGCGTCGAGCGTCAGCACGTCTCTCCACTCACACTGAAAATTATGGAATATCTCCATCTGCATCTCGCCGAGAAGATCACGCTTGACGATATCGGCCGCCTGACCTTTTTCTCCCCCATATACTGTGACACGGTCTTTAAGCGTGAGATCGGACAGTCCATCATCGATTATCTTCTGGATCGGCGCATTGACGAAGCGAAAAAACTGATTCTGGAAGGAAGCTGCTCCCTTCAGCAAATTGCGGAGCTCGTCGGCTTCAGGGACTATAACTACTTCTCTCGCGTTTTTAAGGCAAGAAGCGGTTATTCCCCCACCGCCTACCGCCGAAGTACGTACACAGCGCTCCCATGACACCTGCCCGATATCGGGCATTTTTCGATTCCTTCCGCACGAAAAAACCAAAAGGAGATTCACCCATGTATACCAAGCAAGATA
This sequence comes from Eubacteriales bacterium, assembly GCA_045597265.1. Taxonomy (GTDB): domain Bacteria; phylum Bacillota; class Clostridia; order Oscillospirales; family CAG-272; genus SIG693. The sequence goes on along the minus strand of JAZODX010000031.1, from coordinate 5,512 downwards.
TTTTCGCCCAGCTGACCCAAATGCAGGCACCGCGCGACGGCGTGGTACTGATGCATTCCGCCCTCCGCACGGTCGGCGAGATTGCGGGCGGCGGCGAGGGACTTCTTGATATCCTCATTGAATATTTCACGGCAGACGGAGGACTCTTCTGCGTGCCGACCCACACCTGGGCCAACTGGGGCAAGGACGTACCGACGCTTGATCTCTCGCGCGCCGAGAGCAATCTCGGCGTCTTTTCCCGCATTGCCGCGGCAGACCCCCGCGGAGTGCGCTCCGAAAATCCCACCCACTCCATGGTGGTGTTCGGGGAACGCCGACGCGCCGAGCGATTCGTTGCCGACGATGCCTCTATCCTTACCCCTACGGCCCCCGAGAGTTGTTACGGTAAGCTCTTCACCGAGGGCGGTTCCGTTCTCCTCGTCGGCGTGGGACAGTGCAAAAACACCTATCTGCACAGCGTTGCCGAAATGCTCGCTCTGCCGAACCGCATGGAGCCTACTCTCTCACAGGCCACGGTTCGCCGCAGAGACGGCACACGCATCACCCGCGATTGGCGAATGTATGCCTGCGATTTTACCGACGATATTTCCGAGCGCTTCCCCAAATACGAGCAGGCCTTTCGCTATCACCGTTGCATCACCGACGGCTTTATCGGCCGCGCCCCCGCCCAACTATGTGATGCACGCGGCATGAAGGAAACGGTCGAGCTGATCTTTGCCGCATCGGCGGGTCGAGACCCTCTCGCCGACGAGCATCCCATCCCACCCAAGCTTTATTGCAGATAAAAGAAAAACACCGGTTGAACGAACAATATCATTCACTTAAGATGTCACATTTGTCATATTGCACGATGTAGGGGCGTTCTTTGAACGCCCCTACATGAAAATTTTCGTGTATATTGACAGCCATGTTTGCTTAAGTTCATGACATTGTTGAACAAACCGGTGTTTTTGCTTATTTTTCTTCCTTCGCTGCCAGACGCTTCATCACGTCATTTCCACCGCGGCCGAAGTAGTCGTGCAGGATAACGTATTCGCGGTAAAGGCGGGTATAGCGGGCGGCACGCGCGGGATCGGGCGAATAGACCTTCGTGCAGGGAGAAGCAAGCTGCCGTGCGGCCTCCTTCACCGAAGGATAGAGCCCGCCTGCCGCCGCCGCATAAATCGCGCTGCCGAGTGCGCCCGCCTGCGTCGTTTCCGCAACGCGGATCGGCCGCCCGAGCACGTCGGCGTATATCTGCATCATGAAGGGGTCCTTGCGTGCGATACCGCCCGTTGCAACAACCTCCCGCACGGGGAGACCGCCCTCGGCAAAGCGCTCGAGGATCATGCGCGTGCCGAACGCGCTTGCCTCAAGCAGTGCGCGATAGATCTCCTCGGGACGGGTGCGCAGGGTCAGGCCAAGGATAACGCCCGACAAATCTGCGTCATTGAGCACGCTTCGGTTTCCGTTGAACCAGTCGAGCGCAATCAGGCCGCTCTCACCCACCGCAAGTTTTTCCGCCCGCTCACGCAGCAGACGGTGCACCGATATACCTGCCTGCTCTGCCTCCTCGGTATAGGATGCGGGCAGAAAACGCCGGGTAAACCATGCAAATCCATCCCCCACGCAGGCCTGTCCTGCCTCGTAGGTTATGCATCCGGGCACGACGGCATCCCGGGCGAAGCCGCAGATTCCCCGAATCTCGGGGGCGCGGTCAGCCTGCAGAAGATGGCAGGATGAGGTGCCGATGATCATCACGAAATCGCCCGGCTCGACCGCACCGACGGCCGGCATGGCGGCGTGTGCGTCGATCATGGGAAGTGAGACGGCCGTTCCTTCGGCAAGGCCGGTCAGCGCCGCCCCCTCGGCCGAGAGATATCCCGCAATCTGATCGGCGGTATTCACCTCGGCCGAAAGCTTCGTGCCGATGAGGTCTGCAAATGCGGGCTTGAGTGCCGCGAAAAATTCGCGTGACGGATATCCCTTCTTTGCCCGCCAGAGATTCTTGTATCCGGCAAATGCGGCAGAATGGGTCTCTCTGCCGGTCAGCACAAAAGAGAGCCAGTCGGCCGCCTCGGCAAATCGGTCGGCCGCCGCATACACCTCGGGTGCGCGGCGGTATATCTCAAGAATCTTCGGTAATGCCCATTCGGAGGAAAGCTTTCCGCCGTACATATTGAGCCAGTCCTCTCCCCGCTCACGCGCCAGGGCCGTGATCTCGTCGGCCTCGGTCTGTGCGGCGTGATGCTTCCAGAGCTTCACATAGGCGTGCGGTTCGTTGGCGTAGGCAGGATCAAAGCAAAGGGGAACGCCGCGGCGGTCAAGCGGAAGAAGGGTGCAGGCGGTAAAATCAATGCCAAGTCCCGCCACCGCATCAGCCGGGATTCCGCCTGTCTCAAGCAGGTCGGGAATCGTGCGCCGCAGTACCTCAAGATAATCGGCGGGATGCTGGAGCGCAAAGCGCTCGGGCAGAGGCTTTCCGCTCGGAAGCTGTTCATCCATCACGCCGTGCGGATAAGCAAGCTCGGATACAGCCAGCTCCTCACCGGTCAGTCCATCAAGCAGGATGGCGCGGCCGGAGAGCGTGCCGTAATCAATGCCGATCACATAACGCTTCTCCATCAGCCCCTCACCTTCCTGCAGCGCGGACCGAAGGCGGCACAGGCGCGGTAGTCCTGTCCTTCCTTATCCATACCGAACGCCCCCCAAACGGCGGGGCGGAATATATCTTCTTCAGGTACGTTATGCATACAAACGGGAATACGCAGAATAGAGCAGAGCGTGATTATATCTGCACCGATATGTCCGTAGCTGATGGCGCCGTGATTTGCGCCCCAGTTGTTCATGACATCGTAGGCCGAGGCAAAGGGGGAGCCGGGCTTTCCGTCACAGCGGGGGGCAAACCAGGTACAGGGCCAGGTATAGTCTGTCCGCTTCCAAAGGGTATCGGTGACCTCGTCCGGCAGATGCACTGTCCATCCCTCGGCAATCTGGACAACAGGCCCGACGCCGCGGACAAGATTGAGCCGCATCATGGTGCAGGGGATCTCGGCTTCGGTGACAAAGCGTGAGGAGAAACCACCGCCGCGGAAATAGCCGTTATCGGCGGCGCACCATTCGGTCGCGGCAAGCATTGCGTCGGCATCGGCATCGGTTACTTCATACCACGGCTTCACCGTCGGCGTCCCGTCCGCATCCCGCGAACGGCAGTTGAAATCAAGCGCACCCGCGCCCGAGTTAATGAGATGAATAAATCCGCCCGCCTCTGCCGCGTGACCGGTCAGCGTGAAATCGGCCGCCTGCTTCAGCGCATCTGCCGACCAATAGGTGCGCACGTCGGCAAAAAGCTGTGCACGGCCGGTAAGCAGTTTCATGAAGAGCATGCTTACGCCGTTGAGGGTGTCGTTTTCGGTGGCAAGGATATAAGGCTCGCGCGCGCCCGTCCAGTCAAAGGAGCTGTTGAGGAGCGCCTCGGGGAAATCGGTATTCGGATAGGCATCTGTCCACTGCCGCTGGCCCTGAAAGCCGGCGGCAATGGCGTTGTGCCCAACCGCTTCCTCCTCTGCCCCCTCGGGCAGATTGGCATTCCCCTCCATCAAATCGCGGATAATGAGCGCGCATTTGACGGTAAACGCCCAGTCCTCTTCCTTCTGCGCGTCGCTTCTGCGGATGAAATCGGGATTTTTATCAAGACCCTCTCTGCATTTCTCTCGAACCCAGGTAAGCGCTTTTTCGTATTCGGCTTTATCATATATTTCTCGATCGATTCGGCGAAGCACTTCGACCTCGTCGACCGACTCAACCCGCATCCCGAGATAATCCTCAAAGAAATCGGGGGAAATCAGCGAGCCCGCAATACCCATGCACATGGCACCGATCTGGAGATAAGATTTTCCCTCCATGGTTGCTACGGCGATGGCAGCGCGGCCGAAGCGAAGCAGCTTCTCGCGCACGTCGGCGGGAATTTCCTCGGCATCGGCGTCCTGTACATCATGTCCGTAAATGCCGAACGCAGGAAGTCCCTTCTGTGCGTGTGCCGCGAGAACCGACGCAAGATACACCGCACCGGGGCGCTCGGTGCCGTTAAAGCCCCACACGCCCTTGATCGTATGGGGATCGGTGTCCATTGTCTCCGAGCCGTAGCACCAGCAGGGGGTGACGGTCAGGGTAACGGCGACTCCCTCGTGCATGAATTGATCGGCACAGGCAGCAGCCTCGCCAACCCGACCGATGGTCGTATCGGCAATCACGACACGTACCGGCGTACCGTCGGTATAGCGCAGATTCTCGCGGAACAGCGCCGCCGCACGCTCTGCCATCCCCATTGTCTGGGCTTCAAGCGACTCGCGCACCTTCAGCGCGCCGCGCCGCGCATCAATCACGGGACGGATACCGATTGCGGGAAATTCTCCGACATAGCGTTTTTTCATTTTCGTTTCCTCCGATTTATATTACTTCAAGTGCATCACGGTCGCCGAGAGGCGCAAACGGACGGGTGGGCAGGGTTTGATACCAATACGCCACCGACGCAATATCGCTCTGCTGGGGCAGATAACGCCGCTCACTCCGCCAGCCGAGATCCTGAATGGTTACGCATAGATTTTCTTCAAAGCGAATCGGATCGGTGATGTGCCAGCGATACATACCAAAGCGGGTATTTGCACGGTAACGCCCGTCGGGACGGATGATCTGCGGAAGTCCGGCATAGGCCGTGCTGTAAGCCGTATAGCCTACGCCCGGCACGTCAAAATTATACGCACCGCAAAAATAATCCTCAGTGCCCGTGCCGCAGATGGTGGGATATTCGTCATCCCCATCCAGGAAAAACTTGATCTCTCCCTCTCCCCACCAGGCGTTGTTGTTGACCTGCCAGGCCATATACGTACCGACGTAATGCCCCTTACCCTCGATGCCGTCGATGACGGTATGCAGGGAACCGACGGTCGGATTCGAGCGACGGAAGGATGCACAGAAATAGGCACAGTCCTCCTCAACCTCGGCCAGCGCGTAGTCGATCTGATAATAGAGATAAATCGGCTCGGGATTGCGGTTTTCAATGGTCACGCGTGCGCGGCGGCGGAAGGGCATGGTCCAATAGCAGTTGAAGCCGCGCGCGGGATTGGTGCAGACGGCAAGCGAATTGACGTGCGCATATTCGTTCCAGCCGTTGGCGAAGAAATCACCCACCGGAACCTCAACGCTCGGCCACGCCTGATCGTCCCAATAAATGCGCAGGATAAAGTCGCGCCAAACGTCCTTGCCGTTGAGCCGTCCGATCGTCATCCAGATATGCTGAATTGCACCCGGGCCTTCAATATCGGCAATCGTCGTCACCGAATTGCCCTCAAGCAGAAATGACGGGCTGACCTTCCAGCCAAGGCCTAGATCGCGTGCAGGGTCAGCCCCCGTTCCCTCGACGGCCATGCCGCCCCGTCCCTTCTCTCCCGTCAGATTCTCTGCGCTGATTGAGCGCGTCTTGGCGTTCGAGAGCAGATGAAGCGTTTGCATCGAATTGTGCAGTCCTGAAATC
>JAZODX010000030.1:0-6002 GCA_045597265.1 Eubacteriales bacterium | reverse complement strand
TTAAACGGAGGCAATAGGATGTCCGCTCAATCGGTTAAAGAACAAATTTTACAGCTGCGCAAGGAACTTGCTTATCACGCGCATCGATATTATGTGGAGGATGCACCCGAAATCAGCGACTTCGCCTATGATGCATTATATCGCCGCCTGCAGGAGCTCGAAGCGGCTCATCCCGAGCTTGACGATCCCGATTCTCCCACGCACCGCGTTGGCGGAGAGCCGTTGGAGGGGTTTGTTAAGGTAACACACAGCGTTCCTATGGGCTCGTTGACCGACGTTTTTGATTACGATGAGCTGCGTGCCTTTCTTGCCCGAGTCAAAGAGCAAATTCCGGGGGCAGTCTGTTCGGTTGAACCCAAAATTGACGGCCTCTCCGTTGCACTCAATTATCGGGACGGTCGGTTCGTCGGCGGCGCAACACGCGGCGACGGTGCCGTTGGTGAGGACGTCACGCGGAATCTGCGGACGATCGGTTCGATTCCTCTGACGCTGAATTTGCCCGTTCCTTCACTTTGCGTACGTGGCGAGGTATTTCTGCCCCGTGCACGCTTTGAAGCGCTTAACGCGGCAAGAGAGGCCGCAGGAGAGCCTCTGCTGGCCAATCCGCGCAATGCGGCGGCAGGTTCCTTGCGTCAGCTCGATCCGAAAATCGCGGCCGAACGCGGCCTTGATATTTACGTCTTTAATCTGCAGTCGGCCGAGTGGGGGGAGAGTGCCGTTCCCGCTGCTCACAGTGAGTCGCTCGAGCAGCTTCGCGCGCTCGGCTTTAAGATGATTCCTCATGCGGTTCTTCCGGCCGAGCCTGAGCCGATTATCGCTGAGATTGAGCGCATCGGCACTTTGCGCGATTCCCTTCCCTGTGATATTGACGGCGTTGTCATCAAGCTTGACCGCTTTGCCGATCGCAGAATCATGGGTGAAGGAACGAATACACCAAAATGGGCGGTTGCGTATAAGTTCCCGCCCGAGCAGAAGCAAACGGTGCTTCGCGAGATCACGGTGGCTGTCGGCCGAACCGGCGTGCTGACACCGACTGCAGTTCTTGATCCCGTTCGGCTTGCCGGCACGACGGTCACCCGTGCGACCCTGCATAATCTGGATTTTATCCGTGAAAAAGGCATTATGCTCGGCGACGTGGTGACGGTACAGAAGGCCGGCGACATTATTCCCGAGCTTGTTTGTGCACATCCGGAAAAAAGAACCGGTAACGAGGTGGAATATCATATGCCCACCGTTTGTCCGTCCTGCGGAGAAGCGGTGTTCCGTGATGAGGGAGAAGCGGCAATTCGCTGTACCAATTCCGCTTGCCCGGCCCAGTTGGCACGCGGAATCGAGCATTTTGCGGCAAAGGGCGCAATGGGAATTGACGGACTCGGACCGCAGATCGTTGAGCTTCTGCTTGCGCATGGCTGTATTGCCGATGCGGCCGATCTCTATTCTTTGACGGTTGATCGGATTGCTTCCCTTGAGCGCATGGGGGAGAAAAGCGCACAGAATCTTGTCTCCGCGATAGAACACTCAAAGGAGGCGGGACTTGAGCGGCTGATCTTTGCACTTGGGATCCGCAATGTCGGCGCAGTTGCCGCCGCAGCGTTGGCGCACCGCGCCGGTTCTCTCGAAGCCTGCTTCAGTTTAACCCGTGACGAGCTTTGTGAAATTGACGATTTCGGTGCTGTAACCGCCGATTGCGTGGTGAATTTCTTCTCTCATCCGCAAAATATTGCTCTTTGCAACCGTTTGATCCGGGCAGGCGTTCTTGCTGTTCCCGTACAGCTTCCGACGGCCGATAATCTCGCCGGAATGACCTTCGTTCTGACCGGCACCCTGCCTACGCTTACTCGATCGGAAGCGTCTGCAATGATCACTGAACGGGGCGGAAAGGTCTCCTCCTCCGTGTCAAAGAAAACGACCTACGTTGTCGCCGGAGAAGAAGCAGGCTCTAAACTGACCCGTGCCGAGGCACTCGGGATTCCCGTGCTTGATGAGGATGCTTTCCGCGCACTTCTCAGCTGAGGTTTTTCTTAGTTTAAGTACTCGAGAATTCCGTTGTAAATCCCCCGTGCAAACAGATCCGGATTATCACTCATGAGAGCGGCATCTCCGGGATTGGTAATAAAGCCGAGCTCAATCAGTACGGCCGGCATCTCCGTTCGCCGCAAAACGTAGAGATTTGTCCGCACGCTCATTCCTCGGTTGCGCAGGCCGGTTGCCTCAGCAAGACGCGTGAGGATATCCTCGCCTAACGCAAATGCGGTTGAGTTGCGGCTGAAGGCGAAGCCCTCACTTCCGCTTGCGTCGGTATTTGCAGATGCGTTCGTGTGTAGGCTGATAAAATAATCAGCCCCCCAGGTATTGGCATCCCGTACTCTTACGGCAAGGCTGGACGCGTTGCTCGTGCCCAGCTGTGTCGTGGGGGTCGGCCGCGAAAGACGAACCTCAAAATTCCCGTCGGCACGCAAAAGCGCGGCGAGAGATTGGCCGATGCTGTAAACGACGTCCTGCTCTCTCAGACCGTTCCCTTCTGCCCCTGCATTGGGATTGACCGGGTTATGCCCCTGATCGATGTAAATCTTAATTGCCATATGGTTTTCCCCTTTTTCGTTACTGCTGACAGCATATGCAAAGGCTGATTTCTTTGATAAAAGGTGTTTCATGAAAGAACTTAAACACATTCTCAGTTATACGCGCCGTGCGGTTGCCGATTATGACATGATTGCCGCGGGCGACAAGATTGCGGTCGGTGTCTCGGCCGGCAAAGACTCGCTTACCCTGCTCTACGCCATGGCCGCTTTGCGCAGATTCTATTCTGTTCCCTTTGAGCTTGTTGCCATTACCGTAGATATGGGCTTTGAAGGCATGGATTTCTCTCCGATCGAAGCGCTTTGCCGTTCGCTTGACGTTCCCTATCACGTGATTCCCACGCAGATTTCGCATATTATCTTTGATGTGCGCAAGGAATCCAATCCCTGCTCACTCTGTGCCAAAATGCGGCGCGGCTCGCTGCATCAGGCGGCAAAGGCGCTGGGCTGCACGCGGGTTGCGCTTGGGCATCATTTTGATGACGTCGTCGAAACCTTTATGCTTAACCTCTTTCACGAGGGACGGATTGGCTGTTTCCAGCCACTTACCTATCTTTCCCGCAGTGATCTCTATTTGATTCGACCGCTGATTTACTGTCCCGAAAAGGATATTCGCTATTTCGCGGGAAAGGTAGAGCTGCCTGTAATCAAATCCCCCTGCCCTGCTGACGGACATACCGAGCGTGAGACGATGAAACAGCTGCTGCGCACGCTTGATCGTGAACATAAGGGATTGCGTTACCGCATTTTCGGCGCAATTCAGCGCGCGGGGATTGACGGATTCCGTGAGATAGGAAAGATGACCGGCGTTGCGGCATATGCAGACGAAGAAGAGTGAGACCGCTCGGCCTCACTCTTTTTTCTGTTATTTTTTTTCAAATCCGTGAATGAACCCGTGAACATCAGCCGTGCAGATGTCCCCGCCAATAACCTTGTTACGGTAGAGCAGAATATTGGCAATCACCTTGCCGTCGTAATCGGGGTAGTTTATGATCTCATAGGTATATCGCATCACCTTTTTGTTTTTATAGCGTCCGAGATCCAGACCCTGCGATTTCTGGATTTCATTGTACCCGGCAAAGACCTTGTCAAATTCTGCAGGAATGGTTACTTCTTCTGCTTCAAGCGGTTCTCCTTTTACTTCCCATCCGAATTGGCGTAAAAACTCCACACGGTTTTCTTCGGTTTTGACCTTATCGTAATGATAGGATACCGTTTGCGTCATCGGCGCCGACGACGTTACCGGTCTGTCGGTTGGAATGAAAACAATCAGCGTGATCAGCGCAGCGAGCGCAACACCCACTATACCGAAAAATTTCAGCGTACTTGCGCGAAGCGAATAAATAAACATATGCCTTTCCTCCATGTCTATCGGTTTCGTTGTTCAACCATATGCGCCCGTCCGATCGGATATGTCTGCAAATCGTGTTTTGAAAAAAATATTGAAAAAATTCAAAAAAGACTTGCAATTTTAAGAGAGTTGTGGTATAATGATTTGCGTTGTGTGAGATTGTCGCACGACGAACTGAATCGTCGTTATACTCCAAAAGGAGTTTAACATATATGCAGAGGTATCGAAGTGGGGACGTTTGCGAGCGCCGCCTGTGGCGGATAAAGCGAGCAATAAGGAGTGGCCGCGGTCGAAATTTTGCGAAGCGATGAGCGAGCAAAAATTTCGGGCACCGCAACAGGACATAACGGGGTTCCCAGTTCGATAATAAATTGAATCGTCGTTATACTCCGAAAGGAGTTTAACATATATGCAGAGGTATCGAAGTGGTCATAACGGGGCTGACTCGAAATCAGTTTGCGCGAAAGCGCACGAGGGTTCGAATCCCTCCCTCTGCGCCAAAAAACGACAATCTTCGACAGAAGGTTGTCGTTTTTACTTTTTCACTTTTCACTCTTCACTTTTCACTAAAACCTCCTGTCGTTTTTTGGCAAGTAATAAGTAATAGTGAATAGTGAAGAAGTGCTGATGTAGCTTTTCTCCCGATGGTTGAAAAGCATTTATTTTACTCGGGTTCGAAACCTTATTATAAAACGCAAAAATATCTTTTTCATAGCACATAGACAGAAAACGACAAGTTTCGACAGAAACTTGTCGTTTTCTGTTATATTCGCCTTACGGCGAGTTATATGCACCTTCGGTGCGTGATATTTGCTTCGCAAGTGATATGCCTGCGGGTGTTAGGGGCGAATATAATACACTGAAACCGCAGGTTTCAATATCACATTTTGCGTAGCAAAATATATCACTCCGTCGAAGACGGAATATCACTAAAAACTAACGGTTAGGTGAGAGTTTGAATTCATTTGCAAAATGCCGATAATATCTTTTTTGCAGCCCATAGCCAGAAAAAGACCTTGTCGAAAGACAAGGCCTTTTTCCATCAAATCTACTTTTTTGCGGGCGGATGAAATATTGCTTTTCGCGGTATAATTATTCATATCCGATCACAAAAAACGCTAAACATCTTTTTATCGTTGGCAGACGGAAAAAGCACTTGCTTGAGCAAGTGTTTTTTTATTTAATGCGCTGTAAGTAGATGAAATTGTTTTACGGTGTTGACGAAATGATGAAAATATGATATACTTAATATATCCCCCCTGGGGGGATATGGGGGTGTTACTATGGAACAACATAAACACGAGCACACCAAGGCGGTTTTGAACCGCATGTCGCGGGCGATCGGGCACATGAACGCCGTGAAAAAGATGATTGAGGAAGGGCGGGACTGCAGCGACGTGCTCATTCAGCTTTCGGCGATCAAATCGGAGATCACGGGCGTGAGTAAGGTCATTCTGAAGGATCACATCGACCACTGCATCGTGGACGCGGTGAAGGAGAACGACGAGGACGCCATTGAGAATCTCAAGGGAGCTATTGACAAGCTGCTATGAAGAACAAACTGACCTACGGCATCTTTTTAGCCATTCTTGCGGCGGCGCTGTACGCCGTCAACTCGCCTTTTTCCAAGCTACTTCTTGACTATATGCCGTCTACCCTGATGGCAGGATTTTTGTACGTTGGCGCGGGGCTTGGTATGGGCGTGATCGCTCTGATCCGCAACGGGAAAAAGATACAAGCTACCGAGGAAAGCATTACGAAGGCGGAGCTTCCGCATACCATTGCGATGATCGTGCTGGACATTGCCGCACCCATCTTTTTGCTGATCGGGCTTGACAACACCACGGCGGCAAATGCGTCCTTGCTGAACAACTTTGAGATCGTGGCGACGGCGATCATTGCGCTGATGATCTTCAAAGAAAAAATCTCTCCCCGTCTGTGGGCAGGCATCTTCTTCGTGGTACTGTCCTGCGCGCTGCTTTCGTTTGAGGATATCAGCAGTTTCAAATTTTCAGCCGGTTCGCTGTTCGTGCTGTTGGCGGCGGTGTGCTGGGGCTTTGAGAATAACTGCA
>JAZODX010000029.1:0-1807 GCA_045597265.1 Eubacteriales bacterium | reverse complement strand
AGCAGACCAAGGTGAATGCGGTCAAGCAGCGCTACGGTGCACAGGCGTAACGACGAAAATGAAAAACCACCCGGCGGGTGGTTTTTCATTCTTTATCGCTCAGTCTCCCTGTGTCATCATGTATTCGACAATGGTGCGGGTAATGATGGTAAGTCCAAGACGGGAGGTGCTGCCGAAGAGCCGGTTTGGAGAAATCGACTGGGTGTGCCCGTAAACGACGATGTCCGAAATCTCGTCAAGCGGTGTGCCGCGCGTCAGACAGCAGGTGACAATTGCCGCTCCCTTTTTTTTCGCCAATTGCGCACCGATGAGCAGCTCGGGTGCAGAGTTTTTGACGGTCAGCACGATCACGAGATCATCCTCCGCCGTCAGAAGATCCATCTTCCGCATCATCTGTGTGTCCGAGATGACGCAGACGGGAATATGCTGACATTGCAGCTGAACGGCAAACTCCTCGGCCACAAGTGCCGTCAGGCCGTTCGCCAGCAGATAGACGGCGCGCGCACCGTGCAGCAGATCCGCAATGCGGACAACCGCATCGATGTCGATGCGCTTGATGGTTTCCAGACACTCTTCATAGGATTTTGAGAGAATCTTATTCATTTCATATGCCGTATGATCGGCGCGGGCGGTCTCGGCAAGACGGAATTTCATCTCGGAGAGAGACGAAAAACCGCACTTGCGGATCGCGCGCGATACCGTAGCATTGGAGACAAACGCCCCCGCCGCGATATCGGAGATCGACAGCAAATTGATGATGCATTGCTGGCGGTTGATGTATGCAACCACCGACCGTTCGGCTTCGGAAAGATGCTTATCGGGGGAACAGATAAGGCTCATTACTCGCCCTCCCTTTTAATCTATCAGGTTTATTATACCCCATCCTGACAGAAAAAGCAAGAGTCGGTCGGCCAGGCGGATTTATCCTTCAATTTTGACGATAACCTTCCCCGCACGGCTCCAGGTCCGTGTGCGAAGCTCTTCCTCAACCTCATCCATGCCAAGCTCGCGGCTGATGACGGTATCGGGGTCGAAGATGCCCGAGCGGATCACGTCAATGGCGCGCTGCATGGTATGCGGGTTAACAAAAGAGGTCTTTACCGTAAGCTCATGCGTAAACGCCTCATAAACCGAGAACGGAAGAAGATCCGCCTCATCGCTGACGCCGAAGAGGACGACGACCGCCCCCTTTCCCGCCACGCGCAGAGCGGTTTTCTGCGCGGCGGAGATACCGACGCATTCCATGACGCGGTCAATGTTGCAGGTGCGGATCAACTCCTCGACGGCCTCCTCGTCGGTGGGGGAGAGGAAACGGTCCGCGCCCATCGCAAGTGCCGCATCCCGCTTGCTTTCGTTGGTCTCAAGCACGATGATCTCGGCGGCGCCCGCCTGCTTGATGAGTTTGAGCATCATCGCGCCGATTGCACCAAAGCCGACGATGGCTACCCTCTGACCCGCGCGGATATCGAGCAAATCAAGACCGTGCAGACAGCAGGAAACCGGCTCTGCCAGCGCGGCGAGCCGCATATCCATGCCGGCAGGCAGGTGATAAACGTTCTCGGCGGGTGCGACAACATACTGTGCCATCCCTTTTACGACACCCCGCGCATGCGTGCAAAAGCTCGGCATCCCCTTCCGGCAGAAGGAACAGCGGCCACAGCTCCAGTTGGGGTCAACCGTAACCGGATCGCCGACCGCGAAATCGCTCACGCCCTCCCCAACCTCGGCTACGTAACCCGAGATCTCATGTCCGAGCGGAACGGGATAGTGAACGGGGTGGGTATTTTTCTTGCCGTCAAACTTATGA